>JAQUXS010000118.1 GCA_028692255.1 Clostridium sp.
ACAAATGGTACCTAAATTTTCTCCATATGTACAGTCAGCAACTGTACAAATAGCAGGTGCAGCTATTTTGTCAGCAATTTTCTGCCCATTTATTGTACAGTGGTTTGCAAAACGATTTGGCTGCCCGCAGTATGAGAAAAACTTTGGTGAAAATCTAAAAGAGTTAGCTGGGTAAAAATTTTTATATCAGCTGTTTTAATTTTTTATACGAGCTAAAATAATTCCTAATGTTATACCAATTAAATTAAAGAATGTATCACCGATTGACTCATATAAACAGTCTCCTATAAGTACAACATCACGAATTTCTTTAAGAAGACCAAGCATAAATACAATTATGCATATTTTTAATAGTCCGAATCGTTTATGAAATGTCAAAATGATGATGATTGGTAATATAAAATGTAACAGTTTATGCCATTGCAAAAATATATGTAAATTCAAGAAAAGGACCTCCTAGTTATTTTTATATTCTAATTCATTAAAAGTAATTTATCAAATTAAATAATTATTAACAATTAGAAATTATACTTGATTTATCAAAAAAGTGTTTACAAATTTCATAAAAAAGGATAACATATATTAAGTGATAAAATTTAATATCTCGTTAGGTGAGGTTACTGCATGGATATACGCTACTGCCCAAAAATGTCGAGAGACACCAATGGGTCAGCAGGTACTACCGAATTAAGGTTTTACTTAATGTAGCTGACAATATTCATATAAGTTCAAATACTTATGCTCAAAGCTGTGTAGTGCTAAAACTCAACGAATGGAGAAAAGCAAGCGTTTTTTTGTTGAGCATAAATCTCTTCATTCGTTGTGATGGAGAGATTTTTTATTTTGTCTTAATATTTAAAATAGGAGGTGGTTACTCGTGGGAGACGATCCTGGACATAGTACGACTAAAAATAAAATACTAATTGTTATTCTTACGGGTAGCTACCCTTTGAATAGCAATGACTAAAGGTGGTTATTGTTATGGAATTAAAAAAAATCATTAATGCTATTGATTTAAGTTGTATTCAACCAGTTCTTAACAAATTGAATACTTCATTGAATGGTATAAGTGAAGAAGAAGCTAATAATAGGCTTAAAGAGTATGGTCTAAACGAAATGAAAAGCGAGAAAAAGAAATCTACAATTCAAAGATTGTTTGAAAATATTAGAAATCCATTGGTGATTTTGCTATCGGCGTTAGCTTTCATCTCTTATATTACTGGAGATTTAAGAGCAACTTTAGTTATGTGCATAATGGTAGTTTTAGGAGTGGTATTAAAATTCGTACAAGAATTAAGAGCAGATAATTCTGCTGAGCAGCTTAAAGCTATGGTAAATATTACTTCTACTGTAATTCGTGATGGCTTGCAAAAAGAAATACCATTAAAAATGTTAGTTCCAGGTGATATTGTACATTTATCATCAGGAGATATGATACCAGCAGATGTTCAAATTATATCTTCCAAGGATTTATTTATTAATCAATCAGCTTTAACTGGTGAATCACTTCCAGTAGAAAAATTTTTAACTGAAAATGAATATAAGAATCCACTAGAAAATTCTAATTTATGTTTTATGGGTTCAAATGTTGAAAGTGGAACAGCTGTAGCTGTAGTTGTTACAACTGGAAGCAAAACCTATTTTGGGCAGTTAAGCAGCAAGATTACTGGAGATAGGGCAATGACAAGCTTCGATAAAGGTGTAAATAATTTTACCTGGCTTATGATTAAGTTTATATTTGTGTTAGCTCCAATTGTATTTTTAATAAATGGTTTTGTAAAGGGAAACTGGTGGGAGGCTTTCTTATTTGCAATAGCAGTTGCAGTTGGATTAACTCCTGAAATGCTGCCAATGATAGTTACTGTTAATCTTTCAAAAGGTGCTTTGGCTATGTCCAAGAAAAAGGTTATAGTAAAGAAATTAAATGCTATACAAAATTTTGGAGCAATGGATGTACTGTGTACCGACAAAACTGGAACAATAACTTGTGGCAAAGTTGTTTTACAAAAACATTTAAATATATATGGGAAAGAAAGTCAAAGAGTTTTAAAATATGGATATATTAATAGTTTTTATCAGACAGGCTTAAAGAATCTTATGGATGTAGCAATACTTGAACATAAAGATGATGGAAAAGATTTTGATATAGCTAATAAATATGAAAAAATTGATGAAATTCCATTTGACTTTATAAGAAAAAGAATGTCAGTAGTAGTTAGAAACAAAAGGATGGAAGACGTTTTAATATGTAAGGGAGCAGTTGAAGAAGTTTTAAGTTTATGTAATAAATATGAAACAAAAGATGGATCGGAATCTTTTGTAGGGAAAATGACTGAAGAAATTAATACTATTGTCACGAAATTAAACGAAGAAGGATATAGAGTAATTGCTGTAGCATACAAGACTACAAAAGACTATAAAAAGGAATATTCAGTTAAAGATGAAAGCGAATTAACACTGCTTGGATTTATGGCATTTTTGGATCCTCCTAAAAAAACTTCTGAAGAGGCTATTTCAAAATTTCATAAGCATAAGGTAGAGGTTAAAATACTTACAGGTGATAATGATATAGTAACAAAAAAGATTTGTAAGGAAGTAAATTTACCTGTTGATTCAATTTTGCTTGGAAGTGATATTGATGAAATGTCAGATGAAGTGTTAGCTGATATTGCAGAAAGGACAACAGTGTTTGCTAAACTTTCCCCTATGCATAAAGAAAGAATTATAAAAGTTCTACAAAGTAAAGATCATGTAGTTGGATTTATGGGAGATGGAATTAATGATGCACCAGCTTTAAAGTCAGCAGATGTTGGGATTTCTGTTGATACAGCAGTAGATATCGCAAAGGAATCCTCTGATATAATCCTTCTTGAAAATAGTCTTTTAGTTCTTGAAGAAGGTGTACTTGAAGGTAGAAGAGTATTTGGTAACATAGTAAAATATATTAAAATGACTGCAAGTTCAAATTTTGGTAATATGTTCAGTGTCATGGGAGCAAGCATATTTGTACCATTTTTGCCTATGATGCCTATACAGGTGCTTACAAATAATTTACTCTATGATATATCTCAGACTGCAATACCTACAGATTCAGTTGATGAAGAATGGATTGAAAAACCAAGAAAATGGGCAGTTGATGAAATAAAAAAATATATTGTTCACATAGGACCAGTTAGTTCTATATTTGATTATGTTACTTATTTTATAATGTTATTTATATTCCACGCATGGAATAATCCAGCATTATTTCAGACTGGATGGTTTTTAGAATCATTATTAACACAGACATTAATAATACATGTAATTAGAACTAATAAAATACCATTTGTGCAGAGTACAGCAAGCAAGCCCTTAATGGCAATGTCTATTTTAATTATGTGTTTTGGCATATTTTTAGTAAATTCGCCTCTTGCAAGTGCTTTTGGTTTTGTTAAATTACCTTTATTATACTATCCATTATTGGTAGTTACATTATTATGTTATGTGGTTTTAACTCAAGTAGTAAAAACATGGTATATAAGGAAATATGATAAATAAAAATATATATTTATTAATATATTTAGCAATTTTTACAAAAAACATTAAATTTTTACAAGAATTATTTTTAATTATATAATATTATATAGTTACACCCAATAACATGAAACATTAAGTATAAACATTTGGCACCGTTTAATAGACGGTGCTATTTTTTATGTGATAATTTAGATGATATAAAATTTCATTAATAAAAAGCTTTACTTTTTCTGAAAAATATATAGAATATAAAGTGTGCATAGGAATACTATTGCACATTAAAATTTGGCAGAGTAGGTAATTGTGCGTTAAGTGCTAGTTGGACGGGAAGTTGTCAATTAGACGAAAACTTTTGTTGCGGTACAATTATTGCATTCCGCTGCCACAGCGAGAGGCTTTCCTCTCTATGTGGTGAAAAAACCATTAATAGAGAGAGGAGGCGTTTTTTTATGAGTAAAACTAAAAAGTTTGTTTATCTTGGTTTGTTAATTGCATTAGATGTTGTTCTTACTAGATTTTTTTCAATAAATACACCTATAATTCAAGTTAGTTTTGGATTTCTAACTGTTGCTTTTGCAGCACAGTTATTTGGCCCATTAACTGCTGGAATTATGGCAGCAGCTGC
>JAQUXS010000057.1 GCA_028692255.1 Clostridium sp.
TTAAGATACCAAGAAGAGAAATAAAAGGAGATAACAATGGCTAGAAATAGAAGTGTTAAAGGTAATTTTAACTACAACAGCATTGAAAAAAGAGATAAGAACTTCATGTATAAAAATCTTGAAAGAAGTAATTGTTTTAACTGTGATTTTTCAAATTCAAATTTTGATTATGTAAGTTTTAGAGGAGCACATTTTAAGTCTTGTAATTTCTTCACATGCAGTTTTAAATACGCAGAATTCATTGGAAGCAATTTCAAAAATGGTAAATTTCAAAATGCAGTTTTTGAAAATGCAATTTTTGATTCAGCAAAGCTAGAAGAAGCTAATTTCAAGGATTCAAAGTTTATAAACACCGTATTTTTATCTACTGATTTAAGTAAAGTTAAAAATTTAAATATTAAAAGTTCAGGTATAAGAGTTTTTGATGAAATGCCCCAAGTGGAAATTAGTGAAGAACTTAAAATTGCTATTCTAACTGCTATGGAAAATAAATATATAAAGAAGTCAAGAGTTCTTGATACAAAGGATGGCGGGCTTAATATGTTAAATATTATGATTCTTTTAGAAAACTTTAGTGAAGAAACATTAATTAAAGGGCTTAAGTTAATTACCACTGAATTTGATAGAGAATTTTACACGCTAAGTTACATAATAAAATTTTTGAAAAATAAGATTAAGCTTTAAATATACCCCTAAAATATTTTTTAATCAAAAATATACCCAATCATGAAATCATGATTGGGTATATAAAAATATTGCTAAACAATCTCTCCATCTTTTAATTGAATAATACTTGTTCCGTAATCAGCTGATTCTCTAGAGTGGGTAACTTGAACTATTGTTTTCCCAAACTCCCTATTAATTTTACTAAAAAGTTCCATTATTTCAGTCCCGGATTTTGAATCCAAATTTCCAATAGGTTCATCAGCAAGTATTATTTCCGGATCAAATATCAAAGCTCTTGCAATTGCAACTCTCTGCTGTTGCCCACCAGATAATTCTTGTGGAGTGAATTTACGTTTGTTAGACATGCCTATTATTTGGAGAATTTCCTCTAACTTTTTTTCATAGTTCTTCGGATTTTTGCCATCTAAAAGCAGAGGAAGGAGTATATTGTCTTCTACATTTAAATTATGGACAAGATTATAAAATTGAAATACGAAACCTAATTTTCTCCTTCTAATTATAGTTTTTTGTTTTTCTTTCATAAAAGAATAATCTTTTCCAAAAATACACACATCACCTTCTGTAGGTTCATCAAGACCTCCTAATAGATATAGAAGAGTGGATTTTCCACAACCTGAAGGTCCCATTATAGATACAAATTTACCCTTTTCTATTTTTAAATTTATATTTTTTAGAACATTTATTTTTTCCTTAGCTAATTTAAAAGATTTGCACATATTTTTTGTTTCAATAATGATATTCATAGTTAATACACCTCAATTTATTCATATTTTAACTGGTTTATTATTTTTAAATTTTTACTCTTTACTAAAGCAGGCAGCGATGTTATAAAAGTAAGCAAAAATGTAAATAAAGCTGTGAAATAAATACTATGGAATGGATATATAAAATTTATATTAAGTACAAGATATTTAAATATATCTCCAAGGAGTAGGATTATTAACCCAGATAAAATAAATCCTATTATAAGTCCAATAAGTGTTTCAATAAAACTTTCAAGCAATATCATAAAGCTTCTACTGCCTTTAGTTAAACCTATTGAACTTAAAACTGCCATTGCCCTTTTTCTCTGAAGAAAGCTTAAGTATATATTGCTAACGATTCCAACTCCCCCCATTATCATTGTTACGTAAGAAAATATACTTAGAAGTTCTACTATTTGTTTGCAATTTGATTGATCTATATCAATACAATCCTGTTTAGTAGAAATATTAACTGGAAGTCCCTTTAATTTTTTGGAGAGCGTCTCTTTTAATTTACTTACAGAAGAGTTTGTACTAATAAAGAATTCATTACTGTACTTTATATTAAAATGTTTTAAAGCTGATTTGTAAGAAATTAAATTTACATTGCCCACATTCATAAATTTAGCATCAATTATAGACAAGATTTTAAAAGTTTCTCCTTTATTATCTAAATATAATGTTACTTTGTTACCTTCTTTTAAGTTATACCTTGTTGCTATTCTTTTTGAAATAATAATTCCATCATCATTACTGTCAAGTTCATTAAGTTGTTTAGTTTTATCATTGTAAGTCAAATACTCATCAAAACTCTTAAATTTTTTAGGCTCTACGCAAAGGACATCTATTTCTTTAGAGGAATCTGTGTTTAGAGTCGTGTCTATATATTGACGCTTATTTATTGTGCAATGATTACTTGAATTTTCTATAATATCATTTGAAGCTTTAAGAATATTGGCATTATCTGAATTGATAGTTACATTCAAGTTATAATTAAGATTTCTATAAACTCCTGTAATAATATCATTTAAAGCTAAATTAAAGGATATTATCATAATGATTGATATTACAGAAACTGAGATAAGCCTTATATTATTTAAAAGAATCTTAGAAGTTCTCACATTATTTGTAGAAAGCATTAGTGTAGAATTTACTCTTCTAAATAATTTTACAAAAGGATAAAGAAAAATATCTACTAACTTTGGAATTATAATAATTACAGAAGTAACACCCATAAAAAAAGCTGGAAGTGAAGTTATATACGGTCTTTGTCCTTTTATGCTTCCACCTAAAAAATGAAAAACTATAGATACAACCATAAGAACAATTCCAATAATGAAACTTTTAATAGATATCTTATTTGAGATTTGAAAATCATTCAAAATAACTTCCTTTACAGGTAATTTTCTTATTGATAGAATTGGAATTATAGAGGAAATTATTGATATCACAAGTGCAAGTATAAATCCATATACAAAATATATATAATTAAATGCTACTGTTACTTTTATGGCATCATCCTTAAGTGGATTTGTTAAATTTAATATTATATAAATTATACCTGCACTTAATAAATCACCTAAGACTCCACCAATAAATCCATAAGTAAAACTTTCTCTTAAAAGAAGCATCACAATATTTAGTTTGGTGGCACCTGTACTTAAAAAAGTGCCGAAAGTAGACATTCTCTCTACTATTATAATTTTAAAAGTACTATAAATTATAAATACGCTCATTATTAAAACTATACAAAGCATAAATAACATACAAGTTTTTATAATTGAAGTTTGAGAGGACACTTCACTTTCGTCAACTAATAGTTTTGCAGTAAAATTTGCATTTTTATTGTTAAAGTTTTTTATCCATTCATTTTCAGAAGCGTCCTTCACAGAAGCATATATTGAAGTATATTTATCCTTTTCACCATAGATAGAACATACATTGTTTAATGGTGTAACTACTACAAAATTTGAAGAAGTATCTGATAAAAATAATCCGTTGTTAGAAACTATAGCTGAAACTATATATTCTTTTGTTGTTCCAAGTGTATACAAACTAACTTTATCTCCAAGCTTTAATTTAAGAGCTTCTGATGTTTTTTTAGATATAATAATTTTATTGCCACTAAATGATCCTAGATTTAAACTTTTTATAGATTTGAATTTTTTAAAGTCATTTAAAGTGGTTCCTATCATATTAAAAGTTTTTGAATCGTTGTTTTTCAAATAGCCGTTAACAGTTGCCATTTTAAAGTTGTCTTCTATACCAGAAGTTTTAAAATCTGAAGCTTTGAAAAGTGGATTTTTAGCCTTTGAGTTTGCACTAATTGATACATTAAAATTGTCATAAGTTCCTTTTAAAGTATTTATGTAACTTTTAGTTATAGACTCTGAAATTTGAAGAGAGGCAACAAAAAGAGCTGTACTTACTGTTATAGAAAAAAGTATAAGAATCATTTTTCCCTTTTTTTTTAATATAGAATTTAAAAGATACTTTGTTAAGATATTCATGCCATCACCCTTTTAATTAGTTTATATTTATAACTTATATCTAAAACGGGAGCAGGTATATATATAATAAGTAATATTCTATACAAAAAAATAAGCATTTATATTACTTTAGTAACATAAATACTTATTTTTTCAATTAAAATCTGAAATTTACTTTATAAAAAGCGCTGATAATTGCGTTCTTCTTTGAAACCCTAATTTCTTAAGTATTCTAGATATATAGTTTTTAACTGTGCCTTCTGAAATGAAAAGAATTTTTGAGATTTCATTATTACTTTTACCATAAGCAACAAGTTTTACAATCTCTCTTTCTCTCTCTGTTAATAAACCTAAAATTTCAGTTTTATTAGAATTTACAGTTTTGTTAGATAAAGCATTTACAAGTTTTGGAGTAACACTTGGATCAAACATCATTTTATTGTTGAAGGCTTCTTTTATGCTTTTTATAATATAGTCAATTTCACTATCTTTAAGTAGATATCCATTTATACCACTATTAATTCCATCAAATATATATTCATCTTCATTAAAAGTTGTAAGTATTATAATTTTGATGTTAGGATAATTTTTTTTTACAATATTTGAGGTTTTTATTCCATTCATTTTAGGCATTCTTACATCCATAAGTATTACATCCACAATATGTTTATTTAAATTTTCAAGTACTTCATATCCATTGGATGCTTCTGATACTACTTCTATTTCATTATCCAAACTTAATATTTTTTTTAAACCTTCTCGTACAATTGCTTGATCATCTGATATCATAACCCTAATCATTTGAAATGTTCCCCCCACTTTATTGAAACCTCTATAATAAACCCTTTATTTTTAGGACTTTTAAATTCCACAGTTCCATTTATATCTTTTACTCTTTCTGTAATTCCATTAAGACCATTTGACTTTATTATGTTTTTGCATCCTTGTCCATTATTTGAAATAATTAAATTAATTATTTTATTGCCGTCATTTAAAGTTTCTAATTTTATAGAAATGTTTATTACTGAAGGATCACCATGCTTTATACCATTAGTTATTCCCTCTTTTATAGTTGTAATCAAAACATCCTTTACATGTCTTGATACACATTCTATTGATTTATTACAAAAAAAGTTGATTTTTAATATATTTAATTCATTAAATTTTTTTATTATTCCTCTCACTTGCTGCTGAAAATTCAAATTTTCATCTAATTTTCTCAGATTGTATACAGTATTTCTAAGGATATCTATACTTTCTTTTACTAGAATATCTATATTGTCAATCTCTTCATCTATTTGTTGTTTGTCTTTTAGTGCTTTTAAATATCTTACATTCATTGAAAGGGCCATAAGTGAATGCCCTATAGAATCATGAAGTTCTTGAGAAATTCTATTTCTTTCGCTTGAAATTAAGAATTCTCTTTCTTTAAAGGAATATTCAATTAAATTTGAATTTAATATTTTGAGTTTGTCTCTGTCCCATCTAAGTTTGTGAATTAAAAAAAAGGTTATTATAATTAGTCCATAAATTAAAATCGAAAAAGCTACAGTATAAATATTATTAGAAAAATTTTTGAATTGAATCGTTTTTAAACAAATTATAAAAATAAATATTAAAGCATGAAAAATTAAAAATATATTTCGACGTTTATTATTTTTAATATGAAACAAATCATCAAGCAAAATAAAATAATATATATTATCACAAGTGCTAAAAATCCACATTAAACTATAGATTAATATAGAAATTATGAAAAAAGAGTTTTTATATTCATCTTCAGAATTTCGTATATAATTTTTATTTATTTCTATAAAAGTATACACAATAAGAAAAGAATCTAATAAAATTAAAAAAGTTAAGTGTATAGGATTGTTTTTATATTTTGAATAAATCAAAAAAGCAGTATATAGTAAAAAAAAGTATCTTATTTTAGGTTTTATAAAATTCCATATCTCTATACTTTTATTCATAATTAGAAATCCTTTCATCTATCATTTATATAAGTATATAATATCTTACTTTTTTATAAAGCTTAGTAATCTAAAATACTCAATAATTACTTTTAACAATTTTAATAATATCTGCTCCATACTTTTCACATTTAATATCTGCAAATCCATTTATTGATTTAAGTTCTTCTATAGTTCTAGGTTTGGCTTTAATTAAAGCTTCTAGCTGTAAGTTGTTGTACAAAAAATATGGCTTAATATTTTCCTCTCTGCTCTTAATTAAACGGTATTTCTTTAATTCTTTATATAATGAACTTTCTTTTATGAGATTTATATCTTTAGCAGCATCTTTATTTTCATTACTTTTTTTGTTCTCAATTGAAATTCCATATTTTTTCTTATAATCAATGGTATATGTGCCATTAAATTTTAATAAGGAATTTGCAACCTTGTACATACACTCTTCTGTAAACCAGTGACCATCTTTATTTGCGTTATGTAATTCTTTCATCCTGATTATAAGTTGATCATGTTTTATTATATGTTTTTTTATTTCTTTTTTAGCATATCTACTATTTATAACAGTCCTGGGATTTGAAATGTTCACTACATGCTTAATTATTCCAAAATCACTTTTTCCAAAATATTTTTCAGCTTTTAGTATGTCTCTTATAATCTCCACATGTCTTTCATTTTGAACAATAGGACTGTACATACCCTCTTTCTTATATGTTTTTCCATTAGGTCCTTTAAAGTGTTTAATGAAGTCACCGTTATTTGTTATTTCTATATCACCAATCATATTTTTGCACTCTATTACTAATATAAAATCTAGGATCAATTACAACATAGTCAATTTGAGCTGTAAGCCCCTTATACTTAAGATATAGATCATGTAAAATTAATATTGGCATATGGCTATTCTTAAGTTCATAAGCAATATTTTCTTCACCAATAATTCCAGAGGACAATAATTTTATATCCTTTTCTATTTGTTTATGTAGTTCTTTTGGTGCAACATTTAAGAGTTCTTGTAAATCCTTAAGTTGATTATTGGCTTGGCTAGTTTTCTTAATAAAAGTAGGTTCTTTTAATGTTGATGGCTTATTTGTTATAACTTCCTTTAGCGTATTAAAAAATCCCATGTTACATCTCCTTTAAATCTAATCTATTTTCATTTTTTTAAGAAGTGATCTAGATAATCTTTGAATTCCATGTAGTCTTTATTATGTATTAATTAATTTTTATATCCTTTTTTATGATAACTCATTTAATTTACTTTTTAAATAAAAGTATAACTAAATTACCAATAATTTTAATTAATGGAATAAGGTATTTTCTCCTAGGTAATTCTTGAACTAGAAGTATGATAAGAGCAAAAGTTTTATTTAATAATGAGACCTAATAGGCTAGAGAGAGAAATAGCTTGCATAGGTGTAACTATAACACCATCAACATCAGTAATATTTACACCTATTCCTTCAATTTCAGAGCTAGTAAAGTCTATTCCCTTAAGCTTTGTGAAATTCATTTGAGACATCAACAAATTACACTCATTAAATTGAATTTTTGAAAATATTGAATTCTGAAAATCAGAAGAACGTAATTGACATTGAACAAAGGCTACTTGCTTACAATTAGAATAGCTAAAAGAAGCATATTCTCCATTACAATTTTCAAAATTTACATTTCTTAATGTTGCTTCACTTAAATTAATGCCAATTATTTTACAATTTGTGAATTCAACTCTATATAATGACGCCTCAATAAAATCTACATTCGATAAATCGCAATTTTGAAATCTTACGTCCATGAGATCTATATTTCTAAAAGTTATGTTATTAAAAGTAGCATTCTTAAATATTACTTGCTTAAACTCTAGCCTGTCACCTTTTAAGTTTTCTAAAGAACACTCACTAATTATCCCATAAGAGAACATAGCTTCATCTAGTACATTCTCATTTGATAGCTCTATAATATCTAAATCATCATTGATTTTAGGCCTTGATATCTTTGTTTTGCTGTTTTCCATATGTACCACCTCTTATCTTAAAAGTTATTTCGTAACGCCCTGTAAATTGCCTTAGCAACTCCATCATTGACATTTGTATCAGTTATGTACTTTGCTGCTTTCTTTATTTGTGGAATTGCATTTCCCATGGCAAAAGATGTAGGAAATTCAGTAAACATTGAATAATCATTAGCTCCATCCCCAATTACCATAACCTCTTCCTTTTTTATGTTCATTTCTTCAGTTACCTTAGCTAATATAATTCCCTTTTGGGCTTGTATATCATTCACTTCTACATTAGTTACAAAACTTGATGAAACTGCCAATCCGTCTATGGTATCAAGTTTATTTTTTAATTTCACAATCTTATCTTCTGAGCTATGAAAAGCAATAAATTTTCCTATTTTAACATCTGTATTTAAGAATTCATCTATATTATTGATATAATTTAAATTTACAAAGTGATTATTTTCTTTAACTTTTTTAGATATTTCTTTAGAATTTATTCCAGGGAAAAAAGTTTGAACTCTATACTTCATTCCAATTAAAGTTTCTTCCATTGTGTTAGTAGTATAAAAACCTTTATCTGTATATATTTCAACAGTAACGCCATCTTCATCCATTATATCCAAAATATCTGGTACCTTGTTTTTATCTATAGATATCACCTTTAGTATATTCCCTTTTTTATTTCTATACTCACCGCCATTTACTGCTATACATTCGCACTCTAAGTTATGTTTATCAAGAAAAGGCTTAATATCTTCATAGGCTCTTCCTGTGGCAATTGAAAAGTGTATTCCCATTTTTTGAGCCTTTTTTATAGCTTTTAAATTTTCTTTTGATATGTCATGTTTTTCATTAAGTAGTGTCCCATCCATATCTGCTGCAATAAGCTTTATCATTTTTTTATTCCCCCAGGTCTAATCATATGTTTTACCTATTTAATAAGTTCCAATTCAATCCATTTAACTATATATATACAATTATACATCTTTTCTTATTTATATATATCAACATTATTATTTAATTCTTTATATATCCTCTAACATATCCTTGGAAGCATTTCACCTTCAAGGCTGTTTAAAATGCGCATTCCACCAAATGCATTTTTAACATACACTAAATTTTTAGTGTTTTTTTTAAAACTCCCTATAATATTGGCATCTTTACATTTTTCTAAACTTCTAAGTTTTTTTAAAAATTTCTCCGCAACATTATTTTTCACTACGAAAATCACCCTTCCTTCGCATGCCATATATAAAGGATCCAGTCCAAGCATATCATTTAATGAGATAACTTCTCTATTAATTGGGATGGTATTTTCTATAAGTTCTATTCCTAAATTTGATTTCTTTGAAATCTCATTCAATATTGTGGCAGCTCCGCCTCTTGTAGGATCTTTCATAATTTTTATAAATGGATAATATTCTTTAAGCTCCTTTATAACTTCATATACAGAAGAGCAATCGCTTTTTATGTTACTTTTTACATCTATATTGTATCTATCAATGGCTATTGCAGTTCCATGATCCCCTATGTTTCCACTTACAATTATTTTATCTCCTTTTTCTACATTTTTTATTTTGTAATCATTTTCAATAATGCCCATTCCTGCAGTGTTTATAAAAATACCATCTACACATCCCTTTTGAGCAACTTTTGTATCTCCAGTTACTATTTTTACCTTTGAAAGTTCACATTGCTTTTCCATTTCGCTAGCTATCAAGTCAAGAGTTTCAATTGAAAATCCCTCTTCTATTATAAAACCGACACTTAAATATAAAGGTTTTGCTCCTGACACGGCTAAATCATTCATAGTACCACAAACAGCTAGTTTGCCAATATTTCCTCCACTAAAAAATAAAGGCTTTACGATAAAAGAATCCGTAGTAAAAGCCATTTTACATTTATTCATTGGAAAAACAGCTGAATCTATACCATTAACTAAAATATCATTGTTAAAATGTTTATAAAAAATATTTTTAATTAATTCATCTGTGTACTTTCCACCATCGCCGTGAACTAATTTAATAACTTTTTTCATAAAATCTAATACCCCCATTTGTAGTAAACAGAACATGCTCCCTCTGATGAAACCATGCATGGACCAACAGGTGATTCAGGAGTGCATACTCTTCTAAATAAATTACAATCGTATGGAAATTTTTTGCCTAATATAATTTCGCTGCATACACAATTATTATGTACTCTATTTTTAAATTTTAAATGAAACTTTTTTACAGCATCAAATTGTGCATAATTTTTATTTAAATACAATCCGGATTCTTTAAATGTGCCAATTCCTCTCCATATACTCTCTCCTTTTATAAAACAGTGGTTGATAATTTTTTTAGCTAGCAAATTTCCATGCTTAGAAACGCATGTCCTATAATAATTTTCAAACCCTTTTATAGTTTTATTATTTTCATTTATCAAAAAATATATGGAAGATAAAATATCTAAGCCCGAAAAGCCAGATATTACAGCAGGAATACCGTATTCTTTTGTAATAAACGTAAAGTAATCAGAACCTGTTATAACAGCTACATGGCCTGGACATATTATCCCATTTATTTTACAATCTTTATCATCTAATATGTTAGATATAATTGGTTTCATAGTTTTTAAACTGCTTAAAATGGAAAAATTAAAAATATTCTTTTCTTTTGCCATTTTAACAGCAAGTCCAATTAATGGAGCAGTAGTTTCAAACCCTACAGCTATAAAAACAATCTCATCACTTTTCTTTTCTTCAGCTATTTTAAGTGCATCTAATGGAGAATATACTATTTTTATGTTTTTTCCTTTTTCTCTTTCTTCTATTAAATTGCTGTTACTTCCCTTAACCTTCATTAGATCACCAAAGGTTGTTAATATAACATTTGGATAATCTAAAAGATCAATAGCTGCATCTATAAAACTTTCTGATGTAACACAAACGGGACATCCTGGCCCTGATACTAATCTTATTTTAGGATAGAATAATTTTCTTATGCCTAATTTTGATATGCTTTGAGTATGAGTGCCGCAGATTTCCATTATTACGAAATCATTATCTAATTTATAATTTTTTATTCTGTTAACTAAGTCAATTTCAATATTTTCTCTATTCATATTTTACTTCCTCGTAATATACTTTTTGAAGAAAATCATAATATTCACTATTAATTTTTTCTATACCAAAACCTGCATGTATTAAAACAAAATCGTCTATTTCAGGATTTTCTATAAGTTCAACGTCAACAATTTTTTCTATTCCCATAATGTCCACTTTTGCTGAATTCTTATCAATTGATTTAATTTTACCTGCTATAGCAAGACACATTCTATACCTTCTTTCTTAATATTTCTCCTGCAATTCCAATTTGACCAAAAGAAATTCCACTATCATTTATTGGTATTTTACAATTAAAAAAAACTTCTAAACCATTATCTATAAGGATTTCATAAATAGAATTAAGTAAATGTTCATTTTGAAATACTCCGCCACTTAAAATAACCTTTTTTATTTCATATAACTTAGATAACTTAAGAACTAGGTCACAAGTAAGTTTTGAAATAGTATTGTGAAACTTAGAAGATATTATACTTTCCTTAACTTTATTACATATGTCTATTAAAACCTCTCTGATAATATCCTTAATTTCTATTAAATAGGAATTATCTTTATATACTATTTTATAATTATAATAATCATGTATATTTTTATCTAATATATTTTCTAGATTTATAGCTGCTTCTCCATCATATGTACTAAAGCTAGTACCTAAAAGAGCTGAAATGCAGTCAAAAAAGCGGCCTACACTTGAAGATTTATAACAGTTTAAAGATGAATCTAGTGCTTTTATAATTACATCTATTTTAGTTTTCTCTATAGAACAGTCTAAAAACTTATTTACTGGATATTTAAAAAAGTGAAGATAACTTGCAGCACATCTCCATGGTTCTTTTATAGATTTATCTCCACCTTGAATTTCTACATATTGGAAATGGCCTACCCTTTTAAAATTTTCTCTTGTTCCAATAAAAAATTCTCCGCCCCATATGTTTCCGTCTGTTCCAAAGCCTGTACCGTCATATATAACACCGATAGCCTTTTCAAAAATATTATGTTCAGCCATACAGCTAACCATATGAGCATGATGATGTTGAATTTTCAGCTTTATACCAGTCTTGTTTCTATTATATTCATTTGAAATGTACAATGGATGCATATCTTCAGCCCATACATTAGGCTTTACATTTAGCAATTTAACTAAATGATTTAAAACATATTCGTAACTTTTATAATAATTTAAGTCCTTTAAATCCCCTAAGTATTGGCTTGTATAAATATAATTATTTTTAGAAATGGATATAGTATTCTTTTGTTCTGAACCCAAAGCTATAATGTTATCTTTAATATTAAATTTTTCACACATAGGGGCATAGCCTCTGCCTATTCTTATAATACATACTTTTTCTTGAAACACTTTAACTACTGAATCATCAACTGGAACATAAATTTTTCTATTATGCATAAGGAAATAATCAGCAGTAGTTTTAAGATTATCAAATGCACTGCAGTTTTTATATTCCATTGGGCATCCACTTATGTTACCGCTTGTCATTACAATTACATCTAAATCATTTTCCATGAGTAAGTAATGTATGGGATTATATGGAAGCATAATACCAAGCTTATTTTGTTTTGGTGCTATGTTAAGAGGAAGATCAATGCCTTTCTTTTTATTTAAAAGTACAATTGGTCTTATATTGCTTGTTAAAATTTCCTCTTCCTTTTTGTTTACAATACAATATCTTTTGACAGTAGAAATGTCTTTCATCATAATAGCCAAAGGTTTATTAGGCCTTCTTTTTCTCTGTCTAAGTTCTCTTATAGCATCCTCATCTCTCCCGCTGCAAGCTAAATGAAATCCACCTATGCCTTTAATTGCTATTATTTTACCTGATTTTATTAAGTTAATTGTTTCATTAATTTTATCAGTACACTTTTTCTTGTTTCCTCTATTATCTATAAGAATTAATGAAGGCCCACAGTTTTTGCAGCAATTACCTTGTGAATAGAATCTTCTATCTATGGGATTTTCATATTCATCTTTGCAATTTCGGCACATTTTAAAAGTATCCATAGTAGTGTTTTCTCTATCATAGGGAAGTTCTTTTATTACTGAATACCTTGGTCCGCACTTTGTACAATTTGTAAAGGCATACCTATATCTGATATCTTTTTTATTAATTATATCTCTTGCACATTGATCACATGTAGCTAAATCTTGCAATGTAAAACCTTCTAAATTACTTTGCTTTTTTAGGCTCTTTTCTATTTTAAAGTCGGTATAATGTAAATTATTTAACGAAATGCATGTTATTTTATCTATAACTGCTAAACTAGGAAGATTTTTTATAATTCTTATTAAGAAATGTTTAATATCTTCTCTATTTCCTGTTACATCTACAATAACGTGTCCGTTAGAATTTTTAACAAATCCTCGAATTTTGTATTTTACAGCTTCAGTGTATACAAAAGGTCTAAAACCAATGCCTTGAACTTTGCCATATATTTTTATTAAATATCTTTTTTTATCATTGAGATTATATTCATTAATCAGCCATTTCACCTTCTACTCTTTTTATAATAGCTATTTGATCTGGTAACTCCTCAATTTCAACTTGTATATTTGTAAAAGAATCAACTGTATCTTTATTATAACTTTTAAGATATTGAGCTATGTTTTGAGCATTAATATGACTGCTTTTATTTACATTAATAATAATTTTAGTGAGTTTTGAAATTTTAGTTTCACTGCAGTATTTATCTAATTCTTCTGATATTTTATTTAATAATAATGTATCATGCATAAAATCACCTGCCTTATAATCATTAATTGGTACAAGCTTTTAATAGAATTTCCTTTAAAACATTTTTTGAAATACTATCAATTTTTCCCTTGAGTTCTCTACTAAGACCTAATTTGAAATTAACTTCAGCTACTTCAATTCCTATAATATATCCCCTTACATTTTTATAATATAATTTTACTAAATCAATTATGCTTAAACTGTGCTGAGTATAATATTTCTTTTTAGAGTTGTACTTTTCTATTGGAATTACGGTTAATTCACCTGGCACTTTATTATAATAAGCTGCATCTAAGAAAATTATAAAATCATTTTCTTCTATTAAAGAAATGCAATATTCAAAATCTGTTTCGGCATTTATAACTTCTATATTATTCTTTAATAATACTTTTTGTATTTTTTCCACTACTATAATTGCAGCACCATCATCCTCCATTAACGTATTTCCAATTGCAATAACCTTAATATTCATACAGTTACCTTAACATAGGCAGTTTCAAAGTTATCACTTATTAGATGAGTTGCACATGATACGCAGGGATCAAAAGACCTTATAATCCTTCCGATTTCTACAGGCTCTTTTAAGTCTTTTATTTTAGTACCAATTAACGATTTCTCTCCAACTCCAAAATCACCATTTTCATTTTTGGGACTCATATTCCATACAGTAGGGGTTATAATGTTGTAGTATTTTATAAGCTTGTTTTCTATTTTCACAAAGTGACCCAAAGCACCTCTAGTGGTGTCAATTAATCCTGTACCAAAAGCACGTTCTGGAATGTCATATGTTCTCTGCCCATTTTCGATTAATTGTATATGCTGGGATAGGCCTTCCATAATGCCTATTATTTTTCTAGCTTCTAGTACTCTTGCAGCAATTCTATCCATGCAGGAACTTTTTGCTTTGTATTCGCCACAAAGTATCATTCTAGCTAAAGGTCCAACTTCCATAGAATGTCCATCATAATTAGGCGATTTTATAAAACTGTATGCCTTATCCTTTTGTAAATCCACTTTAATGTCATTGTTTTCTTCTGGACTTTGATTTTCAATATCACTAACATACCAGCTGTGAAGTATATTCTCTGTTATTTTGTTCTTATTAAAATTTTGTCTTTTGCCATTAATTATTACTCCAGGTTTCAGATAAGTTATTTTAGGATCATTATAGTTATCAAAAACACCATAGCTCATAAAATTATTATAAGTTTCCCCCATTTTAAAATAGTCTGAATAGTATTTAGAAATTACTTTAAAATCTTCTAACATAGTATTGTTTATGAAATCTTTTAATTCTTTTATTATTGATTTCACCTTTATAAATTTATAGGAATCTATATTAGTTGTAACACCACCAACGAAAATGCCATGAGAATGTGGTGCTTTTCCTCCTAAAACGGCAAGTCCTTCATGAGCAAGTCTGCTGAATTTTATGCTTTCTAAAATGTGATTTACTATTTTTTCATTTTTACTGTGTGGAAGTCTGTAATCATTATATTGACTTATAAACAATGGGTTTGTGTCAGGCATTTTTACATAGCTTGGTAAGGTCAAATTGTAAAAATGCCTTATGTGATTTTGTATAAATTCAAATCCATGAATTAAATCTCTTATATATGAATCATTTAAACTTATAGTAACCTTTAATGCATCTTCTAGAGCTAATGTAGATGCCATTGCGTGAGCTGTAGAACATATTCCACAGATTCTCTCTGTAAAAAATACAGCATCTAAAGGTTGCCTGCTTTTTAACATTTCTTCAAAACCTCTAAATAACAGTCCTGCCGTTTTTGCATTAACAATTACATTTTTCTCTACTTTAACATTAGTTTCTAAAAACCCACTAATTCTTGTTATAGGATCAATAGTAATAGTTTTTTTCATTTTGCCTCCTAATATTTGATAAAAGGTTCTGTGCCATCTGGAAATTTGGGATTAGCACAACCTATGCAATTTGTATTGTTTCCAATGGGCCAATTCACATAGGAATTCCACTTCCTTCTAGGGCAATCAGTTTTAGTAACAGGTCCTCTACAGCCAAGTTTTAGCATACATCCTTCTTCACCAAATTTTTTCGCAAAGATACCCCTATCAAAATATCCTCTTCTAGTACAATTGTTATGAATAGTTGAACCGTAAAATAGAATTGGGCGCCCTTCTTCATCCAAATTTATATCGTGAAAATAAGTTAAGGCAGCAATAGTTCCAACAACCCAATCTGGGTGACAAGGACATCCTGGTAATTTTATAACTGAAGTATTATTTAGTACATCTGAAACGCTTTTGCTTAAAGATGGATTTGGTTTTGCAGCAGAAATACCACCGTAAGATGCACATGTTCCTACTGCTATAACGTATTTAGCCTTTTCTCCTGCCATAAGTATTGCCTCTAGTGCTGTAATAGGTTTTCCATTATAACTTGCTATTATGTTATATAATCCATTTTCTTTAGTAGATACAGCCCCATCCACCAATAATATAAATTCCGTATCAAGAGTATCTAGAAAGATTTCAAAAGCACTTTCCCCTTCTGAATTCATAAGCATGTTGTTATAAGTTAATTTAATTAATTCACTTAAAGTATAGTTTAATCCAGGATTTTCGCTATTTAAAAAAGATATAATGTTACCTGAACACCCAGTAACTTCAAGCCATATGGCATTTAGTTTTTTTAACTTTTTTTCTTTAATAAGTGAGACAGTTTCTTTCGCTAATATCTGTGAGTTGGAATTCCCTTGAAAGTTTATAGAACATTGGCTTTTAATATGCATAATAACTCCAATAAATTTTTATATCTTTAATAATATCTATATAACTAAAAGTAAATAAATATGATTTTAAACATACAATTTTTATGCTATAGTCTATACTATAAAATATATACGTAAACTTTTGAGGAGGGAAAATAAGTGAAGATATACAATAAACTTGTAAGGGACAATATACCTGAAATAATAGAAAGTACAGGTAAAAAATTTGATACTCATTATGCTAAAAAAGAAGATTTAATAGCTTTACTTGAAATAAAACTTCAAGAAGAAGCAAAAGAATTTTCAGAAGATAAAAATATTGAAGAGCTAGCAGATTTAATGGAAGTAATATTTGGACTTAGTAACGTTCTTGGTTTTTCAGAAGAAGAACTTATGAAAACAAGAAATGAGAAGAGAAAGAAACGCGGAGGTTTTGAAAAAGGAGTAGTACTAGAAAAAGTATATGAATAATATTAAATACTTTTTTTAGAAAACTTTATCTACTATTTCAAAACCTTGATTTACCGCTATTTGATATAAAGGTGAAATGTTTTGTTTTAATGTATTATTAAAATTTTCTTTTGTACTATATTTATAATAATCATATGGATTATCTATTTTTAATATATTCATATATTCTTCAAGGGCCATCTTTACATTATTGTCGCATATATATGAAAATGCTTTGTATTGAGCACCACAAAAGTCTTCAATATAATTATTATAAGGTAGAAGGTTGTTGCTTTTGGCACTATTAATATTTTTAAATGTAGGAACTAGATTCCACATCTCATCATGTAAAACAAAACTCCATGGAATAAAATGATCAATACTTAGTGATCCATGTTTATTGAAATTGTTATTATTAAATTCTTCACCAGTATATATATCAAATACTCCTTTAGCTGCAATTATTTTTTTCCACAATTCTGTAGGTTTTGATAAATTCCTTGTTTTTGGTGCTTCTAGTTTAAAAACTACAGCTGGAATATTAGGATTTCTTTTTTGCAAAAAATGTACTAATTTATAAAAAATCCATCCTTTTATTAACTTATAATTTTCTTTTAAGTAGTTTACCCAACAGTTATTAATAATTATTTTATTTTTTTTACCCTTAATAATTTTGTAAAGACAAATGTTGCTTTTTAGTGATAATTCCGTTATTAATTTATCCTTTAAATTACCTTTTACTTTGTGCAAATCATTTGTAAAAAAAGGTGACAATAATCTATATGGAACTTTAAGAGTCAATTCTTTCATCATTTTATGCAAGTCCCTATCATCATTATTGCTATATAAAAATTCTAAAAGTTCTCCTTCATTATAGTTTGATGGAAATTTATATTTTGCTGAAATGTAATTAATTGGCTTCTTCAAATTATCAAATACACCAAAATTTAATTTATACTGCTCATGTGGATACCAAGCATAAACTATCATTCTAGCAACAATCTTTTTAAAATCAATTTCAGTATTACCAGAGCTTACTTCATCTAAAATTCCAAGCAGCCAATACATCTTATAGCTTGCTACAACTTTATTATCATCTAACAATCTAGAAAATATCGTAGAATTATTTTCTTGGTTATTAGGAGGCAGTAATTCAATACCTTTATTTGTAATTATTTTTTTGGTTTCTATCATTATTTAAAACTTCCTTGTTGTCTATTCATTTGATTCTATTCACAATTTTAATTCCGTTCATGTGCATTTCTGCTATAGAAAACAAATTCACAGTATCTGCATTATGCATAGGTCCATCATAGGTTTCCACTGCAGTAATAGGTACTATTACATTTAAATCAAGGTTTTCTTTATTGAAATAGGTTTTTAACGTTTCTGAAAACTGTTTAATGCATATATCAGTGCAGCATCCTGTTACTACCCAATTCTTGTAATCACTATCAATTAATTTTTTGATTTCAATTTGAGCTTTATCCTCTAGAAAACCATTAGTAGAATTTTTAGGAATAACAATCATTTTATCTTTGAAAACATCTAATTCATCTATTAATTGTGATTCATCTGTGTTTTTTAAGCAATGTTCTGGATATTCTTTAAATTCTATTGAATCCTTATTGTGGCTATCTGTAAATGATATAATAGGTGCATTTAAGTTTGCAAATGTATTTACAGTGTGTACTATTTCAGGTATAATATTTTGAACCCTTTCACTGTATAGAGCGCCTTTTTTAGCAAAGCCATTATTCATGTCAATTACAAATAAAACTGTTTTAGTATCTATTTTAAAGTCACTATTTTCAATGCTTTTTAGATAGTTAAAATCTACGCTGCAATTAAAATCTAATTTCATTATAACTCCCCCTCTACTATATAAATAATACCTTATTTTTTGCTGTTTTTAAATGTAAACTGAAAATTTTATCTTTTATTATAAATGCCTTGTAATGTTACCATCAAATGGTATAATATAATTTAACAAATAAATTTATGTGCAGGAGGTAAAAATTATGTTTACAAGGAAGTCTTTAGAAAACAATAAAAAACTTTGTTCTTTTAATTTTAAATCTGAATTCAAAAACACCCTTTCAATTATTAATGCTCCTATCATATCAAATATTTAATACTCAAAAATACCTTTAACATTTCCATAATTTCGGAAATTATAAAACCAATTTTAAATTTAAAAAATTAATAAAATACTTTTCTATAATACTGTCAAAAAATAATTTTTTTTGAGGTCTATTTAGTTTACGCAAAATTAAATATTACAGTATATTTCTGACTTTTTTATAAAATAAATTAATTAAAATTAAGGGAGAGAAAAATTATGAATAAAAAAAATGTTGAAAATTTAGCACAGAAACTTTACAATGCCTATAAAACGAGAGAATCACTTAACCTAGAAGATTTTAAAGATGCAAATTTAACTGAAGAAGATGCTTACAGTGTTCAGCATGCTTTTAATGCACTTAAAAATGAACCAGTTAAAGCATATAAAATAAGCCTAACTAGCAAGCAAACACAGGATATGTTTAATTCAAATACACCTCTTTATGGTGAAGAAGTTGAGTCATCAGTACTTAAAACTGAAGATAAACTATCTTTAGACGAGCTTATGGAACCTCTTTTAGAAGTTGAACTTCAATTTGTTGCAAAAGAAGATTTATCAGTAGAAGATGATAATGAGGCACTTCTAAAAAAGACAAGTCTTGCTCCTGGATTT
>JAQUXS010000058.1 GCA_028692255.1 Clostridium sp.
AATAAAAGGTGATGCTTTAAGCGTAAAGAATACTATAAGTGAAAGCTTTGATGGTATTTTTATTGGTGGAAGCAGTGGTGATATTGAAGAAATAATAGAGGAATATGCTAAAAAATTAAAAGAGCATGGTACTATGGTTATGAATTTTATAACTGTAGATAATTTATATAAGGCAAGTGAGAAATTAAGAGAACTTAATTTTAAAACTGAATGCTGTCAAGTTCAGATAAGCAGGCAAAGGGGCAAGACATATATGTTTCTTGCAAATAATCCTGTATATATATTAAGCGCTAAAAGGTAGGGGGTTTTATAATATGGCAAAATTGTACGGAATAGGTGTAGGACCGGGAGACAGTGAACTTTTAACGGTTAAAGCAGTTAGAATTTTAAAAAAATGCAGTGTTGTAGTGGTACCAAGCCCAAGACCTAAGGGAGATAGTGCTGCACTTAGTATAGCAAAGGAATATATAAATGAAGCTGCAGAAGTCATAATAAAATATTTTCCTATGTCAAAAAACAAGGAAGAAGATATAAAAGAGGCATTTAAGTGTATTGAAGAAAAATTAAAGAGTGGAAAAGATGTAGCTTTTTTAACTATTGGAGATCCATTTATATATAGTACATATATTTATCTTCTTCAGTACATAAATAAAAAAGGCTACAGCACAGAGACTGTACCAGGCATACCTTCTTTTTGTGCTGCTGCTAGCCTTACAGGAGAGCCACTTGTTATTGGAAATGAATCTCTTTTAATAATTCCCGCCTCAGAACTAAATAAGATAAGAGATAACAAAAATGTGGTTATTATGAAATTTTATAAACAGAGAAAAGAAGTACTGGATTTTTTAGAACTAAACAAATTTGACTATACATGTGTTAAAAGAGCTGGTAGAGAAGGAGAAAATATTTTAAAAAACAGGGAAGATATACTAGAAGAAAGTGACTACATGTCACTTATTATAGCTCACAGAGTATAAAGGGGAGAGACTAATGGTTTATTTTATAGGAGCAGGTCCTGGAGATGTGGATCTTATAACCGTAAAGGGAAGAAAAATTTTAGAAAAGGCAGACGTTGTAATATACGCAGGTTCTCTAGTAAGTAAAGAACATATGAACTTTTGCAAAAATGACGTTAAAATTTACAATTCAGCTTCAATGAATTTTGAAGAAGTAATAGATGTTATAAAAGATGCACAAGAGGATAATAAAACTGTTGTACGTATTCACACTGGTGATCCTACAATATATGGAGCAATAAAAGAGCAGATGGATGAACTTGCAAAAAACAATATACAATTTGAAGTAGTTCCTGGTGTCAGCTCTTTTACTGCTGCTTGTTCAGCAATAAAAAGAGAATTTACACTTCCAGGGGTAAGCCAGACAGTAATTCTTACAAGAATTGAAGGAAGAACTCCTGTGCCAGAAGGTGAAGATATAGAAAAGTTAGCTGGTACTGGTGCTTCTATGGCAATATTTTTATCTGTAAGTATGATAGATAAAGTGTGCGAGAAGTTAAAAAGAGGATATGGAAGAAATGTACCTGTTGCAGTAGTTGAAAGAGCAACTTGGAAAGATGAGAGAATAATAATTGGTACGTTAGAAGATATAAGTGAAAAGGTTAAAAGTGCTAACATAACAAAATGTGCCCAAATACTTGTAGGGGATTTCATTGACTCAAAGTATAATAAGAGTCTTTTATATGATAAACATTTTTCACATATGTTCAGAAAAGGTGATAAAAAATGTTAGGACTTATGCTTGGAACTGTAGAAGGAAGAGAAATACTATCACTTTTAAACAAATTTACAGATGATATTTTAATTTCTACAGCTACAAATTATGGTGGTGAACTTTTAAATGGCTTTAATTATAAATATAAAAATTCATCACCACTTGAAAAGGAAGAACTAAAAGAACTTTTTTTTAAACATAATGTAACTACACTTGTAGATGCTTCTCACCCTTATGCGTCTCTTGTTACAAAAAATTGCAAAGATATATGTGCTGAGCTTAATATAAAATATTTAAGATATGAAAGGGCATCTGTATGTGAAAAATATAGAGGTAACAGGCTAGTGACTTTTATAAGTGGCTATAGTGAACTTATAGAAAGTATTTATAATGATTCTAAGCTGAATAATGATAAATCAGTTATTTTAAATACAACTGGAAGCAATAACATTGAAAAATTTTGTCATAGCAATCTAAAGGTAAGAATAGTGCATAGGGTGCTTCCATCAGTTAAAGTAATTGAAAAATGTTTTAAACTTGGAGTAAAGACTGAAAATATAGTTGCAGTTAAGGGACCTATAGGTTATGAATTAAACGTTGGATTCATAAAACAGTTTAATGCTAAAGCTATAGTTTTAAAGGACAGTGGAATTCAAGGCGGGACAATTGAAAAAATAGAGGCTGCACTGGACAGTAAAATAAAAATTTTTATAATTGAAAGAAACAGCAGCAGTGATGCAAACGCATTTAATAATGTTTCAAAACTTGTTAAATATATAGAAGATAAAAAGCTTTATTGAGGAGGATATATTGTGGGTAAATTATATGTAGTTGGAATAGGCCCTGGTGACATAGACAATATGACTATAAATGCAAAACGTGCTATAGAAGAAAGCAGCATTATAGTTGGATATACAAAGTACATAGCTTTAATTAAGGATATAATTAAAGACAAAGAAATTTTTTCAACTGGAATGAGAGGGGAAGTAGAAAGATGTCAAAAGGCACTTGAACTTTCAAGAGACAAAACCGTGGCAATAATAAGCAGTGGCGATGCTGGAATTTATGGCATGGCAGGACTAATTCTTGAGATGAGAAAAGATGAAGAGGTAATTATAGTACCTGGAGTTACAGCTTCAATTGCCAGTGCCTCACTTTTGGGTGCACCATTAATGCATGATAGCTGTAATATAAGTTTAAGTGATTTAATGACTCCTTATGATTTAATAAAAAAGAGAGTTAAACTTGCAGCTGAAGGCGATTTTGTAATATCTTTATACAATCCAAGAAGCATGGGAAGACAGAATTATTTAAAAGAATGTATAGATATAATAGCAGAATATAGAAATTCTGATACACCTATTGGTATTGTAAAGAATGCTCTAAGAAAAGGCCAAGACGTTAAATTGTGTACAATCTCTACTTTTGATAAAATAGAAAAAGAAGTAGGAATGCTTTCTACTGTAATTATTGGGAACAGCACTACATATATAAAAGATGGCAAAATGATAACTAAAAGAGGTTATAAACTATAGATTAGAGGTTTAGATATGGGAAAAATCATACTTGTAACAGGTGGAGTAAGAAGCGGCAAAAGTGTATATGCAGAAAGTTTAGCCAAAGCTTTAAAAGGTGAAATACTGTATATTGCAACTTCTCTAGCCCTTGACAGTGAAATGAAAGATAGAATAAAAAAACATATAGATAGAAGACCTACAAACTTTAAAACACTGGAGGCTTATAAGGATTTTGATAAGAAGTTAACTTCAGAAATTTTAAAGGATAAAAGTGGAGTACTTTTAGACTGCATAACAAACATGATTTCAAATCTATTACTTGAAAAATGCACTGATTTAAATAATATAAGTACTGATAAGATTAAGGAATGTGAAAACTATGTAAAAGATGAATTTGAAAAACTGCTAAGTATATGCACCTTATACGATATACCTTTTATTTTTGTTACAAATGAAGTTGGAATGGGACTTGTACCAGAATATCCTATAGGGCGACTTTTTAGAGACATTTCAGGTATGATAAATCAGCTTGTAGCAAAAAGAGCAAGCAGTGTATATCTATGCGTATCAGGCATTCCAGTTGAAATAAAGAAGGAAAGTGAAAATAAATGAAGACTTTAATAAGACGATTTTTACTTATGATGCAGTTTTTAACTTCAATACCTATACCGTTAGAAGTTGAAGCTTATGATGAAGACTTTGGTAAAGGTCTTGTACTTGCTCCTCTTGTGGGGCTTGTACTTGGTGGAATATTAGGTATAAGTTATTTTGCACTTCATTTTGTATTTTCAAAAAATATATGTGCTGTTTTCATTATAATTGAATATGTATTTTTAACAGGTGGACTCCATATGGATGGACTTGGAGATACCTTTGATGGTATTTTTTCAAACAGGCCAAAGGAGAGAATACTTGAAATTATGCGTGATAGCAGAGTTGGAACAAATGCAGTACTTGCATCGGTATTAGTACTTCTTTTAAATTATTCTCTTTTAAGTGGAATGAATTCAAAATTTATAATAATAGTAATAATATTAATGCCTGTTGCCGGCAGAGTTGGATCAATTATAGGGGCAAGCCTTTCTGATTATGCAAGGAAAGGTGAAGGCCTTGGGAAATCTTTCATTGATTACTGCAGCATAAAGGAATTCATAGCTGGAATAATAGTTTATATTTTATGTTTTTTAGTAGTTAACTTAAAGTTCAGTTATATAATAATAGTTTTTCCAATTATTACAGCTGTAATTGTAACTAAGCTTTTTACAAGGAAAATAAATGGTGCTACCGGAGATGTATTAGGTGCTATATGTGAAATTAATCAGACACTTTTCTTAATAACAGCATATATTGTACTTCATTTGGGAGGGATAATATAATGCTTAAACTGATTTTAATAAGGCATGGTGAAACTGATGGCAATTCTCAAAAAAGGTATCTTGGAGTAACTGATATAAGCTTAAATAAAAATGGAATAAAAGAGGCTTCAAAATTAAAAGAAAAATTAAATGAAGAGAAAATTGATATTGTGCTTTCAAGTCCACTTAAAAGAGCAGTAGAAACAGCAAGTTTTTTAAGTGATAATATAGTTTTAGTTGATGAGTTAAAAGAAATAAATTTTGGCTTGTTTGATAATTTAACATATGGTGAAATAGTAAAAAAATATCCAGCAGAACATAAAATGTGGCTAAAAGCTCCTTATGATTTTAAATTTCCCAAAGGTGAAAGTTCTTTGCTTATGCATAAAAGGGTATCAGCTTATATTGATAAAT
This sequence comes from Clostridium sp., assembly GCA_028692255.1. Classification (GTDB taxonomy): domain Bacteria; phylum Bacillota; class Clostridia; order Clostridiales; family Clostridiaceae; genus Clostridium_I. The sequence continues at coordinate 5,018 of JAQUXS010000058.1, forward strand.
TGCTTAGCAAACATAAAATGGGAACAATAGTTATTGTAACCCATGCAGGAGTAATAAGGTGTATTATTTCTCATGTATTAGGTTTAGACTATAAATATAACTGGCATTTTAAAATTGAAAACTGCAGTATAAATGAATTTCAAGTGGATAATGGATATGCTGTTATGATAAAATTGAATTATATTTAAGAGGTGGAGAAACTGTTATAAATTTACATCATTTCCATAGCTTAAGTTTATACTCACTAATGTAAACGATTTTATTAGCTACATTAGACGGATTTTATATTGTAGCAAGAAGGATTATTGGAAATTTGTAAAAACAGAATATCATAAAAACTTCCAAGTCATTTCTATTTATAAATATTTTGGATAAATTAGTCATTAAGCCCAAGAATGGTATGGGTAGCAATAATGTGTTTAAGACATATAATAATACTAATAAATTATTAGGCTTAATTAATCCATTATATAGAAAGAGGGCTGGATATGAAAAGAATAGCACTTATAGCTTCTGCAGACGTTTTTAATTTAAGTTATGACCATATATTTAAAGATGTTTGTTTAATACCAACTCTAATGAAAGAAAAATTTGGTTTTGAAGCTAGTATTGTAAGTTATGGGATAGACGCAAAGTTAGTAAAAAATTTTTTGTCTGGTATACACTGTATTAATATTGATAAAACCGAAAATTACTTATTAGATATAAATTATTATCTGGAAGAGAATGCAAAAAATATAGATATAATTTATATACTGGGTCCTTATGAGTCTTATGATATAATTACTAAACTATATAAAATGTATAATCCAAGAGGAAAAATATATTTAAAGTTAGATATGAATAGATATTGGCTTAATAGTATAATAAATAAAAAATATTTTAGAAATTTATTAGAAATTAGTGATTTAGTTACAGTAGAAGATAGAAAACTTCAAGATATGATAAATTCTATATGTAATTGTAAAGTTGAATATTTAAGAAATGGCTGCTATAAATTTGTTAAAGTTTCTAAAGTTAAATATGAGGAAAAGAAAAATGTAATTTTAACTGTTGGAAGGCTAGGAAGTGAACAGAAGGCAACTGGAATTTTAATAGAAGCATTTTTGAAAGCAAATTTACCTAATTGGGAATTAAGACTTGTAGGAAGTATTGAAAAAGAATTTTTACCTGTTTTAGAGAGGTATAAACAAAATCCTAAATTTAAAAAGCAAGTGAAAGTAATTGGAAGGATAGAAGATAAAAATATTTTATATAATGAATATAGAAAAGCAAAAATATTTTGTATGACATCTCAAGTGGAAGGTTGTGCTCATGTATATACAGAGGCAGGTTTACATGGATGTTATATTGTATCTACTGATGTGGATGGTATAAGTGACATTTCAAAATACAGCAGTATAGTTCCAGTTAATGACTTGAACGAAATAACTAATGCACTTGAAAATGCAGCGAAAAATGAAGAATTAATGAAAAAAAATTGTTATAAAATACAAGAATATATTCAAAATGAGGGAATGTGGGATATTATAATAAGTAAATTATATTTATTATTTTGTTCTAGTGAATTGATTGATGATTTAGAAATAGATAAAAATGAATTTCCTAAAAAGGAAATCAGTGATATACCTAGTATAGTAAAAGAAATAGAAATTTTGAATGAAAAATTGGCAAATAGCAATGATTGCAATTATGTAGTTGATTTAATTGATAAAATTGTAAAATATTTAAAAGCAGTAGTAATCATATTAAATAATAATAATGAAATCATAATAGATATGTCAATAAAAAATGAAACAATGTTATTAAAAGACTATTATATAAATTATATAAATGGAATTTTTAACAGCTCTGAATATATTATAGAAAAGTATAGAAAAAATATAAATACTACTTATGAAAAATGGAATAAAAGTATATTAAATTCAATAAATAATAGATTTACTTTATTACAAAGAAATCTAAAAGATATACATTCTATATTTAGTTATATTAATGATAATAGTATTGAAGATATAATATTTAATTTAAGTAAAATATATAATATGCCTATAAACAAATTAGCAAATATGCCTATGGGCGGATATGGAAAAGAGCGTACCAGTGGAGCATATTATTTTACGTTAAAAGATATGAAAGAAAATTATAAAGAGTATTCATGGCTTTACAAAAATTTACAGGATAAAGAATCAAAGCAGGTATTGACTAATCTTTGTAGATTTAGATTGACTTGTTCAATGCAATTTGTAAAAAATTCTTTTGATGGACACAATCCTCAATATTTTGATAAAAAAATAATTAAGTGCAGTGAAGATGAAGTTTTTGTTGATTGTGGCGGCTTTACAGGAGATACTTCAAAGAGTTATATAAAAACCTATTCAAGGTATAAAAAAATATATATCTATGAGCCTTCGCCTAAAAATGTTGATGATTGTTTGAAAAATACATCCAAATATGAAAATATTATAGTTAGAAAAGCTGGAGTAGGTTTAAAGAAAGGTGAAATTTCTTTATCAAGAGAAGGAGCAGCTAGTAGCGCAGTAAATGCAAGTGGAGAAACTGATGTAGTTAAAATTGTTTCTATAGATGAGGATATAAAGGATAAAATTACATTTTTAAAAATGGACATTGAAGGTGAAGAAATCAATGCTTTAAAAGGTGCTAAAAATCATATTTTAAATGATAAACCTAAGTTAGCTATTTGTGTATATCATATTATATCTGATTTGTGGGAAATACCTAAATTAATATATTCTATTGACCAAACATATAGATTATATCTTAGACAGTATAGAGAAGATCAAGCTTGGGAAACAGTAATTTATGCAATACATTAGTAATGGTCTGTTTAAATGTTAGCTTATGTATTTAACACAACCTCTATTTTTCATTTCTTGTTTATTCAAGGCAATAAAAGCATAACATGAGAAAATCCTATGATATAAATTAAGCGATTAAAAAAAACCAGACCTTTAGTACTAGAAAAATCAAGACCTTGCAATCATGCATAAAGCTAATATTAAATAAATTGGTAGGTGATAATTAATGAATAATTGTGATAAAATGACAAGCATTGTTATATTATCATACAATAATTTAAAATATACAAAATCATGTATAGACAGCATAAGGAAATATACAAAATTAGGAAGATATGAAATAATAGTTATTGATAATAATTCAAATGATGGTACGATTCAATGGTTAAAGAATCAAGAGGATATAAAAACTATATTTAATGACAAAAATTTAGGATTTCCAAAAGGCTGTAACCAAGGCATAAAAATAGCTATTGGTGAAAATATATTGTTATTAAATAATGATGTTATTGCTACACCTAATTGGCTTAAAAATCTAAGAATAGCATTATACAGTAATAAAGAGATAGGGGCTGTTGGGGCAATAACAAATTTTTGCTCATATTATCAAATGATACAGACTGGTTATAAAAATAATAATGAATTAATTGAATTTGCTAAAAAAAATAATATAAGTGATTCAAAAAAATGGGAAGAAAGAATTAAACTTGTAGGATTTTGTATGTTAATAAAGAAAAATGTCATTGGAGAAATAGGATTATTAGATGAGAGGTTTACACCAGGAAATTTTGAAGATGATGATTACTCATTTAGGATAAGACAGGCGGGATATAAACTGTTATTGTGCAAAGATACATTTGTACATCATTTTGGAAGTACCTCATTTAGACAAAATATTAGTGATTATAGTATATTGCTAAATACAAATAAGGAAAAATTTAAAAAAAAATGGGGATTCGATCCAATATATTCTTCAGGAATACGCTATGATATATTAGGACTAATTGATGATAAATCTGACAGTCTTATAAGAGTACTTGAAATAGGATGTGCTTGTGGAGGGACACTATTAGAAATAAAAAATAGATATAAAAATGCTGAATTGCATGGGATAGAGCTAAATGAAAATTCTGCTAATATTTCTAAACTCATTGCTGATGTAAAAGCAGAAAACGTTGAAAATGAGAATTTAAGTTATGATGAAAATTATTTTGATTATATAATTTTTGGAGATGTTCTTGAACACTTGTATAATCCATGTAAAGTATTAAAAAATATAAAAAAGTATTTAAAGGAGGATGGTAAAATACTGTCTAGTATACCTAATGTTATGCATTATAGTGTAATTAGAGGATTATTAAATGGAAGATGGAATTATGAAGATGCAGGAATATTGGATAGAACTCATATTAGATTTTTTACTTTGTATGAAATAAACGATATGTTTATCAAAGCAGGATATGAATTGAATAAAATTTCAGCTAATGTTATACCTAAAACTAAAAATGATGAAGAATTTGTAGATAAATTAAGTAATATTTTAAATCCAAAAGTAAAAGATCAATTTAATGTTTACCAATATATTGTAAAAGCTAAGAAAAAGAATGAAAAAAATAAGAGATCTGAGAATGCTGATGAAATTAAACTTAAATTTGCACTTAGAAGAATTGAAAATAATATTGATATAGATGAAAGCAAAAATGAAATAGTTAAAATGTTACAAAATAAAATTTTTAGTTATGAAGAGGTAATTGAAGTTGTTAAGAATGATATTATAAAAAAAGATATGGTGCTAAATGAAATTGCTGTTTTATGTTATGAAAATAAATTTGCATTAAAATAGCTTACTAAATTTGAGAATGTAGATGATTCTGTTAGAAAATTATCAGATATTATTAGGAGTGAAATTAATGGCTAATGAAAAAAAATATGTTTTATTTCTTGTGTGAACGATGAATTGACGTATAGAGAATGTTTAAAATATATAAATAGCTTAAAGATACCAGATGGATATAGTATTGATACAATACTATTAAATGATGCAAAAAGTATGGCATCAGGATACAATGAAGCTATGAAGCAAAGTGATGCAAAATATAAGGTTTATTTGCATCAAGATGTTTTTATTATAAATAAAAATTTTATATATGATATTATTTCAATATTTAGAAATAGCAATATTGGAATAATTGGATGTATAGGAACAAAATGCATTCCAATATCGGGAATATGGTGGGAATCTACACGTAAATTTGGAAAAGTATATGATTCTCATACAGGAAAAATGGAACTATTAGAATTTAAAGAATGTGATAAAGAAATAGAACTAGTAGAGGCAATAGATGGACTTATTATGATAACACAATATGATGTTGAATGGCGTAAAAAATTATTTGATGGATGGCATTTTTATGATATATCGCAAAGTATGGAATTTAATATTAAAGGGTTTCAAATTATTGTTCCAAATCAAAAAGAGCCATGGTGCATTCATGATTCTGGATTTGTAAATGTTGAAAATGGGTACATGAAGTATAGAAAAATATTTCTTAAAGAGTATTTAGAAAGAATATACCACTATAAAATTTGATAGTGTAAGAATTTTTTCACTATTCTTTAATACGTGCATATTATGATCTGGAGGAGGGAAAAACGATGTCTCTTGAAAAAATAATAGTGCCTTGCATAAAAAGTATGACAATTACAAATTTAGAACCTCAAAGTAATGTGGAGTCGCCAACGCTTATAGTAGGATATGACGGAGAAAATGTTTACAGAAGTTATCTGTATTTTGATATGATTAGTATACCTGAAGAAGCAGTTGTTAACTTTGCAGTTCTACAAATATATTTGAAGAAAATCAGTATGCATCATGTAACCACGTTTTATATACAAGCACTAGAAGATAAATTTGATAAAATTTCTACATTTGAAAATCAACCAAAATGCAATGATAAAAAAGTTGAATTCAAAATAAAAAATGATGCTCATGGCTTAATAAGTATTAATTTAACTAGTCTATTTTATAATTGGAACAATAATTCAACTTCAAACAAAGGAATAATAATAAAAAGTCAAGAGGATGTAAAATCGCAGATAGCATTTGTCTCAAATTTTACTGCTCATTATGAGGATATACCAAAGTTATATATAAATTATTCATTACCAAGTTGCAGATTAAATGAAAAATATATAGCTGTAATCGAAAAAAAGTTTATATTGAAATTTTTTAAAGAAACCTTCTCTCCTATCATTAATGTTGAACGTATTATACAAGGGACATTTTTTATCCATAATATTGGTAATGATTTAATTAAAGCAATTGTTGAAGTAAGTGTTGATTCGATTCAATGGGTTAAGGATGCAGAAACTGTTATTAAAGTAAATAGCACAAATACCTTAGTAGCAAAATATTATGGAAAATATTATAGAATAAGGCTTAAATGTAACAATAAAGCAAAAGTAGATGCAAAATTCATATATCAAATTCATAGATAATTTATTTGTAGATTTATAGTCTACATTGTTATTAATATACATGAAGATTTAATAATATAGGTGTTAATATAAAAATGGCTTATACAAATTAAATCTTCAATAATTTAAAGGAGGATTAAGTTATTTATGCCAAATAATTATGTTTTTGATAATATTGCTACAGATTTAAAAACACAGATGTATGGTGTTTCATCAACAGGTGTCCTTAACCCACTAACAGTAGATTCAAATGGTAATATATCTGTAACTGGATACGCAACCGTAACTGGATACGCAACCGTAACCGGATACGCAAATGTAAATTCAACAACTATTGGAGTTGCTTTTGCCGCAACTTCTGTTAATATTACAACACCTGATTCTGGAACCACATTAGTTTTAGACAGTTCTCAAAAATCGCTATATTCTTACTATATTTATAATAGTAGCACTGCTCCACTGCTTGCATCCCTTCAAGTTTCTCCAACTGATGTTGATTCTTACTACGTTCAAGATACTTCAACTCCTATTACAATTACAGCTGGTGGTAATGGAGGCGTATTAATCCCTAAATACTATTTAAATTATACAAGATTATCCTATAGTTCTATAGGTGGTCCTGCTAGTTTCCAAGCATACTATAATGCAAGACTTTAGAATAATTGGTGCTGTCTTTTTGACAGCACTCATACATATGCTGATAAAAGGGAGGAGAACAATGTGAGCATAAGTTTATGTATGATAGTAAAAAATGAAGAAGCAATGTTAGGTAGATGCTTAAAAAGTGTTGAGCACCTTGTAGATGAAATGATAATAGTTGACACAGGCTCTACAGATGCTACAGTTAAAATTGCTAAAAATTTTGGTGCTAAAGTGTTTTTTTATAAATGGAATGATAGTTTTAGTAACGCAAGAAATTTTGCTTTAGAAAAAGCTACAAAAGACTGGATTCTAATAATGGACGCTGATGATAAATTTGAAAAAGAAGATACAAATAAGCTTCTTAATTTAGTTAATGATAAAATTAGCAATACAAATGCATATTTTTTGGAAACAATATGCTATGCAGGTGATAAACCAAATTCAAATTTTGTAATAAATTTAAATATAAGACTTATAAGGAATAGAAGAGGATATAAATTTGTTGGAAACATACATGAACAGATTATTCCTGGAAAAGGTGATTTAGGACGACCAGACGCTATGAAAAATGCAGATATTAGATTTCATCATTATGGATATTTAAATAAGGTAATTCAATCTAAAGATAAAAGGAAAAGGAATATGAATTTAATTCAAAAAGAATTAGATGAAAATCCTAATAATTCTTTTATGCTATTTAGTATGGGAAATGAATATTATGCTATGCAAAATTATCAGGAAGCACTAAAGTATTATATGAAAAGCTATGAAAAGTTTAATCCAGTAGTTCCTTATAATTCTAAGCTTATATTAAGGATTGTTTCATGTAATGAAATTTTAACTAATTATAATGGAGAACTAAAATTCATTGACGAGGGATTGAAGTATTATCCTAAGTTCACTGACCTTGAATTTATTAGAGGAAATTTATATTTAAGTAAAAATAAAACTCTGTATGCCATTCGTTCTTTAAAAAAATGCATACAGATGGGTGAAGCACCTATAGATTTAAACAATGTAGTAGGAGTAGGAACATATCGCCCATACTATATTTTATCCAATGTTTATTTTAACTTAGGAGACTATGATAAATCACTGTATTATTGTAATAAAGTATTAAAAATAAGTCCTAAATTTAATCAAGCCTTAGCTAGAGCATTTCAAATAATGATGGTTAAACAATTGCCTATAGATAAAATAAAATTAAAACTTGAAAATTATTTTAAAGGAAAACTTGATGATAACTCATATATTTTATTATCAGATCTATTTTATAATCAAAATATGTTTAAAATTGCCTATGAATATGCAGAAAAAGCTGAAGTAACATCAAAAGATAATTCAAAAGTATATTACTATAAGGGAAACTGTCTTTTTTATCAAAAATTATATAAAGAAGCCTATAAATGTTTTATGCAAGTCAAAGAAAATAACTTTATTGAAAAAGCTATTTATTATAGTACAATCTGCAAAATATTAGTTAAAAGTATTAGGACAAAAAATAAATTAATAAAAAAATGTGATAATATTTCAAACAATAAGCATTATTTGGTATGTATAGAATTCAAAAAAATTATTGAAGGCAAAAAAACTACTATATTGGCTGATAATAGAGATCTTTCTTCGGAATTTATTAAGCCTATATTTGATTTGTTAGAAATTTTATTAAAACAGCAATATTTCGATAAATTCGAAAAGGCTTTACAGCTTTTAAATCTTATTGACAATGATAGTGTATTATTAATATTAGCTAAGCTATATTACAAATATGGATATTTTAAACTTGCAAATAAAGAATTTATGAGATCTATAAAAATGAATGATAAAATTGATGTTGCCGGACTTGAAATGATGAAAAGGACAATTTCATACAAGGCATAACTAATTAATAACATTATTATAAAATCAAGAACAAATAGAAATTTCCAAATTTGTTTAGCTAATCATTATATTGAAAATAAGACATGAAGACACTCTATGTTTCATGTCTTAAAATATTTTTTAAATTTAGCAATACTATAATAGCTGAACATATAAATTGACAAACATATAAAATATAAGTTAATATTGCTATATAATAAATTTATAATATACTAATATTATAAAGGTTAGTATGATTTTTCAGGAGGATTTCTAATGATAGAAAATGCTAAAGAAATAGCAGAATTACTAAAAGTATTGGCTAATGAAAATAGATTAATGATTGTCTGCAATCTTATGGAGTCTCCAATGACAGTAACTGAACTTCATGAGAAAATTAATAATTTAACACAATCAGCATTGTCACAGCACCTTGCTAACTTAAAGGCTCATAGAATATTAAGCTCACAAAAAAATGGACTTTCAATTACTTATTCAATTAAAGATGATAGAATAAGAAATGTAATTAGTGTGTTAAAAGAAAATTATTGTGATGAAAAATAAAATTAAAACATGTAGATTGGCTTACTGCTGATTACATGTTTTTTTATTTTACAACAGTTTAAAATAGTTGTACTTTGCAATAGTTTTGCGATACAATCATTTTGAGGTGATTTTATGGCTGAAAAAGGGAGCAATTACTTACGTGAACTAATCAGAGTATTAGTAAGAAATTTAGGAATTCTAGAAAAATCAGATGCAGGGTGTTGTGGAGTTACTATACCTCAGTGTCATGCTATTGTAGAAATTGGAAGAGCTAATGAGATTTCTTTAAATGAACTTGCAGAGATATTGACGCTAGACAAAAGCACAATGAGTAGAACTATAAATAAACTTGTAGAAGATAATTTGGTAATTAGAAAAACACATTCAGAAGATAGACGTTACATATCTATAAGACTTACTGAAAAAGGAATAGGAATATTTAAAACCATAGAAAAATCCATGAATGAATATTACCAAGGTATTTTTATGTCTATTTCAAAAGATAAAAGAGAACAAATACTAGATAGCTTACAAGTACTTATTGAAGCTGTATATAAAAATAAATGTTGTTAGGAGATGTTTTTATGAAAGATAATGTTAAAAAAGAAATTAAAGAATATTTAAGAATGGATTATGATATTCAAGAAATGAAGCCTGAAAACTGGGAAGCTGTAGCTAAAATATATATGGAAGGTATTAATACAGGGAAAGCTTATAGAGGTAAAGGTGTAGGGAAAAACATATTAAACAATCTAATAAAGTTATCAGAAGAAAACGGAATTTGGAGTTTATATTCTGCAATTATAAGCGAAAATAGTTCAAGCATAGCGCTGCATAAAAGCTACGGTTTTAGAGAAATAGGGGTAAGAGAGAAAGTTGCAAAAATGCCTAATGGTATATGGCATGATACAGTTTTGATGGAACGTAGAAGTAAAGTAGTAGGGATTGAGTAGTGTTTGTAATAAGTTTAGGATGATTTTCACATTGTTTATAGATTCCCTGAATTTAAAAACTGAGAATAAAAACATATTACCATTGACAATATAAAATGATAATAGTATGCTAAGTATATAAGCATTTAGTTATATACTTATGAATAGGAGGATACCATGGATAATCAAGAGTTAAGTGTTAAAATATTCAAAGCATTAGGTCATCCTATAAGATATAAAATAGTTAAATTTTTATATAATGGACCTAAGTGTGTATGCAAATTAAATGAAGATATAGAGTTTAGTCAAGCTAATTTATCTCAACATTTAAAAATACTTAAAGAAGCTGGTATTTTATCATGTGAAAAAGTGGGTATGAACATGCACTATAGACTAAGTAGTGATGAAATTAAAAATATCATTGATAGCGTAGATAAGTTTATTATAAGTTCTACTGGCAACTCTAAATAAAATATTATAAATTTTAGGAGGACAAAATTATGGAAATAAAAATTTTAGGAACAGGATGTTCAAATTGTAAAAAGCTTGAGACAAATGCTAAAGAGGCAGCCGAACAACTAAATGTGAATGCTGAAATTACAAAAGTAGAAGATATCAAAGAAATTATGAAATATGGAGTTATGAGAACACCTGCTATAGTTGTTAATGAAAAAGTTAAGATGTTTGGTAAGGTTTGTACTGTTGATGAAATTAAGAAATACATTAGTGATGAAAAATAGAAAATACTACTTAAAAAGGACTTAATTCTATAATCATTAGAAATAAAGTCCTTTATATTAAAAATTATATAAGTATTTAATTATATAATTATGATTTGAATGGAGGATTAATATGTTTACACCTATACAAATTTTTGCTGACTGGCTTGTTTACAATATTTTTGGAATCGCTAAAGAAAGTAAACTTGGAAGTGCCCTTGATTTCTTTGTATTCGATACTATAAAAATATTTATCTTGTTACTAATAATAATTTATGCAATTACATTTATAAGAAGTTTTTTTCCACCAGAAAAGACAAGAAAAATCCTTGCTAAAACTAAAGGAAGTACTTTTGTAGGTCATATTCTTGCTGCTTTACTTGGAATTGTAACTCCATTTTGTTCATGCTCAGCAGTTCCACTGTTTATTGGCTTTGTTGAAGCAGGAGTACCACTTGGAGTTACATTTTCATTTCTAATAGCTGCCCCAATGGTAAATGAAGTTGCACTAGGCCTTCTTTATGGTTTGTTTGGATTAAAGATAGCCATAATTTATGTTTTATCTGGAGAATCAATAGCTATTATAGCTGGAATAATAATAGGAAAACTAAAAATGGAAAAGCACGTAGAAGGTTATGTTTATGAAATGCAGGTGGGGTCAGATATAGAAATCCCTGATCCAACACGTAAAGAAAGATTATTTGATTCATGGGCATTTACAAGAGATCTAATAAAGAAAATATGGATATATGTAGTAATAGGTATTGCTATAGGTGGGGTTATGCATGGATGGATTCCAGCAGGTGCGCTTGCAAAATATGCAGGAAAAGATAATCCATTTGCAGTATTTGTAGCTGTTGTAATAGGAATTCCATTATACTCTAATGCAGCTGGTGTAATACCATTAGTTAGTGAACTTACAAGAGCAGGTGTTTCAATGGGAACTTCTCTAGCATTTATGATGGCTGTAACAGGTCTTAGTTTACCAGAAGGAATTCTTTTAAGAAGAGTTTTAAAGCCTAAACTATTGGCAGTATTTTATGTTGTTACAGGATTAGGAATTATATTTACCGGTTATCTATTTAATTTTATAATATCTTAAATTGTGTTATATAGATAGAGTACAATTTTAAAAATTTTAGGAGGTTTTTATATGTCAGAAAAATGGTACCCTGTTATTGATTATGAACTTTGTAAAGAATGCGGAGCTTGTTTTAATAAGTGTAAACACGGAGTATATAAGAAGGAACAGAACAGACCAGTTGTAGTTTTCCCAGAAGGTTGCGTTCAAGGCTGTAAAGGCTGCCAATCATTATGTCCTTCTGGAGCTATTCAATATGTTGGTGATAGTGGACAAAATAGTGACTGCACTTGTGGTTGCTATAATAGTTAAATACATTTTACAAAAACGTACACAGCTAATTAATTTTAGAAGTGTACGTTTTTACATATTTGTATATTTGGCCGATATTAAAATTAATAATCCTTATAAAGAATTCAACTAATTCCTAGCAATAGAAATTTACTCATTTGTAATTAAGTTTTTTATCTAAAACTTTGCAAAGGATTGATATCATTTTATCAGTATCTTTTTCAGTTACTATTAAAGGTGGCATTAATCTAATTATTGATGGTCTTGGAGAATTTATTAACAAACCTTCTTTTAAACATTCACTTACAATTTCACTTCCATTTTCAGTTGGTAAATCAAAGGCTATAAGAAGACCTTTACCTCTAATATTTTTAAGTTTATACTTAGAACTTATTTCTTCTAGTTTAGAAGTTAAATATTCACCTTGAAGTTTAGCATTTTCTGATAAGTCTTTGTTTATAATTTCTTGTACCACGGCTAATCCAACAGCCATTCCAAGTGGTTGAGCCGAGTAAGTTCCACCTTGATCACCTGGTTCAAATATATTTAGTTTTTCTTTGACTAATAATGCAGATAGAGGATATCCGCCACCTATGCCCTTTGCTAGTGTCATAATATCTGGTTCAATGCCATAGTATTCATACGCAAACATCTTTCCTGTTCTTCCAAGTCCAGTTTGTACTTCGTCAACAATTAGCAAGAGGTTGTTTTCATCACATAAATGCTTTATAGCTTTAAAATAGTCAGTGCTTGCTTCATTTACACCGCCTTCTCCTTGAATAGGTTCGAGCATTATTGCGCATGTTTTTGGAGTTATGGCTTGTTTTAATGCATGTATATCATTTAAAGGAACATGTTTAAAACCAGGAACTTTTGGTTCGTATAATTTATCCCATATCTTTTTACCAGTGGCAGACATTGTGGCAAGAGTTCTTCCATGAAAACTATTTATGGTAGTAATTATTTCATATGCTCCATTTAAATACTTTTCACCATATTTTCTAGCAAGTTTGATTGCACCTTCGTTTGCTTCAGAACCACTATTAATAAAAAACACTCTGTCAAAACACGAGATATTTGTAAGCAGTTTTGCAAACTCAAGCATTGGTTTATTGTAATACGCAGGACTAGCATTGATAAGTACATTAGCTTGTTCAAGGAGGGCGGTTTTTATTACATCTGGACAATGACCAAGGGAAGTTACAGCCCATCCACCCATAAAATCAAGATAGCATTTATTAGATGTATCCCATAAATACATGCCTTTTCCACGTTCCATTATTACATCAGGACGATTCGTTGTAAATAATATTGAATCTTTTGCTTCAGCTAGAAGCTTGGGTATAGAATTTGTTTCTTTAGATGAGGACATAAACAACAACACCTTTCAAAATTATATTAAATGATAAACTATGGTATAATTATTATAATGCATAATTATACAGCTAACCGAATTAATATACAAGAGATATAATTAATGATTATTGAAAAAAGTGTTGCAAATTTTATTCAAAAGTCATATGATTATAATTGAATATGTTCATATGAGGAGTGAAAAAAATGGATTTGATACAAGTGATGAAAGCATTATCTGATGAAACACGCATGAGAATATTAAATTTACTTGGAAATGGTGAAATGTGCGTTTGTGAGATAGAAGCAGTACTTGATATTAGTCAATCTAATGCTTCGCGCCACTTAACAAAACTTACAAATGCTAAAATAGTTGATTACTACAAAGTTAATAAATATGTATATTACAAAATAAATGAGGATACAATTAAAGAGTTTCCATTTATAAATGAAATTTTAATATCTCATGCGGTTAAATTAGAACAATGTAAGAAAGATTTACAAAGACTAAAAAAATATAAAGAAAATGGTTTGACTTGTGACAATTTAAAAGAAGGAAAAGTATGTTTTAATAATAATTACAAAGATTAGGAGGGGACTAAATGAATAAAGCATCAAAATTATCATGGCTTGACCGTTATTTAACGGTATGGATTTTTACAGCAATGGCACTTGGAATTTTTTTAGGATGGGCTGAACCAAGTCTTGCAGGCATATTATCAAGTTTATCTATAGGAACAACGTCTATTCCTATGGCTATAGGTCTTATAGTTATGCTGTATCCACCACTTGCTAAAGTTAACTATAAAGAACTTCATAAAGTTTTTAGAAATCCTAGAGTTTTAGGTTTATCACTTTTACAGAATTGGATTAT
>JAQUXS010000119.1 GCA_028692255.1 Clostridium sp.
CCATGCTTCCAAATAAGAAACTAAAACAGCTTGAAACTATTCCACCATATCTTTGGCTTTTTTTTGCTGAAACAACTCCATATAATGCAAAAGTTGCAGCAGAAAGAAGTGCTAAAATAATACTTAGAGGATTGTTCTTAGTTATATCAGCAGGATTCATTATAACAACAACGCCTATAAGACTTATTATAAGACTTGCTATTGTGTGTTTATAAATTTTTTCACTTAACATAAAAAAAGCAAGCGGTATAATAAATATAGGATTACAGCTGAATAGTATGGCTACAATAGAAGCTTTTCCATATAATATGGCCAATTGAAAAAATGTCATACTAACAACAACACATATGAAGCCGCACATTGCAAAAAATTTAAAGTCATTTTTATTAAGAGATAGTTTCTTAGATTTTAAATTTTTAATAGCTAGTGGTAAAAGTATAATTGAACCTATAAAAAATCTTAAAAAAGTTAATTGAATTGGGTTAAATTCACCAGAAACTAGCTTTAGCGTTATTTCCATGGTGCTAAAAAATATAGTTGCTAAAGTAATATAAAGGTAACCTTGTTTCATTTTGCAAAACCTCCGTTGAAAATATATTTTAGACCTTTTTATTTCTCATTTTTGTATAAAAATTCTCTTGTCATCTCTAATTTATTGTTGTTTCCCTTTGCAAATAATATTTGATGAAGATCAATCATACCATTGTTGAAAGATGCTGCACAAGCTGCTAAATATAATCCCCACATTCTAACAAATCTTTCATCAAACATTTTTAAAATTTCTTCTCTATGTTTATTAAAATTCTCATACCAACAAAGTAATGTCTTATTATAATGCCTTCTTAAACTTTCAACATCTAGAGTATAATAGTTAAATTCGCTTCCAATATTAATAACTTCTCTTAAGCTAGGTACTACTCCGCCAGGGAATATATACTTTTTAATCCATGGATCTCCCGAGGATTCTTTTCGTGCACTAATATGATGCAATAAAAACAATCCTTCTTTTTCAAGTACTGCATCTATATTTTTGAAAAACAATTCATAGTTTGAGCGTCCCACATGCTCTAACATTCCAACACTTACTACTCTATCAAATTTTAAGTTTGATTTTTTAAGATCACGATAATCCATCAATTGAACTTCTAGATAATCTTCTAATTTTTCTTCTTTAATTCTCTTATTAAATCCTTCATATTGCTGCTGACTTAAAGTAATTCCAACACCATGTATTTTATATTTCTTAGCTGCTTCAATCAAAAGATATCCCCAACCACAACCAACATCTAAAAGTCTCATACCTTCTTTTAACTGAAGCTTTTTTAAAATATAACTAATTTTATTGCTTTGAGCTTCAAATAATGTATTATTTTCATTTTCAAAATAAGCACAAGAATAACTCATAGTTTCATCTAACCAAAGTTTATAGAAATCATTTCCTATATCATAATGAGAAGTGACTTCTTTCTTCTGATTCTTTTTAGAAGTAGATGAAAACATGAGTTTACTTAAGGCATTTTCATCTACTTGAAATTCATCAAGTTTTCCCATTACTATATCTAAAGCATCATATAAATCTCCTTTGTCCATATCTAATACTTTGTCCATATACGCTTCACCTAAAGCTAAGGACGTACTAGTGAGCAATAGTCTCTTATTTATTTTTCCATTAACTCTAATAACAAATTTAGGCTCTCCTTCTCCCATCTTTAGTTCTTTGCCATCTTTAAATATAACTTTAAATGGTGTTTGATTTTCCTGTTTAAATACTTTTTTAATTATCGTACTCTCTAGCGACATAACATTATTACTTCCTAACTGTATCAATTTGATTGTTTTCATGAGAAATTGTATATTTTACAATTCCCATTATTTTTTATATATTCTTTTCTGGATCATTTTAAAGTAACTCTATAATTTCTTAATAAAAACTTTCGGTGATTGTCTTTTTACATTTTATATTATTTTCATATTTCTTATAGGAATTCCTTTGCTCGCCTATGTATATCATAGCAATAACAAGAACCCCCTCTAGTACAATAATAAATAATATTTGCACAGCTTGAAACAATTGAATTATATCATAAATAGTAATATAATAAAAATACGAATATATAATATATACTATATATTTTTTTATATAGTACAAGGAGATGTTGTTTTGGAAATTAAGCAACTTGAAATTTTTATAACTATTGTAGAGGAAGGAAATATTACAGCAGCTTCAAAGAAGCTTCATATTGCTCAACCCGCATTGAGCAATCATCTAAAGGTAATGGAACAAGAATTTGAAACTAAATTAATGCATCGTGGTTCAAGAAGAATGACTCTTACAAATGCAGGCAAAATTTTATATAGAAAAGCAAAACATATATTAGACATAGATGAAGCTGTACATAAAGAAATATATGATTATAATAATGGATTAACTGGAACCCTAAAATTAGGCATAACTTCAACAGCTGAAAATACACTATTAAATAAAATATTTATTAATTTTAGTAAAGAAAATCCACTTATAAAATATGAATTATACGAATCAAATACATATAAAATTATTGAATTACTTAATGCAGGTATTATTGAAGTTGGAATTGTAAGAACACCCTTTAATAAAGATGGACTAGACATTACATATTGGAATACAGAACCTATGATTGCCTTATATAATTCTAATTATAACTTTTCAGATAATAAAAATTCCATTACAATTAAAGATTTAAAAAACAAACCAATAATACTAATTAGAAGATTTAAAAAAATGATAAAAGTTGCTTGTTTAAATGAAGGGTTTGATCCAAATATTTTTTGTTTGAATGATAATTTACAATTAAATCTTTTATGGGCTCAAGCAGGATTAGGCATAGCTGTAACGCCTATGTCTGCATTAAATTTAAAAACTGAAATAACAAAAGACCTTAATTATAAAATTATCGATGAGGAAACATTTTATACACACCTAACAACTGTTACTGTTAAAGATAGATATATATCAAAAATTGCCCAAAAATTTATAGAAGAGTTTCAATAAAGAAAATTATTAAATATGACTTAAAAATTTACTTGTAGGTACTATTGAAAGTATGCTCAATCCATTAAAAATAAGACATAGAAATATCCCATATTTCCATGTCTTTAAAATAAATATCATAACTTCACACACTCTTAAAATCAATAATATTACCAGTATTATTATATATAAATCTTTCTCCGAATTCTAATTTTATTTTTTCAATAGCTTTTTCACCTGTGCAATGTGACATTCTCAAAACCTTTATATTGTTTTCTTTAAAAAATTTAATTGTTTTATTTAACCTTAAATCATCAGCTTCTACCAAATGTGTTCCGCCAATCACGCCATAAATTGGCATGCCTGTTAGTTTAATAATAGTTTCTAAAATATTAACTATACCTACATGAGAACATCCAACTATAACAACAAGACCTTTATCAAATTTAACTACTAATGCTATTTCATCTAAGAAATTATCTACTGCATATTTCTCTTTATGTTTTATTTTATACTTTGAATTTAATAATTCAAAGTTATTGTTACTTTGAAAATTAGAAAACACCATTATATCCTTAGAAATAAAAAATATGTCCTTTTCAACATATTGTATTGAAATATTATTTTTTTCACTGACAAATTTCTTATCAAAAGAATTTCCATTATACTTATAATTTCCTTCTTCTATAAGTTTATACTTACCATTAAAAAAATTTTTTCCTACAATTAACTTATATGGCTCTTTAAATTTATCGGCAAATTTTTTAAAGCCACCACTGTGATCGTAATGTCCATGGCTTAATAAAACATAATCAAGTTTACCTAAATCAACCTTCAATAATTCTGCATTTTTTATAAAATCTCCACTTTGTCCTGTATCAAATAAAATTTTAATTTCGCCAACTTGTATATAAAGAGACAATCCGTGTTCATAATAAAGTCCTAAATTAGTGCTTGGCTTATTTTCTATAAGAGTTGTTATTTTTAAATTCATTTTAAATCACCCTTACATTATTATATTTTTATTATTTTTTATAGCTATA
>JAQUXS010000120.1 GCA_028692255.1 Clostridium sp.
CGCTCTTCCGATCTTATCTTGATCACAAACAAGACCTGAGCTGCTAAATTTTCCTTTGAGCCCAACACTATTAAGTAAATCCTGAGCTGCTTTTTCATTTAAACCTGAAAAATCAGGGACAACTACATCATTACTATTATAATTTGGTGTACCTCCAGTGTAAAGTATAACTTTTGTTCCTTCTTTAACCTGAGCTCCAGGAAGGGGTGTGATATCTGTTATAATTTCACCATTTGGTACAGAATCAAAGGCTAGATTATTATTTTTCAATAATTTTAAAGCATCTTCACTTTTCATACCTCTTACATTTGGTACAGTTACATCATTTCCTAAGCTTTCATTCACGTCGCTGCTGGATGCATCTGGCTTTATATTAAGATAGTTAAAACAATCATTAAACATTTTTTTTGCAACAGGAGTGGCTATTTGACCTGCATAATAATTAGATGGATCTGGTTCATCAATTGAAATCATAATTGTGAGTTTAGGATTACTTGAAGGTGCCATTCCAACAAATGATGCTAAATATTTTCCAGATTCATATCCACCACCATTTGGATTTGGTTTTTGTGCAGTTCCAGTTTTACCTGCAATGTGATATCCATCTATATAAGCTTTTTTACCTCCACCTTCCGATATTACCCTCTCAAGATAGCTTCTAAGTTTTTTTTCAATGTCAGGGTCAGCTACTTTTTTCTCTCCATAATCATCATACACTTTATCTTTTACTTCATTATTACTAGAATCAAAATGGACTATTTTTTTCATAAGATGAGGTCTTATCCATACACCATTATTGGCAACAGTATTAAAAGCGCTTAAATACTGAACCATTGAAACTGTATTTGCCTGACCAAAGGCTATTGTAGATAGATCAACTGGTCCCATTTTACTTTCTGGTTTTACTATTCCCTTTGTCTCGCCAGGAAGATCTATATTTGTTTTATTTCCAAATCCAAAATTTTTAATCCATTTATAGAGATTTTTTGCTCCAAGTCTTTGTCCTAAAATTGAGAAGCCAACATTGCAGGAATTTTTAAGTATATCGCCAAATGCTTGGCTTCCATGACCTGTCCTTTTCCAGCAGTGAATTATTTTATTTGCAATTTTAATACTTCCAGTACAATTAAATTGATCTTTGTCGCTTACAACTTTCTCTTCCATAGCAGCAGTAGAAGTTATTACCTTGAAAATTGAACCTGGCTCAAAAGCATCACTTACTGCCCTGTTTCTCCATTCCTTTTGAAGCTCATTAAAACTTTTAGTTTTATCCCATGGATTATTAGGATCATAAGAAGGCTCATTTGCCATGGCAAGTATTTCTCCTGTGCGTGGATCAGATACGATTATTGAAACTGCTTTTGCTTTATTATCTATAAGTGCTTCCCTTGCATTTTTTTCTGCAAATGCTTGGATTGTTGAATCTATAGTTAATACCACGTCATCACCATTTACAGGCTTTGAAAAGTCAGAAACAGTATAACTTAAATTAGCACTATTTTTATTTATTTCAGCTATTCTTCTTCCTGGGATTCCAGAAAGATATTTATCATATTCAAGTTCTATGCCTGTAAGTCCCTTGCCATCTGAATTAGTATGTCCAATTACTTGAGAGAGAAAATTTCCGTTCACATAAAATCTCTTTGTATCTGAAGAAACTATAATTCCATTAACATGAAGATTTGAAACTTCATCAGCTACATCTTTTGTAGTTCTTCTTATTAAATTAGCAGATCCGGCAAGAGCACCACTTTTAAGTCTATAATTTAAAACCTTACTTACATCTTCCTTGGACTTATTTACGATTTTAGCAAGTTTTGAAGCTAAAATGTCCATAGTCATACTTTTGTTTTTTCTTAAATAACTTCTTATAGTATTTAAATCAAAATCAATTCTATATACACTTCCACTTACAGCAAGTTCATTGCCATTTCTATCAAGTATTCTTCCACGCTTAGCAGATATTTTAACTTCGCTTGTCCATTGTTCAACCGCCATTTTTTTATATTTAGGTGATAGGATAACAGAAACTTTAAATAATCTAACCACTATAAAAGAAAACATAAGTGCAAAAATTATAAGTATTAGCATAAGTCTAACTTTTACTGTTACACCATCCGTATATTTTTTTCTATTCAATTTTTTGGATACCTCCTGTAATGAAATTCACTTACAGTAATTAATATTAAGTATCCATTTACAATATAACCTTTTACACTATTTTTTATATATATAATTAATTATATTTGCAAAAATTGACTTGCTTGCTTTTGGACTGTCTGAACTTTTTACTTCTTTTATCGTATTTCTATTATAATTTGAAACTACTGCTGAACTTTTGTCTTCAGCTACCATGTTTAATTTAGTGGCATTATTTTGTATGTTTTCAATTTTATTATATTGAATTAAAGAAAGATTTAAGCTCTGTTTTTCTTTGTTTAAATTATCGACGCTTTGAGATACAGCATCATAATTATTTTCCAAATTGTATATATCTGAATATCTATATATAACAACTGATCCGATTATAAATATGAATGCAATACTTAAAATAGAAACTGCTTGTTTCCTTAATTTAAGTTGCTTTTTACTTCTTTGTCTTTCAATTTCCTTTTCATCAATATACGTATAATATTTTTTATCAGTAACCTTCTCTTTTCTTTGTTTAAGTGCATTACTTCCGCTATTTACATACTTTCTTTCTGGCACTATCAAAAATCTCACCCCTTAAATTTTTTGTGCAATACGAAGTTTAGCGCTTCTACTTCTTGAATTTAACTCAAGTTCTTCTGAATTAGCTGCTATTGGCTTTCTAGTAACTAAATCAACTATTGGTTTTTTCCCACAAACACAAGGAAGATCCTTTGGACATTCACATGGATCATGCAGTTTTTTAAATTTAGTTTTAACTATTCTATCCTCTAAAGAGTGGAAAGTTATTATTGCAATTCTTCCACCACTTTTTAGTCTGTTAACTCCATCTTCAATTGCCTTGTCAAGTATTTTAAGCTCGCTGTTAACTTCTATTCTAATTGCTTGAAATGTTCTCTTTGCAGGATGAGGTCCATCCCTTCTAAATTTGGCAGGAATAGAAGCTTTTATAACATCTGCAAGTTCAAATGTTGTCTCTATTGGCTTTTCTTCTCTTGCCTTTATAATATTGTCTGCAATTCTATTGGCAAATCTCTCTTCTCCATAATCTCTTATTACCCTATATAACTTTTCTTTTTCATATTTATTTACTATTTCATAAGCAGAGAAATTGCTTTCTCTATTCATTCTCATATCTAGTTTTGCATCATGCATATAACTAAAGCCACGTTCTGCTTCATCAAGCTGATAACTTGATACTCCAAGATCCATAAGTATCCCATCTACAGCATCTATTTTTAAATTTTCCAAAATATTATCTATATTGTAAAAATTATCATGAACATAAGTAACATTTTTATAATCTTCTAATTTCTTCTTAGCTGCTCTTATTGCATCCATATCTTGATCTATTCCTATAAGTCTACCGTCATTGCCTAATCTTTTTAGTATATTTATTGAATGTCCTGCTCCTCCTAAAGTACAATCAACATATATACCATTACTTTTTATATCTAAATTTTCCATACATTCATTAAGCAAAACTGGTACATGTTTAAAATCCATTTTTTACACCACCTATTATAATAATTCATCCATATTTTCAGCTATTTTATCCATATCTATATCTGACTCATTATATTCTTTCCACTTTTCATCGCTCCATATTTCAATTCTAGTTGAAACACCAATACTTACTATTTCCTTTTTTATTGATGCGTATTCAATAAGATTCTGAGGTATAAGTGCCCTTCCTTGCTTGTCTATGTTTATCTCATTAGCACCTGAAAAAAAGAATCTTACAAAAGCTCTAGCGTTTTTATTAGTAAGTGGAAGTTTTTTCAACTTTTCCTCTAAAACTTTCCATTCATCAGTAGTATAAATGTAAAGGCATCCATCAAGTCCTTTGGTCAATATAAAGCTATCGTTTAGCTCTTCTCTAAACTTAGACGGTATTA
>JAQUXS010000059.1 GCA_028692255.1 Clostridium sp.
ATAATTAAAAGAGGCAAAAAATATACAAACATTGTGCCACTACAAGATACAAGTCCTTTTCCACATCCGATATTTGTCATCGAACTTCCAAGCTTAAACCAATGAAGCCTTGAAGCATCACCTTTGGCAATGGCAATGAAACTTGCCTGTCTTGATTCAGACGCAAGTAAATCATAAAAACAATTACTTATTTTATCCTCTGACAAATTGTACCCTATGGCAAATAGATTTCTGTTCTTATCATACAATATTTTAAAATCTGTATTTTCGGCCATATAGTGAAGTCTTCCTTGAAGTTTCACAATTCTAGCTATTAAATTTACTATTTCATTTTTGCCTTGATTTAAAAAATCAATTATATTATTAACCCACTTTTTATCTGTGCCTATAGCATCTCCGCTTACCTTCATTGTATTAATTATATTTTCAATTTTATTTGGTATGTTTTTTAATATTACCTCATTTGACATCTTCTTTATTTTTTCAGCCTTATCAAGAAGCATTTCTGATCTTTTTTCAACAAGGTGTATCCAAGGAAAAATTTTATTTATTTCCTCTATTCTAGATTTAATTTGATGCAACGCCTTAGAATTCCAATAGAGTTCTGATACCTTAGGGCTATTACTTATATTCTCACATTTTGTTTTTATTTCTGTAAGAACTGTTTCAAAATCAACTGCAGTTAATTTTGATGCTTGAACCTTTGTTATTTCACTACTGTAATAATCCCTAACTGCAAGAACATTTTGTATTTCATCATTTGCTAACATTAAAACATCACATAATCCATTCTTATATTCAATATTTATAAGTGGACTATTAATATATTCTTCAAGTGACTGTTCACAAAGCCACAAATATCCAACGAGGTTTCCACTATCTACAGTAGATACATATTTAGGCTCCAGTGGAACTTTGCTTGTAGTATCATACCAATTTAAAAAATGTCCCTTATATTTTTCTAGAGTTTCCATACTGTCCATAGATTTTTCTATTCTTGAAATCATTTCATATATAGAAATATATCCCAAGTCATATGCTGCTATATTTGAAGTTAATCCCATCCCCATATTTGTTGGAGATGTTCTATGTGCCACTCCTTTGGGTGGGCTTTCCTGAAAATTATCTGGTGCAAGCCAATTTTCGTAGTCATTTACAAAATCCTCAAAATACGCAAAGGTTTTTCTGCTTATTCTCCTTACCATATTTCTATCTTGTAACGATAAAGCCATAGATGGTATCTTTCTGTCCTTACTTATAAAAAATGCCAAAACAGGGCTTATAAACCACAACAAGCATGATGGCAGCATAATAAATCCCAGTGTAATTCCTCTATTAAAAGAAAGTACACCTATAATAGCCGCTATAACGCTTCCAACCCACATTAGCTTTACATAATCCCATAGACTTTTTCCACTTTCAGCTTCCACTTCTTCAGAGGTTCGCCACTGAAGCATATGATTCTTATTTATAGTAAGTCTGTAAATAGTTCTAATTATAGCATCTAACATAAGGTATGCATTAAAACAAATAAAACTAAATATAAAAAATATCTGTTCAATAGCATTTTTATTACTATTAATTTCACCTGATATATTAAATCCCCTTATTGGCGATGATGTAACTTCAGTCACATCAAAAAGCCATGGAAAGACAAGAGATACAAACGCAAGGCTCAGCCATTTTTCAAAGCCATCTGGTACTATTGTCAGTGAAATTATTATAAGAAGTATAACTGAAGGAGCTAAAAGACTTCTTCTTAAATTGTCTATCATCTTCCACTTTGATAGACTTTTAAGTCCACGATTTTTAAATATATAAGGCAGAAGCTGCCAATCTCCTCTTACCCACCTATGAATACGCATACTGCTTGAATCATAGTGAGCTGGATAGCCATCAATAAGTTCAACATCTGTTACAAGGGCACATCCTGCATATTCTCCTTCAATTAAATCATGACTTAGTACAGAGTTTTCATTTATCTTTCCCTTTAATGTACTGTCAAAAGCATCTATATTATAAATACCTTTTCCAGTATAAATTCCTCTTCCAAACAGATCTTGGTACACATCAGAAACTGCTGTACTATAAGTGTCTATTCCAGTTTCACCTGAAAATATCTTTGAATAAATTGTCTTATTGGCACTTAAAACACTTATGCTCACTCTAGGCTGCATAATTCCATAACCTCTTACAAGCTTTCCATTTTCAACATATGGTTTATTAAGAGGATGTTCCATTGACCCTACTAATTTTTCTGCTGTTTCAAGTGGAAGCTGAGTATCTGCATCCAGTGTTATAATATACTTCACATTTTTAAGATTCTCTACAGAACTACTTATTATATTATAATTTG
Source organism: Clostridium sp. (assembly GCA_028692255.1). Taxonomy (GTDB): domain Bacteria; phylum Bacillota; class Clostridia; order Clostridiales; family Clostridiaceae; genus Clostridium_I. Next base: position 2,357 of record JAQUXS010000059.1, read on the forward strand.
TATCACCATCTCCCCTTAGAAGATGGTTGAACTCCATAAGTTTTCCCCTTTTTCTTTCCCAGCCAATCCACTTTTTTTCTTTAGGATTGTATACTCTACGTCTGTTGAAAAAATAAAATATATCCCCATAATTCTTACTGTATTTTTCATTTAATTTCTTCACTGCTGAAATACCAGCATTATTAATTTTTGTATCATTTACATCCTCAGTTTCAGTTTTAAAATCTTTAAAATCACCTAATATGGCAAAATAAATATTTTCACTTGAATTTGATAGATAATATCTTTCCAGTTTAGCTGCAAGTTCCTTTATCTTGTTCTCATCATTTAAAATTGCTGGTATTACTGCAATAGTCTTGCAATTACTAGGAATACCCTTACTAAAATCCATTTTGGGGATAAATGCAGCTTCAGTTAGATGATTTATACTCCAGTTTAGTATTGAATTTACAATTTCACTACATGGCACTGCAATTATAAGTGCAGAAACAATATATTTCCAAAGTACTATATTTTTATCGTCTCTAATACTTGTTAATATCATTGCTGCTATTAATAGTGCTGTTCCTACAAAATTTCCAAACAGATACCAAAACTCTTTATGTTTTTTTAAACTATCAGCTGCAGTATTTTTGTTTAGTTTAAGTTTATCCCTTAAACTTTGAACTCCGTTATCCACTATGTAATATCCAACATGACTTTCAAATTCGCCTTTGCCATCATTTTTGCCATGCACTGCACATTCAATTGCAGTTCTAGCTATATGGGATTCTGGTAAATTTGATTTTATTGCTATCTTTTCAATATTAACTCTATAATAATCTCTTGATGCAAAATCCATATTTTCATAAACTTTTGCTGGATCATTTTTTAATATTTTTTCTACCACACTTAAATTTTCGAAACAATATCTCCAATTTAGTGCTTCTACTTCTCTTATAGAGTTTATACAATTTCCCATTTCCTTCTTTAATGAACTTTCTTTTCTTTGTTCAACTATTGTTGCTCTCTTAGAATCCAAATCAGCGACACTTAATCTATCATCTATCCACTTGTATATTTCATTGCTTTCAACGCCATTATCTCTCAATGATTTTAAGAGTCTTCCTGCAAAGCTAGCTGTAAACTTAATATCCTTAGCTTTAAGTTTTGTAAATTCTTCATTTAATTTATTTTCGTTGTATGAATGTATAATTTTCTTTGAAATGGTATTTGCCTTTTCTCTCTCTGATTGTATATTTGCTATACTGCTTGATAACCTGCTTATGTCCTGTATAATGGCTATTCTAAGCATAAATGGGAGAGCCCATAATTCATTACTTGTCAAAGTAAGTGATTTCTGATATTCATTTATAAAATTCATTATTTCATTTTCATCTATTTTGCCTTTATTTTCATGGGTAATTTCCCAAGCAATATGGTATATTCTCGTATATCCCCTGTACTCCCCCTCTTTAATTACAGGTAATTTTTTGTAGTAATCCTCTGGCATATTATGTTTTATATTTTTATATTCTTTTTCAATTAGATATATGTTATCCATCAGCCATTCCGCTGCAGGAACTATTTCTTTGCCATTTTTTGCTTCACTGTCAATATATTTAAAACTACTTAAAATACATCTAAAATTGTTATCAAGTTTTTTTATAATTTTTCTCTTGCTGCTGCATATCTTAAGATTTTTGTGACAGCTGCATATGCTTTGTACATTCTTTAGAAGTTCTTTATCAGGCATTTGTAAACATCCCTTCCATGATAATCTTTGAATTTAATATTCCCAATAAATTAAAAATAATGCACACAAAAAATGCAGAGAAGGGATTGTTTCAAAATTAAATTTGAAACAATCCCTTCATATGCTATTCTAGTTTATTTTGAAATAGGTACCTGTATTTCAGTTATATATTCTTCTGGATTTTTACAAGACCACTCACCTTCTAAATAAATCTCTCTATTATATCCAACTATTTTATATTCATTATCTTCAATCCATTTCATAATTGCAGTATAAGCTTCATTTAATTTTTCATAACTTCCCTGATGTACAATACAAGCCATTTGTTTTACTGGCTCTAGAGTTTTAATTTTTACTCTATCACTGGAGGAAAGTTTACCTATAAACTGCTCTGAAGCTTCACAATCTACATTACTTTCCTTGTATCCCTCATCATAATAAGTCATTATACCAGGCCTAACAATCTTTGCATTATTTTTTGTTATATATTCACCAAGTTCCTTCCAAAGTCCATGCTGCATACTGTAAGATGGAATTGCATCTCTTATAGAAGCTACTTTTATTGATTCAATTTCTTTTACAACAATATCATATTTTAACATAACAAAATCCTCCTCATTAATATCATAAATTATTCTTTCAACCTTTGACAGCTGTTCTTGTTGTTTTAATATACATGCATTTATTTGTGTTTTTCTTGAATTAAGCATAGAAATTAGGACTTTTTTAGTACCATTACTGTCCACAATCTCTATAATTTCACTTAAGGTAAATCCTAAGTCCCTTAAAGCCAATATTTTATTAAGTCTCTTTAATTGACAAGCCGAATAAAAACGATAACCACTTTCAGCATCAACTTTAGCTGGTTTAAACAGCCCAATTTCATCATAGTATCTTAATGTCTTAATAGGTATTTTATTTAACTTTGAAAACTCACCTATTTTGAACAAAATAATCATCTCCTTATGTGCACATCTGGATTACAATTTTATAATAAGAGCTCCATCAGCTGGAGAGTCAACCTCTTTATTTAAAATAATTTTACATATATGTTTAAATATCATTATACATAAATAAAACCATACATAAATAGAAAAAAAATTTTCTATACTATGCATGGTTTTAGTACCTTATAGACTATATAGTAGTCCTCTTATTAAAGATTTACTTCATTCTGAATCATATCTTCATAAGTTTCCCTTTTACATATAACTTTTGAATTCCCTTTATAAACCGTTACTACCGCTGGTTTGGGTATCTTATTATAATTACTGCACATAGAGTATCCATAAGCCCCTGTAGTTGACACAGCTAAAATATCTCCACTTTCCATTTTAGGAACATATGCATCTGTAACTAGAATGTCTCCTGATTCGCAGCATTTTCCTGCTATAGTAACTTTCTCTTCATCTGTCTCCTTAACTTTATTCACAACAGTACATTCATATTCCGCATTATATAGTGATGGTCTTATATTGTCCGTCATACCACCATCAACAGAAACATATTTTCTAATATTAGGTATATTCTTAATTGCACCTACTGTGTATAATGTTGTTCCCGCATTTCCAATTATAGATCTTCCTGGTTCAATAATAAGTGATGGCATTTCTAATGAAAGTTCTTTTGCCTTTTCGTCAGCTCTTTTAAGTATGGCACTGCAAAAATCTTCTATTTTCTGTGGTTTGTCACCCTTCTTATAGTAGATTCCAAATCCACCTCCAAGATCAAGTTCTTTTATTTTAAAGCCCAATTCATCTTTTATTTTCTTTATAAATTCCATCATAACCTTAACTTCATCTTCGTAAGGTTTAATCTCAAATATCTGAGAACCTATATGCGCATGAAGTCCTATAACTTCTATATTAGGAAGTTCTAAAGCCCTTTTAACTGCTTCTATAGCATCGTCATTTATAGTAAATCCAAATTTTGAATCTATCTGTCCTGTTTTAATGTACTCGTGAGTATGTGCTTCTATGCCTGGAGTAATTCTTAAAAGTATTTTTTGAACGCAATTTTTTCTTGCTGCAATTTCATTTATAGCCTTAATTTCGTGGAAATTATCCACAACAAATCTTCCAACTTTAAGATTTATCCCCATCTCAATTTCATCATAAGTTTTATTATTACCATGGAACAATATATTTTCCATAGGGAATCCACTTTTATAAGCAGTGAAAAGCTCTCCACCTGAAACAACATCAAGGCTAAGTCCCTCTTCATTTATAAGCTGGCACATAGCTAATGGTAAAAATGCTTTTCCTGCATAAGCCACTCTATTATTTCTATTCTTTGCAAATGAATTATAATATCTATTGCAAATACTCCTTACAAGTTCTTCATCTATTACATAAAGAGGGGTTCCAAATTTATTAGCTAAATCTAAAACATTCTCTCCTCCAATATAAAAATCATTTCCGCAAAATTTCATAGTCCCAAAAAGTTTCATATTATCGCCCCTTTTAATTTTTAAAGATCAAATTTTCCTGCTACCAATTCTATTGCTCTATTTTTGTCTTTTGAATTTATTGCACATGTAATTCTTATTTCAGAAGTTGTTATCATTTTTACATTAATATTATTCTCTTTAAAAATTCCAAGCATTTTTGCTGCAACACCTGAAGTTGTTTTCATCCCTATACCTACTACTGAAAACTTTGTTATCTCTTTATCTATAGATATATTTCTTTCCTCTGCAAATCCCTTAAGTATGCCCATACATTCTTTAACATCATCTTTAGGTATAGTAAAAGAAACATTTACTTTATTGTTCATTGGTGCTGTTTGACTTATCATATCTATATTTATCTTTTTACTACCTATTTCCTGAAAAATTTCAGATAAAATATTTGCATCTTCATCTATTTCTCTTATGGTAACTGCAACGTCATCATCACTTGTTGCAATCCCCGTTATTGGCTTACTTTCCATATTCATATTATTGACCTCCCTAATAAATGTTCCTTTTATATTTTCACAGCTCTTTCCTACATATATTGGCACTCCGTATTTTTGTCCAAGTTCTATAGATCTTGAATGCATAACCTGTGCACCAAGACTTGCAAGTTCAAGCATTTCTTCATAATCAATTTCATTAAGCTTCTTTGCAGCTTTATACTGCCTTGGATCTGTACTATATATTCCATCAACATCAGTATATATTTCACAGCTTCCCTTAAGTTTTACAGCTATAGCAACAGCTGTTGTGTCAGAGCCACCTCTACCTAGTGTAGTTATATCACCTTTTTCATTTATTCCTTGAAAACCAGCTATTATAACAATTTTTCCTTCTTTTAAACTCTTATTTATTTTTAAAGTATTCATATCTTCAATAAGTGATTTTCCATATTGTCCACTTGTTTTCATTCCAATTTGATAAGCTGTGTAACTTACTGCATCAAAGCCTTCATTTTTTATTGCCATAGCAAGAAGAGATGAAGACATCATTTCTCCTGTAGATAAAAGTGCATCAAGCTCTCTTTTGTCAGGTTCTTCTGATATTCCCTTAGCTAAATTTAAAAGGTTATCGGTTGTATCTCCCATAGCTGAAACAACCACCACTACCGAATTACCCTCATTTTTTTTCCTAACAACAGTCCTTGCAACATTTCTAATTTTTTCTATGCTTGCAACTGAACTTCCCCCATATTTTTGTACAATTATTGACATAATATTATGAGCCCCCTAAAATATTTTTTCTGCACCTAAAATAGCTGAATTAAATAATATGTTCTGAATTGAACAAATTAGAAGAGAATTTTGAATTTACAACATAAACAAAATTTGCAAAAAAAATATGACGGCAAAGGAACACCTTGCCGCCATAAAAATCCATGCAACTTTGTGTACCTTGTAGCTCTCCACTAAAAGTTAAATAACTTTTTCAGTGACAGCACTGTATATATTTTACACAATGCCAGAAAAATAACCTACCGGCTAATTTTCTTCGGCTAAAATCCCTTTTATTACTTATCATAATTTGCCAATTCAAAGTAACTACTAATAATTTCAGCACCTCTACCCTAGGTGAACAAAACCTTATTAAATTGTCATAATAGTATCACATATTTGAAAACATATCAATAGTATCTGCAAAAAAATTTAAAATATTTTTATAGAAAATGGGCAAACTATTTATATTACTTTAAAGGAGATGAATCTATTGGCAAATTTCAGATCACTAAATAGCTCCAAAGCAAATATGCAAAGTGTTAAAGATCACGATACTAGTTCTCAAATATCACCAGGCAAAAAAAATAAAGAGAAAAATCAATCTGAATTCAATAAATTCAATATAAATGGAGACTACCCTAAAAGTAATAATAGGTAAGAAAGAAGAAGGAAAACCTCTCAATCATCTGAATTTGGTTTTCCTTCTTCTTTTATTTTGTATTTTAAATTAAATGTATCATAATAAGAATATATGTATAGTCAAATAAAGAACTTTTATATGTTGCTGATGTAATAGATTTATGCATTTTATTAGTTTATAATTTAGTTAGACTCAATACTTTTGCTCATAACTATTTCATACAAAATGAGAATCGGAGTGATACTAATGATAAAAAAAATTGTGTATATTTTTTTACTAACAGTGTTAATAATTTCAATAGCAACATCATTACCAATTACTGCAGAAGCAGCCTTAGTTCCAACAAATAGCAGTAATACAGCTTCTAATATTTATATTCCCCCTGCTGGTGGATATCAAATTCAATACCAAGCTAGTCAAATCGGTGGCACTACATGGACACAATCACAAACTATTAATTGGGGCACTCCAATTAACAATTCAGGTTCAATAGGTGTAACAACATTATCACCAAATGGTCCACCATTTTTTATTCATGGTTTGCGTATGTCTGTACTATCATCAAATGGAGTACAAATACCACCAGGTGCTTCTATAACTTATCAAGTTTACACACGAAATAATTATAATTGGACCTCTGGATGGCAGTCACCACAAACAACCAATGCCAATACTAATATTTCAAATGCTGCAGTTGCAGGAAGTAGTACAGACTCAAATGTTTATATTAATGCCGTAAGAATTACTTTAAATAACATGCCTGGTTATGAGGTGAAATATCAAACATTTATAACAAATAGTGGCTGGTCAAACATTGCAACTACTAAAAATAGTATTTCTATCCAAAATGCATCTATTTTAGGGACAAACTACGGTGATGAATTAAATTCAAATGGACCTATGCCAACGAATATTCCTATTTTGGGGATTAGAATGACAATTCAACAATCCATGCCCTTTGGACAAAGAAATCAATTACTTTTTATGACTCCCAATGCTATGGCACTTTCAACAGCAAGTAAGGTTTATTACAATGGCAATTTAGTAACTCCAAATTCTTCAATTTCAGTACAAGGATCTGCTAGTAAATATATTTCTTCAATTAATTATACCCCTAATGGTGAAATTTATGTAAATTTCACTCAGGCTTTAACCACCCAGTTATCAGACTCTAAGATACTTAGTGATGTGCAGTCCAGTTTAGAAAATGAAATATCACAAAACCAAAATGATTTAAATCTTAATAATGTGACTTCAATTGCTACTCTTGTTCAAAATATAGATGCACAAATTCAAAATTACCAAAATCAAATAGCAGAAGCAAAGAAACAATTACAAACAGAAATGATTCAGTGGCAAATAGCACAAGGAGACAGAGAAGATTTTGGAGGATTTAGGCCAAACATACCTCCGCCTACTCTTACAGTTAATACTAAGGTATATGGCATACAACTTGGTCTTGCTATTGGAAACCTTATTCTTAGAATTCTTTTCGCTTAAAACATATAAATTAAAACTTACTAAATACAAGTATATTAAAGGTATTACTTAATCTTTTAATATACTTGTATTTAGTTTTACTAATACTTTTAATATGCAGTTATAAAAATAGCACTAAACTTTAATTTTATTTACCTGTCAAAAATGAAAGATTTAACAACAGCAAAGTATTCTCTTACAAAATAATTAGGTATTAATAACTTAGTTACAGGTGCAGCAATGCCCTCTGCTTCAAAACCACATCTCCTAGCCAAAAACTTTGCTCTAAAAACATGAAAATTGCTTGTAACAATAGCTAATCTTACATTTTTTCTTCCATCTATTCTATTTAAAATTTTCCTAGTATACTTCATATTTTCCATAGTTGTTTTAGATTTTTCCTCTTTTATTATATTATTATTATTTACTCCATGGTTAACTAAGTACACTCTCATAGCTTCAGCTTCTGATATTGACTCGCCTTTACCTTGTCCACCTGAAACAATTACCTTGGTGTTGGGATTTTCCCTAATATACTTAAGTGCTTCCTGAGTTCTTTCTAACTGAATTAGCAGCATGTTTTTCCCCCTAATTCCACCGCCTAAAATCATAATATAGTCCGGTTTTTTATAATTATAACTATTACTACCATTAACTATAATACACCCTTCTATTAAAATAAAAGATACTGCAAATAAACCTATAATAATTTTTAAAACTCTAATAAGCTTTATAGTCAGCTTATTAGAGTTTTCCCTATGAAAATTAGCTTTTAAAATGCCCCCTATTATAAAAACAACTCCAAGTACAAGAAAAAATTCTGAAAAATTCACAAATAAGTGAAATGTTAAAAAACAAACGGCAAAATATACTATATTGGCTATTCCAAGCACCAATAATAAACCTACTATTCCCTTTTGATATTTTAATTTTCTCATTTCAAACACCATCCCATTACTTACGTTGTGTAGTCTCTATCAAAGGTTATAACTATATCATATCCAGGGTGTACAAGTTTAACTTGCTTCTCTATTTCTTTTCTAAGCTTCTGCTCTTGTTTTTCATTCACTTTATATTCAAAACTTATTACTGCATCAAAAACTAAATTCTTACTTTCGCCCTTACCAACTATCCTAAAGTCATGTATTGAACTTATAATTGGAAATTTTTTAATTATCTGCACTATAAACCTTCTTGCATCATCCACTTCCTTAGAATCAATACAAATAGGATCCATATGAACTACTATAAACATATTAAGCTTTTTTGAAAGTTCCTTTTCAGCCTTATCAACACTTTCGTGCAAGTGCATTATTGGAATGTTACTTGGCACCTCTGCATGCAAAGAAGCCATACATCTTCCAGGTCCGTAATTGTGTATTATAAGATCATGAACTCCAATAATATGGTCATATTTTATTATGGAAGTCTTTATCTCTCTTACAAGTTTTGGATCAGGTGGTTCACCAAGAAGGGGACTAATTGTACTTTTTATAAGTGTTAGTCCAGAGTACACAATGAATATCGCAACAATTAAACCTACATATCCATCAATATCTATCTTTGCAAAATATCCAACTATTAACGATATTATTACTCCACTTAATATTGCAACATCATTAAAAGCATCTGCACCAGAAGCCTTTAGGGTTTCTGAATTAATCATTTTTCCAAGAGTTTTATTAAAATAACTAAGCCATAATTTTAATGGTATTGCCATTATTATTATTATAAAAGTTACTAAATTAAATTTAACTGCTTCAGGATGAAGTACCCTACTAAAAGAAGTTTCAATAAATTGAATACCAACTATTAAAATTATAAAAGACACTATTAATCCTGAAATATATTCAAACCTTCCATGTCCAAAAGGATGCTCTTTATCTGCGGGTTTATTTGAAAGTCTAAAAGCAATTATTGTTACCAGTGCTGATGTTACATCAGCTAAATTGTGAAATGCATCGGCTATTATAGCTATACTATTAGTAATTATTCCAAGTATAATTTCAACACTGAATAATATTAGATTAACTATTATGCCTACTACTCCACTTAATATTCCATATTTTTCTCTAACATGCTCATCATTTTTATTTTTATAATCTTTTATAAAGTGAGACACTATAATTTTTGCTGTCACTTTATCCTCTCCTTATAGCTATAAAATTGTGATAATATTATTTTTGTAATCTAAACTTCATTATACATTATTTTATTATGATAGTATAATAATATTGTCAATATATTATTTTTTTTGGAGGTTTAACTAATGAATATAAACTCACTTGCTAATGAGCTTTTAGATTTTATAAATGAAAGTCCATCAGCATTTATTACAGTAAAAAATATTAAACATAATCTATTAAAAAATAGATTTATAGAACTTGATGCAGGTGACAGATGGGAACTGCAGAAGGAAGGTAAATATTTCATAATTCAAAATGATTCTTCTATTATAGCTTTTACTGTTGGTAAGGGAATCATAGCTAAAAAAGGTTTTAAATTAATAGGTTGTCATTCTGATTGTCCAAGCTTTAAAATAAAGCCATCACCTGAGATGAACTTTGAAAATAAATGCGTAAAACTTAACACTGAAGTTTATGGGAGCCCAATTTTAAACACTTGGTTAGATAGACCTCTTTCACTTTCAGGACGAGTAACCATTAAAGGTAAAGATGCCTTTAGCCCTATAACAAAACTTGTAAATATAAAAAAGCCTCTGCTTATAATTCCAAACCTTGCAATACATATGAATAGAAATGTAAATAAAGGTGTTGAATTAAACAGACAAATTGATTTGCTTCCCATTTTAGGCCTTATAAATGATAATTTTGAAAAAGATAATTTTCTTATAAAATTTTTAGCAAAAGATTTAAACGTTGAAGAAAAAGACATATTAGATTTTGATCTTTATCTTCATGAATTTGAAAAAGGCTGCATAATGGGACTCAATGACGAATTAATATCCAGCAGCAGACTTGATGATCTTGAAATGGTTCACGCTGCTTTAACTGCTTTTTTGGATTCTACTGCATGTGATTCCACAAATGTACTAGTATGCTTTGATAATGAAGAAATAGGCAGTAGAACAAAACAAGGTGCTGATTCCGAATTTTTGTCAACTGTACTTGAAAGAATAGTTACCTCTTTTGGAGGAGACAGAGAAGATTATTTTAGATCAATTTATAAATCATTTATGATATCTGCTGATGTAACTCATGCTGTTCACCCAAATAAAAGTGAAAAATGTGATCCTACTAACAGGCCTTTCCTTGGAGGCGGTCCAGTTATAAAGTCAAGTTCACAGCAAAAATATTCATCAGATAGTACAAGCTGTGCAGTATATTCAGCTCTATGCAAAAACTGTGATATACCATTTCAAAGGTTTGTAAATCGTTCTGATGAAATTGGAGGTTCAACTATAGGTCCAATAATTTCTGGTCATGTGAACTTTAAATCTGTAGATGTAGGTACTCCTCTTTTAGCCATGCATTCTATAAGAGAACTCTGCAGTGTAGTTGATCACTATTATGTAACAAAGAGTTTTTCAGAATTCTACAAATAAAGGAGCTGCCAAACTAGCATACAATAATATGCTAGTTTGGCAGAACTTTTTATCTAAATTTTTATATAAAAAAATGCACCTGGATAACTTCCAAGTGCTTAATATGTTAAAAGGGGTAATCTCTATATTTTTATTATGATATTTTTTTATGACAATTACATGTCAAATTTAAATATTTATTGTTAAAAATTAGTTATGGCATTTTAACAATTAACATAATTTGTTTTATATCCCCCAAAAATCAATGTTTAAACTTATACTTCCTTGTTTTGAAAATATAATTATATCCTGATTTTCTTTTCTTGGATAAATTCTTGAAGTAAATGTTTCCTCACCATCATTAATAAATACTTCAATAGATGACTTATCCATAAATATATGCAGTTTAAGTTTTTTATCAATTTCAACTTTACGTCTTCTTACACCTGTTTTACAAACTCCACTTTTATCTCTATCTAGTATTACCTTTTTACTTGAGACATCATAATAAAGAAGTGTACTTTCATCATTTAACTTACTTGATCTCAGTTTTAAACCAAACTGCTGTGCATCAATATTTGTGAAGTCACATATCATCTCATAACTGTCACCATGTATTTTAGAAAGTGTGACCTCTTCATTATCGACTCTTAAATCATTATAAGTTATCTTTTCTCTCCTAAGCTCTCCCATTTCTGAAACAGGCTTTTGAATCAGTTTATCACCTTTAAGTGAAAGTTCACGTGGAATAGTCATACAATGAATCCAATTGTTTTTAACAGTTGGACTATCCTCTTGTTCTGGCAGTCCCATCCATCCAATTAAAATTGTTCTTCCTTTGGAATCTAAAGTGATCTGAGGTGCATAGAATTCAAAACCAGAATCAAGTTCTATAAAATCATTGTGAATAAATTTTCCTGAAGCATAATCCATTTTGCCAATAAAATATCCACATTGATATATATTGTTGTATAGGTCACCCTCTGCTTTAACACCCTGTGGACAAAACATTAGTATGTCTTGTCCATTGATGTTAAAAAGATTTGGGCACTCCCACATATACCCAAGAAATTTAAGTTCATCTTTTTCACTGCTCTCAATTTCTCCAACTTTATTCCAATTGTATATATCTTCTGAACTATACAAAACTGCTGCACCTTTTTCATTTTTGCTCTGAGCTCCTATTACTGCATACCACTTGTTATCCACTTTTATTACCTTTGGATCTCTAAAATGTGCAGTATACTCCTCAGGATTACCATTTATAACGGGATTCTTTTCATATTTTTCAAAATTAATTCCATCTTTACTCTCCGCAATACATTGATATGTATGCCTGTTATTCTGTGAGTCTTTTACGTTGCCAGTATACATGATTGTAAAAACTCCATTGTTATTAACAGCACTTCCAGAATAACATCCATGTGTTTCATACCAATTTAACGGCATTAGTGCTACTGGCATACTCTCCCAATCAACTAAATTCCTACTCTTTAAATGAGCCCAGCATACTTTTTTATCTTTAGGGTAAAAAGGATTAAATTGATAAAATAAGTGATACTCCTCCTTAAATTCAATAAAACCATTTGGATCATTTAAAAAGCCTACAGGAGGAGTTATATGATATTTTTGCCTGTAATAGTCACTATGGCATTTTAACTTTGCTTCCCCTACAACACTATTAATTTTTTCAGTTAATTTTTCTCTTTCATCCATAAAATCACCATTAAATACCTTCTATTTCTTCAATTGTAGGAAGAGCTGCAATTGCTCCAAGCTTTGTACATACTGCTGCTCCAACCTTGTTTGCAAAACAAACTATATCTTCAACCTTTTTAAAATCATTTTTAATCTCTTTTGGATTATCAAGGAAAGATATTTTATACAGTACTGCTCCTATAAAAGCATCTCCTGCTCCTGTGGAGTCAATAGATTTAATTTTTACACTTTTAACTTTCTTTGTGTCCTTGCCATTTGAAACTAAAGTGCCTTCTTTTCCTAGTGTTACTGTAAATATTTTATCTTTTCCTTTTGAAAGTTCCTTAAGTCCCTCTTCTACATCTTTTTTACCTGTAATTATATAAAGTTCATCGTCACTTAATTTAATAAAATCAGCCATTTCAATGCACTCAAGAGAAGTCTTTATAAAGTCCTCTGTTCTATCTTCCCAAAGATTTCCTCTATAATTTGGGTCAAAGGATATAAACTTTCCACTTTCTTTTACTTCATTCATTATCTTCATATAAGTATCCTTTGTATCTCCTCCAAGAAGTGCAGTGGCAGATCCAAAATGGAATATATTATTTGAATATAATTTTTCAAGGTCAATTTCATCGTACTTTAACATTCCATCTGCACCTCTGTCAAACACAAAATCCCTCTGTCCATCTGATTTTAGAGATACAAAAGACAATGTAGTACTATTTTCACTATCAAAATATAACATTGATGTATCAACATTAGCATCCCCTAAAGTATTTTTTAAAAACTCACCAAAAGGATCATTCCCAACCTTTCCTAAAAAAGCTGCTTTTCCGCCAAGTTTACTTATAGCTGCTGAAACATTTGCAGGTGCTCCCCCAGCTTTCTTTTTAAAATTTTCTCCAACTACTATACTAGAATTTATATCTGAGCATATAAAATCAATTAAAAGTTCTCCTACACATAAAACATTTTTCATATTATATCAGGATTAAAACAATCCTGATATTCACCACCTTTACTTATGACTTTGTATTATTTTACACCTACAGTAAATAGGTTTTCTCCTTTTTTAATTTTATCATTTTTTGTCTCTTTTATAAACGTAGTATTTTCAATATTTGTAATTAATACAGATGTTACTGAAGATTTTGCTTGTTTTTTTACTTTTTCCAAATCAAATTCAATGAGTTTTTGTCCTTTTTTAACTTCATCTCCATCATTTACAAAAGCTTCAAATCCATCACCATTCATATTAACTGTATCTATTCCTATGTGTATAAGCATTTCAAGGCCCTGCTTTGTCTTTAAAGCTACTGCATGTTTAGTTTCAAAAATATGCACTACTGTTGCATCAACTGGTGCTACAACTTCTCCATCGTAAGGTTCCACTGCTGCCCCATTTCCTATCATTCCTTCAGCAAAAGTTCTATCTGGTACATCTTTAATTGGTACAAATTTACCATTTAAAGGTGAAGCTATAACAACAGTTTCTTCTGTTTTATCTATTAATGCTTCTTTTTTATCTTCTTCTGTTTCTTCTTCAATTTCGGTGTCATCTACTTCCTCTTCACCTTTTTTCTTAATTCCAAATATAAAAGTTGCTGCAAAGGCTACTCCAAAAGCTATAAACATACCTATTATATAATTTATTATTGAATTTTCCCTTACAATAGCTATTCCTGGTATTCCTGAAACTCCTATACCATTCATTGATACATTCATAAATACCTCGTAGGCTCCTCCAAAGGCTCCTCCAATTGCACCAGCTAAAAAAGGCTTATTATATCTCAAGTTAACTCCAAAGATTGCAGGTTCTGTTATTCCAAGAAGACATGATAATGATGCTGTAGGTGCTATTGATTTAATCTTCTTATCTTTTGTTATAAAATAAACTGCAATTGCAGCTCCACCTTGTGCTACATTTGACATAGACCATATTGGCAAAAGAAAGTTTCTGTGTATTGCTGGGTTAGCTAAAAGCCCTGCTTCAACAGCTTGAAAACTGTGGTGTATTCCTGTTATAACTATAAATGGATAAAGACCTCCAAATACGAAACCGGCTACTGGGCCTGCTGTATTATATAGTGCTTGAAGTCCAAATGATATACCATCACCTAAAAGTCTTCCAACTGGTCCTATTACCATCATTGCAAAGAATCCAGTTGTCATTAATGTAAGAAATGGAGTTAAAAGTATATCTAATGCATTTGGTATTACTTTCCTAAGACCTCTTTCTATATATCCCATAACCCATACTGAAATTAATATAGGAAGAACTGTTCCTTGATATCCAACCATTCCAAGATGTAATCCGAAAATTGAAATTGTCTTTGTTGCAGTTTCACCTAATGTCCATGCATTTTGAAGATCTGGATGGATCATTATAGCACCTAGTGCCGCAGCAAGGAACGGATTAGTTTTAAATTCTCTAGCTGCACTAAATGCTATTATCATTGGTAAGAACTGAAAAGCAGCATTAGAGAACATATTTAGCATTATATAAAGTCCACTTTTATCATTTACTAGATGGAAATTTTGAAGAAGCCCTAAAACTCCCATTAGAAGTCCACTGGCAACTATTGCTGGTATTATTGGTACAAATATATTTGAAAGTGTTCTTGCAAATCTTTCAAATATATTCATTTTTGCCATAGCTGCCTGTTTATTTCCACTTAAGCTTGCCTCTTTTATATTTGTACCTTCTACAAAAGCATCATAAACTTTATTTACCTTTCCTTGTCCTATAATTACCTGAAACTGTCCTGAGTTTTTAAAAGTTCCCTTTACGTCATCCATTTTTTCTAATTCTTTGATTTTTATCTTTTTTTCATCTTTTAAAACAAGTCTAAGTCTAGTAGCACAATGTGCTGCACTTTGAACATTGTCTTCGCCTCCAACAAGTTCTAATATTTTTTTCGCAACTTTATTGTAATCCATTATTAAATGCCTTCTTTCTATTTTTTATTTATAAAAAAAGCAAAACCTAAATATCAAACACTTTTAGTGGTTGATATTTAGGTTTTGCCTGAATGTACAGTAACAATCCTTACAGTATTCAATTTTATTTATTTTTTCCTTATACTTGAAACCATTCTCTCTATGTGAATAGTTAAATAAACTGTTTCTGAATCATTTATCTCATAATTGTAATTTTTCAGTACAAACTGTTTTATCTTAAGAGTGCATTTATATGCCTCTTTATAATTTTTTATTACCAATTGCAAAAGGCCTGCCCCTTCATCAGGAAGCTTTTTATTTGTTATAACTCTCTGTGAAAAATATTTAAGATGAGTTAAAAATCTATCATAGGATATATCATCTTCATCTATATCAATAGAAAAATTATATTTTATTATATTTAAAATTTCATTTATAATATTCGTTATGTTTATAGTATTATTCATGTTTGTGTTAAATGAGGCTTCTATAAAATGTAGTGCTATAAATGCAGCTTCATCTGGTTCCATTTCTATTCCTGTTTTCTCTTTTATATAATCAATGGCCCAAAGTCCTACGTTATACTCCTCTTTATGAATTCTTCTTATTTCCCAAAGCATATCATTTTTTAGCTTTATTCCCTTTTTATATCTTGTAATGGCAAAATATATATGATCTGTAAGTGCTATATATATATGATCTGAAAATTTTACCTTAAGTGTTTTTTGAGCCTTATCTATTATTTCTTCAGCAATATTTGCATATTCCATTGGAATTTCGTCCATGAGCTTTTGAAAAGTTTTATTTTCTTTTTCGTTTTCTATTTTAAACACTTTTTCTATTTTCTCTTTTTCAATATAATCCCCAGGGCTTTCTTGAATGCAATTCCTCTTCCCATAACAACTTTTTCCTGTTTACTATTTTCATCTATAGTAGTAATCACATTGTTATTTAGAATTTTTTTTATTATCACCTTATCACCTCCTAAAATACAATT
>JAQUXS010000060.1 GCA_028692255.1 Clostridium sp.
TGAATTTTTTATGGTGCTATATTTTTATTAAACAGAAAAGCTTTACTTTACTTTTTCTTTTACTTTCTTCATTTCTTCAATCATAACTGGAAGAACTTCATTTACATTTCCGACAATCCCTACATTTGCTATTTCAAAAATCGGAGCCTCTTCATCTTTATTAATTGCTACTATATAATTAGAACCGGACATTCCAGATGTATGCTGAGTTGCTCCAGAAATACCACATGCAATATAAAGTTTTGGTGCTACAATCTTTCCTGATTGTCCAACTTGATGTGCACGAGAAATCCACCCATCTTCAATTGGTGGTCTTGTTGCACCTACTACACCACCAAGTACATGTGCTAATTCATCAACAAGTTTGAAATTTTTTGCATTTCCCATTCCACGTCCACCAGAAACAATAACTTGTGCTTCTTCTAAATTAACAGATTCAGAAATTTCTTTTACTTTATCGAGAATTTTTGCCTTAAAAGCACTAGATGGAACTTCTACTTTCTTCTCTGTAACATCTGCATTTAAGCCACTCTCTGGCTTTGAAAAGCTTCCATTTCTAACTGTAACTACTGCTGTACCTTCCACTTCAATATGTTCTAAAATCGTACCACTATAAGCTGGTCTAGTGTATATAACTTTGCCATCATTTTTACTCAGTCCTAGTCCTGTTACATCACTTACACATCCTAAGTCCATACGTCCAGCAACACGTGGTGCAATATCTTTAGCTAGTTCTGTATTTGCAAGTAATACAATATCTGGTTTTTGTTCCTTAATAGTTTCTGACAATACTTCTGTTAGCGTATCACAGTCTTCAGCAGTATCTATAAAAATAACCGGAATTCCAAAATCAGCTACAGTATCTGCCATAGACTTGTTACCTACTACAAGAGCTGTTCCTTCTGCATCTAATGCTTTTACTGCACTAATCAATTCAAGACTTCCGCCTATTGCTTTTTCTTTGTCTGTTTCAATAAACAATAATGCTTTCATACTTTTATCTTCCCCCTTAATTAGATTGCCTTATCTTTTTTCATTTGCTCCATAGCAGCACTTACTGCCAATGCAGCATCTTTCTCTTGAATCTTTATACCAGCCTCTCTCTTAGGAGGTTCAGCATATTCAATGCAGCGTACTTTAGCTTGTTTTACCTCTCCAATTTCTGCTGCTGAATAAGTTGGAATGACTGCCCTGCGGCTTGCCATCTTAGTTTTAATAGTAGGCTAACGTGGGTCATAATTTGGTTTACTTACTGTTACTACAGCTGGACATTTTAAAGAAACTAAATTATATCCTTCTTCAATTTCTTGATGAACTTCTATGTCCTGGTCTTTTAAATCGATTACAATGGCATTACTAACAAAGCCTAATTCTAATTTTTCAGCTAGCATTGCTCCCACTTCACCAGTGATTTCATCTGTGGATTCCCTTCCACAAAGAATTAAATCAAATTTTTCACCTTTGTCCTTTTCAATTTTACGGATAGCATCTCCTAAAACATTAGCTGTTCCAAGAGCATCTAAACCTTCATATAAATCATCTTTTACAAAATATGCCTTTTTAGCTCCTACCGCAAGACAATTTTTTAATGTATTTAAAGAATCCTTTGCTCCAATAGTTAATACACTAACATTTCCTCCATGAGCTTCCGTAAAACGAACCGCCAGCTCTAATGCATATGTATCAAACGCATTTGCTACTAAACTGACTCCATTCAAATTAGGTTTTTTCATCTTCTTATCCAAATGAATTTCAACAGAATCATCTGGAACCTGTTTTACACACAACAGAATATTCATACTTTCCCTCTCCTTTACGATTTTGTATCATTAAACTGTTTTTTCATAGAACCATAGTGTATTGAAATTTTTACAACAATTGTTTGAATAATTTATGCAATATTATTTTTACTTACATTACCATCTATGTTAATTTTAGCATAACATTTAAGACATAACAACGACTTATTTCCAAATTTATTCTCTTATTTATATTTCTGGTATATTAAAACACTTGAACATTAAAAGATGCTAGATACTCTCGAAAAATTAAATTAAAATGGAAATATATTAGTACATATAGTATTATTTTCTACATATTGAAGTTGGGTAACATAAGTAGTAAACTTTAACTAATAAAAATATAAATCTACGAATAAGTGATTATATTAAATTAAATTGAAGATTATAGGGGGAGGTAGCAAAATGAATGTGGATAGTATTATGAATGTTTATGATATGAATTCTTTTTGGAATGATATGAACTCTAACTCAAATTCATCGCAATCAAGTGTTTTTCTAACAAATAATCTTGATTCTACTATACAACAAGACTACAATCAAATGGATTTATCTGGTCAGACAAATAGCTCTGAATTACAAGATATATTTCAGCAAACAGAGCCTGATTATGGAATTTCATTAACTTATAATCAATTAGGCAGCTTATCAATGCCTACAAATACTGCTCTACAATATAATAATGGAATGTCCTATGACAATTCAAATATATCATCCTTACTTCAAAGTGATGTTCCAAGTGAAGGGCCAATAAATGAAAATGTTTTATCTCAATATACTTCAATAGAGGATGGAACTTTTACGCCTAATATTTCTAGTATTTTGGCATCAAACCCATTCGATATGTATAATAATATGGATTCTCTATTAACAAATTCCACTTTAAATACTAATAATATTTTAGATGCATATGAGTAATGGATTAGCGTTTGGAAATACAAAAAGTGCCTATGATATTCTTACAATTTAAATAAAAATAAGCGCAAGTCCCTAATTTACAAGACTCTACGCTTATTTTATTAATTCCACAGAATATATTACATAGTAATTAGAAAATAAAGACTTATACTAAAACCTACAATAATAAAAAATATCATAAAATATATAAAATTTATCTTCTTTTTATCAGATATTTTCCTGTATTTTGTGATATATAAAATACAGGAAAACACAATTAGTATATAAAATACTATTAATAAAGTAGTATACATTTAAATATTAGTTGTTTTAGGGGTATATACCCTACTAAAATAGAAATTACAATCTTTTTTAGAAGTATAAACATTATATAAAATAGGGACTTCAGCAAGAAATCCTCCAGCTGCTACTATAAGACCAACTATATCAGAAAGGCTAATGTATCCGGTGTATTTATTAAACCAGCAATAAGGGCAAGCACGGCAGTACCATATGCAGTACATGCGCCAATTTGATATCCTTTTAATGAATTTACACTTGTCCTAAAAGATTTTAAAGGAACTGAATCTACTTCATTGGTATTAGGATTTACCATTGTTTCCCTTACACACTTACGAGCACCTTGATCTTCGACTAACCACAATCCACCATAAGTAAGAACATCATATGAATAATTATTTTTTAAATCAGAATTAGAATCAGCTATATAAGAATTACTGAAGAATTTCTTTTTTTCGTTAAAATCAATTTTAGTAGTTCCATTTAAAGCAGCTGTATTTGTGTTTTTATTGTAGGTAACTATACTAACTTTATTACCATTTGTAACTTTAACTTCTCTAGAGTTAGCATTATCATTTAATATTGTAACACTAACATGTTCATTGTTATAGGTTATTGATGATGTATTTTGGGTTTTAGATTGAGTAATTGAAGTTTGTGTTATAGCATTAGTAGTTAGTCCTTGTCCAACTGTTATAATGCTAAAAACCAACATCAAACCAAGCGTTAATTTTCTTAGAAATTTGCCTTTTATAAAACATTTCCCCTTTTCATAAAATTATAGAAGCAATACTAATTATACTATAATATACAAAATATAGCAATATAATATTCCCATATTTAGAGATTTTGGCACTATTCCAATTTTATCAAAGTAAGTTTTTTGCCCATCACTTAAGCTTTTCTGAACTAGCCAGCACAACAGGTGTTTTTCTTTTTCAAAACAAAAAAATAAACCCCTTGGTTACCCGGGACAATATTTTTTGTTTTTAATTTTGTATCTTGAGTGACACCTTGGTCGCCATCTTGACTGCCATCTTCGCGACCAAGATAATCTTCATTAATTTTATAAGTCATTCCTCTACCATATTCACGCGGTATCAACATTTGTTTTTAAACTAATCAACCTAGCATAATTGAACCCGCCTAGAGCGTAAGTTCAACTTGCTGCAATGCTTCGTTTTTACCTAAAATTTCATATAAATTCAAAGCAGCAAACCATTATTTTATGCAGTGTCCACGTGTATTTTAAATTCTACATAAAATGGTGGCTTTAGGTTCTGCGTTGACATTTGGAAAATGTTAAGATAAAATTATTTAATTAAATAGAATATTAAGAAGGTAAGGTGCTGCATAAATGAATAAAAGTACTATCTTATTAAATGAAATAAATGATGTTTTGAATGATTCTGAAGTTAAAAATAATGAACAGTTAACTAATATTCTTATTCCATTTAAAATAAAACTTGAAAATGACGAAGAATATAACCTTACTTGTAAAAAACTAAGTAATGCTATAATATCATATCTAAACACACATAAATTTAAAGCTCCTAAATCAGTTTTAAATTTATATAATAATATAGTAGTTAAGGGAGCATCTAAATATAGCGGTTTACTTTCTATCTTTAATTGGCTCTAGGTCATTTATAAAGGATGATTTTTAATTAAATCATCCTTTTTTTGTTTAGTATATAATTATTTTTATTTGTGTCCTAGCATTGGTCTTATTGGAAATGTAGTGCTAAAGTTAGGCTTTTTACCCATAGTTTAATCTTTTCTGAACACCTGCACATTAAGTGTTTTTCTTTTTGATAACAAAAAAATAAAACCCGGGGCAATATTCTATTCTCATTCAATATTACCAACAATATATTTTCTCTTATTAATATATATAACGGCATATCTAGTGCTATAATTCCAGTTATTACTCATTATCACTGCTATTTTGTAAACATTTTAGCAACATTTTTTTATTTAATTTTGCATATTAAAGTATCCTATCAACTTCAAACTTAATAAAATTACTTAACGTATCTTTATATATTAGAAATTGTGAATTAGCTTTTAAATTATTATTTTTATCTAAATATATATTATTTATTTGTTTGTCTTTCTCTAGCCTTAATATTAAACTTTTACTTAATCCAAGTTTAATCAAAGATATCTTCTTTTTGTCATTTGTCCCATATATACAACTATTATATTCTTCTTCACTAATCAGTTCATAATCTTTCATCATTTGTATAAATTTATTTAATTTATACCCTATAAAATCTTCTTCGATTTTTATTTTTACTATTGCTAAATTCACTTTATCTTCATAACTCTTATTCATTAAATCGACATATACCTTTTTACCGTCTTTATAGCTATCTGTTTCTTTAGCTTTTTCTCCATAAGATTCTCCTATATATAAATCTTCTCCTCTCTTTGCCTTCTCATGGAAATATCTTACTAATTCATTAACATTTTCTTTTAAAGTTCTATTATTACTATAATAAATAAATCCATTGTAAAATTTACGTGCCTCTGCATTCTTTAATCTATCAAATTCAAAATCTTTAATACATTCCATATTATTAATAAATAAAACATATATTTTATCTATAATGTTTAATTTACTCCAATTATCTCTATCTCTTTTTATCTTTTCAATATTCTTAAATATGTTCTCTATTAATTTATCAATATCGTTATATACTTCAGCTATACTATTTTCAATCATATATTTTTTTAATTTATCTTTTTCGTCTATATATTCGCTACATATAAATTTTTCAGCCTTAATAATCTTTTCTACTTCTACTTTTTTCTTTTTCTTTTCTTCTGTGTTCAAATGTAATTTTTCGACATCATATTTAGCTAAGACTGGATTTTCTATTAAATCACTAAATGATCTACTTCTTAATAGATGTATTTTATTCTCCATCTTGCTATTTTTTCTATTAAATTCTTCTGAATTAACAAAATGAATTTTAGGTAATAATTTATTTAATTCACTCTTTTCACTATTAAATATCTCATTTAATCTATTTACTCTTCCTATTAAATTTGTTAACAATTTTTTGTCAAGTGCATAAACATTCATTATAAATAGAGTATCTATGGGTAAGTTCATCCCCTCCAAAATTACTGAATTAGCAACTATATATTTTATTTCATCGTTATTTTTATATTGATATTCTAAATATTCCTTTATTATATCAGGCATCTTTCCATGAATATATAATATTCCTTTTTTTAATAAGTTAATTATATAGAAGTCATCATGTACAAACTTCTTTAATTCATCTATTAATTCATTTATTTTTGAAGTAAGAGTAATATCACTTAACTCTTTATATAGCTTCTTAGAAAAAGCCTCTATTTTCCTAGGTGATCTAAGATAAATAAAATTTTTCTCTTTGCTATAATTAGATATATACTTATATATATTTTCTACTTCTCCAATATTATATAATTTATTCATAAATCTATTATATTTTCTTACCTTACCAATCAAAGTATATTCATATATTTCACACTCTTTAATATTATATTTTATTCTTTGCTCTTCAATTTCTTGCTCGGAATCAATCTTTAAATTATTACTATCTGAAATCAATGGAGATAAATACATTACCTTCTGATTGGTATTAATCATTTTATTTTTTCTTATTAAACGTGATAATAATATATTTCTAGGATCTTTACTAAATAAGTTATGTGCTTCATCAATATATAACATATCAAAACTTTTGCACTTTTCTAACAACCTTAATGCTCTCTCCTGCGTTACAATTGCTATAAAATCTTCCTCACCTTCATACATTTCATCATGTATTATTAATTTTCTATTTATTTCTGTGTTTCTAACCATTCTGCAGGTTTGCATTAGAAGTGATTTAGTTGGTACTATTATTCCAACCTTTTTATTAACTGATTTATTTCTTATGATATGTTCCATTATAATAGAGCTTTTTCCAAATGATGTTGGTGCAATATAACTTATTTCACTGGATTTATCATTAAATAATCTCTCTTTAACCTTTTTTTGCTCATATGTCTCAATATACTCATTATTATTATAACTATCCATTTCAGCGTCTAATATACAGTCGTTTATTGAAAATTTATCAATTAACTTATCCTTTATTATACTTTTAGCTATAGGATAAAATCCAAAATTAATAGAAAAATCATATAATGGATTGTAATCATTATACTTAATTGAATACTTTAATATTATGTAATAAGCAATTTCTATATAACTTGTATATCTCTTATCTGATTTAAAATACTTTATAAAAGAAATAGCACAATTTAATATATAAACCTTTTCTTTAAATCCTAACTCATCATCTATTGTTATTTTTTTTATTACTTCATTGAATTCTTTTATTCTTCCTATATCTGTAAAATTGCGTTTTTCTTTCGCAACAATTTTATTGTCTACCATAATAATCTCAACTCTCTTTACTAATATATTCAATAAATGCTTGGACACTTATCTTGGTGCAACATATAGCAATTATCCTTTTATATCTTAAAGTTAAGATATATCGTTCTACATCACTAACTATTTTATCTAGATCATTGTCTATCCATGTACCATCTAAGAATATTGTAGCACCTGGTATTATATTAAAATCTTTTATATCGTAAAACTTATCTAGCACAAAATCATCCGCAAGATTTTTCATATGTTTCACAATACTCTCCCTTGTATTTACATCTCTATGACAAGCATGATTATATGCATTCATCCACGGATTATTTTGAGTTTTTCCTTTAATTTTCTCCTCCAAATCCTTATATGCTTCTACTATTTTATTCCTATGAGATATCCCCTTGCTTGTACTAAAGCCTGACTTACTTTCCATTATCCATTCCTCATCACTTTTTGAATAATATCCATCAAATCCTTTTTTTATAGATCCCTCCTCTAAATTCAAAAACTTGCATTCTTGCTTATACCCTAACATATTTAAATATAAATGAATAAAGAACTCAGCTATTGCTCCAATTCTTATATCATCACTCTTACTCTCTAGAAACTTTAAAACTCGTTTTTTCACAATCTTTATATCACTTTCACTATTTCCCTCACAAATATTTACAAAATATCTATCTATAAATTTTGCAAACTCATCACTAATCTCTTTAATATTAATTGCATGCAGTTCATATGCATTGCTACCCTCTACTTTTGTTTTGACTTCAACTCCTTGCACAAACACGCCACCCCTTTATTTACTTCTCTTACATTTTTGCCTACCTTTATTATATATTACTTGTTAGTTATTACAAATTAAAAATCAAAAATAATCTTAATCCTATATCTCAGCCACAATACTAATTAAAGTTTTCTTTAATAAAAAATATCCTAAAGAAAACTTCAATATGAATAATTAATTCAAAAGAATATTTACAAAACAAGGTAAAAATGATATTATAGTAACATTTAATAGACGAAAAAATGGGAGTCCTAAAAATCAAGGGCTCCCGCAGTTTTTACATTATTCCCACTCAATTGTAGCAGGTGGCTTACTAGTTATATCATAAACAATTCTGTTTACGCCTTTAACTTCATTTACTATTCTTCTTGAAACTTTATCTAACACTTCATAAGGTATTTTTGCCCAATCACATGTCATAGCATCTGAAGAAGTTACAGCTCTTAAGGCTATAGTTTCACAGTATGTTCTGCCATCTCCCATAACTCCAACAGAATGGATATTTGGAAGGCATGCAAAGTACTGCCAAATCTTTTCTTCAAGGCCTGCATTTGCAATTTCTTCTCTGAATATTGCATCTGCTTCTCTAACTATTTCAAGCTTTTCTTCAGTTATTTCACCAAGTACTCTTATTCCAAGTCCTGGTCCTGGGAAAGGCTGTCTCCATACAAGCTTATGAGGAATTCCAAGTTCTTTTCCAACAGCTCTTACTTCATCTTTAAATAGTGCTCTTAATGGTTCAACAAGTTCAAATTGCATATCCTCAGGAAGACCACCAACGTTGTGGTGACTCTTGATAGTTGCTGAAGTGGCAGTTCCACTTTCAACAACATCTGGATATATTGTCCCTTGAACTAAGAAATCTATTTGTCCAAGCTTATTTGCTTCTTCTTCAAATACTCTTATGAATTCTTCTCCTATTATCTTTCTCTTTTTTTCAGGATCAGAAACTCCCTTTAATTTTCCAAGAAATCTATCTTTAGCATTAACTCTTATAAGATTCATATCAAATTGTTTTCTAAAAATGCTTTCAACTTGATCTCCTTCATCTTTTCTAAGAAGACCATGGTCAACAAATACACATGTAAGCTGCTTACCAACTGCTTTATGAACAAGAACAGCTGCAACAGATGAATCTACTCCACCTGAAAGAGCACATAAAACTTTCTTATCCCCAACTATTTTTTTAATTTGTGCAATCTTTTCTTCTGCAAAAGCAGACATTGACCAATCAGCTTTTAACTTACATACTTTAAATAGGAAATTTGAAAAAAACTGCTTTCCAAAAGGTGTATGTAAAACTTCTGGGTGGAATTGGACTCCATATATATTTTTCTCTTCGTTTATCATTGCTGCTACTGGGCAAACCTTTGTGTTTCCCACAACTTTAAAACCTTCTGGGACCTTATCTACTGTATCTGTATGGCTCATCCAGCAGGAATTTTTTTCTTCGATACCTTCAAACAATTGACATGTGTTATTTAAAGTAACATCAGCTTTTCCATATTCTCTTATTTCTGAGCTCTTAACTTTTCCGCCAAGAGTATAAGTTATAAGCTGATGACCATAACATATTCCAAGTATAGGAACTCCAAGTTCAAATATTTTTTTATCAACCTTTGGTGCATCTTCGCCGTATACACTATTTTGTCCGCCTGTGAAAATTATTGCACTAGGATTTTTTTCTTTTATTTTATCTATTGAATAAGTATATGGAACTATTTCACAATATACATTATGCTCTCTAACTCTTCTTGCAATTAACTGATTATACTGTCCTCCAAAATCTATTACTAAAACCAATTCTCTCTCCATAATTTCCTCCCAAAAGGTATTTGTATTTTACTGATTTACGCTGTAGTTTGGAGCTTCTTTAGTTATAGATATATCATGAGGATGACTTTCCTTTAATCCTGCTGAAGTCTGTACTACAAATTTTGCATTTT
Organism: Clostridium sp.; assembly: GCA_028692255.1. Classification (GTDB taxonomy): domain Bacteria; phylum Bacillota; class Clostridia; order Clostridiales; family Clostridiaceae; genus Clostridium_I. The sequence goes on from JAQUXS010000060.1 coordinate 10,162, forward strand.
CATATAAATCATCAAGTGTTTTAGCTCCAAGATAACCCATACCTGATCTTATTCCACCAAGCATTTGATATATTGTGTCTAAAACTGATCCTTTAAATGGTACTCTTCCTTCAACACCTTCAGGTACAAGTTTCTTGTTTGAATTTCCCTCTTGGAAATATCTATCTTTACTTCCGTTTGCCATAGCAGCTAATGAACCCATTCCTCTATATACCTTATAGCTTCTTCCTTGGTATATTTCAGTTTCACCAGGTGCCTCATCGCATCCAGCAAATAGTGAACCCATCATTGTAACTTTTGCACCAGCAGCAAGAGCCTTTACGATGTCTCCTGAATATTTTATTCCACCATCAGCAATAACAGGTATTCCATATTCCTTTGCAGCTTCAACACAGTCCATTACTGCTGTTAACTGAGGAACTCCAACACCTGCAACTACTCTTGTAGTACATATTGAACCTGGTCCAATTCCAACTTTTACAGCATCAGCTCCAGCTTTAGCTAAATCTCTTACAGCATCAGCTACGGCTATATTTCCTGCTATTATCTGAAGGTCTGGATATTTATCCTTTACTGTCTTTACAGCCTCTAAAACGCCCTCTGAATGTCCATGTGCAGTGTCAATAGTAATTACATCCACATGAACTTTAACAAGAGCATCTACTCTGTCCATCATGTCTTTTGTAACTCCTACTGCAGCACCACAAAGAAGTCTTCCTTGTTCATCTTTTGCAGCTTTTGGAAATGCTTTTACCTTTTCTATATCTTTAATTGTTATAAGTCCTTTTAAGTTATAACTCTCATCAACAAGAGGAAGCTTCTCAATCTTATGCTTTTTTAACATATTTTTAGCTTCTTCAATAGTTGTACCTTCTTTTGCAGTTATAAGATTATCTTTAGTCATAACTTCTGAAATAGCTCTCTTATAGTTTGTTTCAAACACTATATCCCTATTCGTAATTATTCCAACCAATTTTCCATCAACTGTTACAGGCACACCTGATATTCTGTATTTTGCCATTAATGTCAATGCTTCTTCAATTGTATTTGAAGGTCCAAGAGAGAAAGGATTTGTTATTACTCCATTTTCCTGTCTTTTAACTCTATCAACTTCATCTGCTTGTTCTTCAATGCTCATATTTTTATGTATTATTCCTATTCCGCCTTCTCTTGCCATAGCAATTGCCATTTTGGATTCAGTTACAGTATCCATACTAGCACTCATAAGTGGAATATTTAATTTAATTTTTTTAGTTAAATGAGTTGAAACATCTGTATCCCTAGGTAACACCTCAGATTTATTGGGCATTAAAAGTACATCATCAAAAGTATAAGCTCTTTTTAAAATTACAGCCATTTTTTTAAACTCCCTTTCATTCTTTAAATTTTAATAAAAAAAGGTGCATTAATTTGAGTGAAATTAATACACCTTTAATAAAGGTCTATAAAAAATCACTCATAGTCAGAACTTTATGGGTCCCGGTAGAAACGCTCTGCCATATCCAGAGTATATACGAGCCATTCATTGATTTATTCTTAATATTAAGAATAATTTTATTTAAAATATGTATGTTTGTCAATTGTATCTATCAATATTTAGATATTCTCAATTATCAATTTTATTCATTAACTATTTTATTATAGTACTTTTCATATAAATAATAAATATATTATTTTAATATATTAATAAAAACAAAATTATTATGTTAAGTTAATAAAAATGAATAATAAAAAAACAGCATGTGGCAAATCCACACACTGTTTTCTATTTGTAAAATTAATACATTCCATCCATTCCGCCCATTCCTGGTCCGCCTGCTGGTAATTGTGATGCATTCTTTTCAGGAATATCAGCAACAATTCCTTCTGTAGTTAAGAATGTTGATGCAACGGAAGCAGCATTTTGAAGTGCTGATCTTGTAACCTTTGTTGGATCAACTATTCCTGTTTCTATCATATTAACATACTTTTCGTGAAGAGCGTCAAAGCCTATTCCTTTTTCACTCTCAATAACTTTTTCTATTATAACAGAACCTTCAAGTCCTGCATTTGTAGCTATTTGTCTTACTGGCTCTTCAAGAACCTTTGTTACTTTATTAATACCAACTTGAACATCTGGTTCTTCATCAGTAAGTTTAGCTACTTGTGGTAACACATCAAGATAAGCTGTACCACCACCTGGTACTATACCTTCTTCAACAGCTGCTTTTGTTGCTGCAAGAGCATCTTCAATTCTTAGTTTTCTCTCTTTAAGTTCTGTTTCAGTAGCAGCACCTACTTTGACAACTGCAACTCCACCTGCAAGTTTTGCAAGTCTTTCTTGAAGTTTTTCTTTATCGAAATCTGAAGTTGTATCTTCTATTTGAGCCTTAATCTGTGCAATTCTATCTTTAATGGCAGTTTTATCACCTTTACCATTTACTACTGTAGTATTTTCCTTTGTAACTTTAACACTTTCAGCTCTTCCAAGCATATCTACAGTTACATCCTTAAGATCTCTTCCAAGTTCTTCAGAAATAACTTCTCCGCCTGTTAAAGTAGCTATATCTTTAAGCATTTCTTTTCTTCTATCACCAAAACCAGGTGCCTTTACTCCTACGCAAGTAAATGTTCCTCTGATCTTATTTACAACTAAAGTTGCAAGAGCTTCGCCTTCTATATCATCTGCAATAATTAAAAGCTTTTTACCTTGCTTAACTATTTGTTCAAGTAGTGGTAATATCTCTTGAATATTTGTTACTTTTTTATCAGTTATTAAAATATATGGATCTTCTAAATTAGCTTCCATCTTTTCAGTATCTGTAGCCATGTATGGGCTTAAGTATCCTCTATCAAACTGCATACCTTCAACTATGTCTAGTTCTGTTCCCATTGATTTTGATTCTTCAATGGTAATTACACCTTCATTACCGACTTTTTCCATAGCATTTGCAATTAATTTACCTATTTCAGGATCAGCAGCAGAAATTGCAGCAACTCTTGCAATGTCTTCTTTACCGTTTATAGGTTTTGATAATTTTTCAAGTTCTTTAACTGTTACTTCTACAGCTTTTCTAATTCCAGCTCTTAAAAGCATTGGATTTGCACCTGCTGTAACATTTTTAAGTCCTTCTCTTATAATTGCTTGAGCTAATAATGTTGCTGTTGTAGTACCATCTCCAGCTACATCATTTGTCTTTGTAGCAACTTCTTTTACAAGCTGTGCTCCCATATTTTCATATGGATCTTCAAGTTCAATTTCTTTTGCTATACTTACACCATCATTAGTTATTAATGGTGAACCAAATTTCTTATCAAGAACTACATTTCTTCCTTTAGGTCCAAGAGTTACTTTAACGGTGTTTGCTAATTTATCAACACCCTTTTGCATAGCTCTTCTGCCTTCTTCACCTAACAATATACTTTTAGCCATTTAAAATCCCTCCAAACAATATAATTAATTATCTATTACTCTACAACTATTCCTAACACATCATCTTGTTTTAATATTAAATATTCTTCACCGTCAAGTTTAACTTCATTACCACTATATTTTGAGAAAAATACTTTATCATTAACCTTCAATTCCATTTTTACTTCTTTTCCATCAACATATCCACCAGGTCCTACTGCAACAACTGTTGCCATCTGTGGTTTCTCCTTTGCTGATCCAGGTAAAACAATTCCGCTCTTTGTTGTCTCTTCTGCTTCTAATCTCTTAATAACAACTCTGTCTCCAAGTGGTCTAATTTTCATTTTTAAACCCTCCTTAAATATTTAAAAAATAATTTTTAGTTTGTTAGCACTCATTAACCTTGAGTGCTAATACAATTATTATGATAATTAATAGTATACATATAATCAACTGCCCTGTTTTAACTAATATTGCTAATTAACGCAATCTATAGCATTTATATCACTATAAATGCTTAAATTGCCTATTTACTATCATTTCCTTTAATTTTCTAATTTCATTTCTCTTGCGTAATAAAATAAGTACTGCTGGGCAAATCCTGAAAGTTCTCCAAACTTATTTCTTCCAAAGTCTCTTATCTTTTTAAGTGAAACATCTGGTGCAACATAAAAGTGCATCATTGCCCTTTTAACCCACACATCTACAGGGAAAGCTGAATATTTTTCCATAGAAAAAAGCATAATACAATCTGCAACCTTTGGACCTACTCCCATAAAGTTTTGAAGTTCCTTATGACAATTATCATCATCCAAAGAGATAATGTGTGCCAAGATGTTCTTATTTTCGTATACTTTTTTGCATGTATTTTCGATATATTTTGCTCTAAAACCTGTTCCGCACTGTTTAAAATCGTCAAAATTTTTATCATAGACTTTATCAATGTCAGGAAATGTATAATATATTTTACCCTTATAATTAATTTTATTTCCCCATTTTTCACTTATATTTTTAATTGCTCTTTTTATCATAGGTATTCTATTATTTGAAGAAATGATAAAAGATATTAGTATTTCAAAAGGTTCCTGTTTTAAAATTCTAATTCCAGTTCCATACTCAACAGATTTTCTCAAAATAGGATCACTTTTAAGCTCTTCTTTTATTTTGCTATAATCTCTTCTTAAATCGAAATAATCAATCCATATTTTTTCGAAATCCTCTTTATTGGTATTATAAATTATAAGGTCATTTCCCTTTCTAGCTACTTCTATTACCCTATTAAAAGCAACCCCTATATAAGTTTCCTCTTCTGTTTTATTCCATCTAAAGCACTGTCCACAATCAAATACGTGAGGAAGCTCAAAATTTTTAATTTCTTTTAAAATAACATGGTCATCATAATATAAACTTTCTTTAAAATCCATCCCATACCTCTCATTAGTATATTTTATTTTAAATCTTCATCTATCTCTAAGGCTGCTTTTTTACCTGCACTCATTGCAAGTATTACAGTAGCTGGTCCCGTAACTGCATCTCCCCCTGCATATACACCTTTTTTTGAAGTTCTAGTACTATTCTCACTAACTATTATTCTATTTTTTTTATCACAATTAAGATTACTTGTAGTATCTGTAATAACATCAGCAGCAGATGAACCTATTGCCATAATAACCATATCAACATCAACATCATACTCTGATCCTTCTATTGGTATAGGTCTTCTTCTTCCTGATTCATCAGGCTCACCAAGCTTCATTTTAATGCACCTTATTCCACTTACCCTTCCATCTTTATCTCCTAAAATTTCAACTGGATTTGTGAGCAAATGAAATTTAACCCCTTCACTCTTTGCAAAACCAACTTCTTCTTTTCTAGCTGGAATTTCACTTTCAGACCTTCTATATATTAAATGAGTATCTGCCCCTAATCTAAGCGCAGTTCTAACTGCATCTATTGCCACATTTCCTCCACCTACAACTGCAACTTTCTTTCCCATTACAAATGTAGTTTTATTACCTTTTATATAACCTTTCATGATGTTACTCTTCGTAAGGACTTCATTTGCTGACATTACTCCATTTAAATTTTCACCTTTTATACCCATAAATCTAGGTACATCAGCCCCATTTGCTATGAATACAGCTTTAAATCCCTTTTCAGTTAAGAGTTTATCTACAGTAATAGTTTTACCTATTGTTACCCCTGTTTCAATTTTCACTCCTAAATTTATTACATTTTCTACTTCATGCCTAACTACAGTTTTCTTTGGGAGTACAAATTCAGGTATTCCCCATGATAAAATTCCACCTGGCTCCTGAAGTAATTCAAATATAGTTACACTGTAGCCCATTTTAGCTAAATCTCCTGCACATGCTATTCCTGCAGGTCCGCTTCCAACTACAGCAACCTTTTTTCCATTTAATTTTATTTCTTCATTAAAATTAACATTCTTTTCTCTGCACCAGTCACCTATAAATCTTTCAAGTTTTCCTATTGCAATTGGCTCCCCTTTAATGCCAAGAACACATCCACCTTCACACTGAAGTTCTTGTGGACATACTCTACCACAAACAGCAGGAAGAGTAGTAGTTTTTGAAAGTATACGCCCAGCTTCTTTATAATTCTTTTCTCTTATTTCCTTTATAAATCCTGGTATATTATTATGAACTGGACATTTCCCAATACATCCTGGCTTTTTACATTGAAGACACCTATTCGCCTCTTCTATTGCTTCTTCCTCATTATACCCTAAAGATACTTCATTAAAATTTTTTATTCTCTCTGAAATCCCCTGTTCACGTACAGGCACCCTTTTCATTCTATTCATTTTCAACCTCCATAAATTCTCCACATAAATTATAATTTACCTTCTTAAATTTTAATTTTTTATTATATTATAAATAAAACTTCTTGATATATTTTGATTTTATCATTGTATTCCTTTTCATATGAATCATCACAATTTATAACATCAAAATAATATTCACCTCTAGCAATAATGATTGTTTCCCCATTGGCTCAGTTACACCTTTAATAAAATTTAAAACATTATAACCTATTTCCCCTAAATGTTTACAATTTTACAAATTTGTCCAAAATTAAAGTCACTATTTTCTGTAGTAATTATAAGCATTATTGCCTTTTTAGTCAAATTTAACTGTGCTAATATTTTAACAAAAAAAGTGGTAACTATCCTTTATTATAATAAGCCTCACTTACAGTAATTAAAATAGTTAAACATAAAAAAATAGCTTTAATTTTATCATCCAAGTTACTTTTTTACTTAAACATCATTTGAGAAAATTATACTACTAACAATTCTAAGAAGCAACAAATTATAGCCATATTTGTTGCTTCTTTTTTTTATCTTTTCCTTTTATACCACTTTAGAATGTAATTTATGATTTCTAAGTTCATTAATTATTCAGATAAAAATGAGCAACATTTATATTTCATAATTATGTTATTATGCTATTATATGAATTATAAAGAAACAATAAAAATTAAATTGTGTTTCAAATTGTAAAACATATAATTTAGCTAGCTTCATCATAATATATAAATTGCTAAAGCTAATATAACAGGTTTAACAATTAATTATCCTCAGAAACAAGGAATAAGTGTACCATCATGTATTAATAAATATTTAAAAAGGGCCTGCCACACTAGCATTTAATTTCACTATGTTAGTGTCACAGCCCCCTTTATTTAATAGTACTAATTTTTATTTTGAATAATCGTAGAAACCTTTTCCGGTCTTTCTTCCAAGCCATCCTGCTCTTACATATTTTCTAAGAAGTGGATTTGCTCTATACTTAGTGTCTCCTGTTTCCTTATACAAAACATCCATTATTGCAAGACATACATCAAGTCCTACAAGATCTCCAAGTGCTAGAGGTCCCATTGGGTGATTTGCACCAAGCATCATTGCCTTGTCGATATCTTCAATTGAAGCAATGCCTTCAGAATAGATCCCTAAGATCGGAAGAGCGTC
>JAQUXS010000121.1 GCA_028692255.1 Clostridium sp.
GAACAATTTGAGGATATGTTTAAAAAATTAATAGATCCATATAGTGTTGCAGCAATAATTATGGAACCAATTCAAGGAGAAGGTGGTTATGTAGTACCTCCAGTTGAATTTGTTAAGTATGTTAGAGAAATCTGTGATAAATATGGAATAATGCTTATCTTTGATGAAATTCAAACTGGCTTTGGAAGAACAGGAAAAATGTTTGCTCAAGAACATTTTGATGTAAAACCAGATATCTTTACAAGTGCTAAAGCAATTGCATCAGGTTTTCCATTAAGTGCAGTAATAGCTAAAAAGGAACATATGGAAAAATGGGTAGCAGGTTCTCATGGTGGAACTTTTGGAGGAAATCCAGTAGCTTGTGCAGCAGCACTTGCAACAATTGAGGTACTTCAAGATGGAGCGTTAGAAAACTGTACTAGAATGGGCCAATACTTCAAAGAAAAGCTACTAGGATTAAAGGAAAAACATGAATCAATTGGTGATGTTAGAGGAATTGGTTTGATGCTAGCAATTGAGTTGGTTGATGAAGAAAATAAGCCTAACACTAATTTAACTAAAACAATATTAACGAAAGCATTAGAGCAAGGATTGTTATTATTATCTTGTGGTTGTGATAAAAATGTTGTACGTTTTATTGCTCCAACAATAGTTGAGAAAAGAGATATAGATAAAGCAATTGAAATAATAGATACAATTTTAAGTGAAGAAGAAAAGTAATCGGGGGATAAACACATGAGTAAATTTTTAAGTGAAAAGTTATGTAATTTAGAAGCATATGTTCCAGGAGAGCAACCAAAGGATAGAAAATATATTAAATTAAATACAAATGAATCTCCATATCCACCAGCACCAAAGGTCATGGAAGTAATAAATAAGAGAGAAGTAGAGGGATTACATCTTTATTCAGATCCAGATGCAAAAATTTTAGTTAATGAACTTGCTGACTTCTACAATGTAAAGCCAGAACAAGTATTTATAGGAAATGGTTCAGATGAAGTTTTAGGATTTTGTTTTTTAGCATTTTTTGATGAAGAAAGAAAGGCATGTTTTCCAGATATAACTTATGGATTTTATAAAGTATATTCAAAATCTTTTGGAATAGATGCAATTCAAATACCTTTAAAAGATGATTTTACAATTGATGTTAATGATTACGTAAACTGTGGAAGAAATATTATAATTGCTAATCCCAATGCTCCTACAGGATTAAGTCTTACACATGAGCAAATAGAATTAATATTAAAAACAAATAAGGATAGAGTTGTAATAATAGATGAAGCCTATGTAGATTTTGGAAGTAAATCATGTATAAGCTTGCTTGATAAATATCCTAATTTAATAGTAGTACAAACTTTTTCAAAATCACGTTCTTTAGCAGGAGGACGTCTAGGATTTGCAATTGCTTCAAAGGAAATAATTGATGACTTAAATAAAATTAAATTCTCCTTCAGCCCATATAATATAAATGGATTGTCACTAGTTGCTGGAGTTGAATCAGTAAAAGACAAAGAATACTTTGAAGAGTGCAATAAAAAAATCATTGCTACAAGAGAAAAAACAAGTATTGAATTGAAAAAATTAGGATTTAAGGTTATACCATCTAAAACAAGTTTTATATTTGTAACTCACAATGCAATTAGTGGACAAGAATATTATAATGAACTAAGAAAAAAAGGTGTATTAACTCGTTATTATAACGAACCTAAAATAGATGATTATGTAAGAATATCAATTGGAACTGATGAAGAAATGGATGAGGTACTTAGAATAACAAATGAAATTCTTTCCGAGATTTTACCTATTTGTGTAGGTAAATGAACTTTAAAAATATAATGTATATTAAAAAAAATAACAAGTAAGTATACTGAGATGGGAGGATAGATTCATGAAAATAGTAATTTGTGATTATAAAGATGTATTAAAGAGAAATCTTGAATATGAAAAGAATATTCTTTTAAGTGGACTTAAGGATGCTGAAATTATTATATATGAATACAATGGTGATCAAAATGAATTTATTGAAGTTATTGAAGATGCAGATGCAATATTAACAGCTTTCTTAGATATTAACAAAAGTGTAATTGATAGTTGTAAAAAATTAAAATGTATATCTATAAATGCTGTTGGGTATGATTGTGTAGATTTAGATGAAGCAACCAAACACAATATTGCAGTTTGTCCTATTGGAGAATACTGTACTCAAGAAGTTGCAGAACATGCTATGTCATTAATTTTATCCTTAAGCAGAGGAATTAAGCATTATATAAATGATATAGATAAAAAGAATATATGGGAGTATCATTCAACTACTGAAATTCAAAGAATAGAAGGACAAACTCTTGGAATATTTGGTTTTGGAAAAATAGGAAGAGCAGTTGCAAAAAGAGCTCTTGCCTTTGGAATGAACGTTGTTGCAGTAGATCCTTATGTAAATTGTGAAGATGCTAAATCTCTTAATGTGAAGTTAGTTGATGCAGAATATGTATGGGAGAATGCAGATATTATTTCTAATCATATGAATCAAAATAGTAGTAATGACAAATTCTTTACAATTAATGAATTTAAAAAGATGAAGAAAAAACCTATTTTTATAAATGCAGGACGTGGAAGTAGTGTCAATGAGGACGATTTACTTATAGCACTTGAAGAAGGCTTAATTAGAGGAGCTGGTTTAGATGTACTAGCTGAAGAAAATCCGGATTTAGAAAAGAATAAATTAGTAGGAAGAGAAAATGTTATTATAACACCTCATGCAGCTTTTTATTCACAAACATCTATGAGAGAATTACAAAGAATTTCATGTAAAAATATAGTTTATTATTTAAATGGTGAAAAAGAAAAGGTAAGTAAGATTGTAAATACATTTTAATATGATTAGATTTAAAAAAAATATAGTCTGAAGAACATGGGCTTAGATATAAGGCACATTCTATTTAAAAGCTTAATTAAATAATGATAATATTAAAGTTTCAATGAGGAGACGCAATAACTTATATAGTATTGCGTCTTTTTTAATAAAAATAAATTTAAGGGGTGTATAAAAATGAAAAAAGGAATACTAAAAAAATTAATGATAATTGCAGCAGTAGGAACTTTAGCGGTGGGGATTATTGGATGTGGGGCTAGTAAAACAGAGGGGAATAAAGATACTAGTAAAGATGTAGCAAGTAGTAATGAAGGAATAACATTAGAGTCAATTAAGTCAAAGGGAAAACTTGTAGTTGGAACAAGTGCTGACTATCCACCATTTGAATTCCACAAAGAAATAGATGGAAAAGATACTATAGTTGGTTTTGATATTAAAATAGCAGAAGAAATGGCAAAAGATATGGGGGTGGAGCTTGAAATTAAAGATATTAGTTTTGATGGATTGCTAGTAGCGGAACAGGCTAATAAGATAGACTTGGTTCTTGCAGGAATAAATCCAACAGATGAAAGAAAACAAAATGTGGATTTTTCAGATGTTTATTATAAATCAGATAGTGGATTTATAGTTCGAAAAGGTGAAGAAAATACAATAAAATCATTAGATGATTTAAAAGGAAAAAAAATTGGAGTTCAAACAGGATCAGTGCAAGAAACTTATGCTCAAGAAAATTTTAAAGATTCAGAATTAAAATCTTTAGCTAAGGTTACAGATTTAATATTAGATTTAGATAGTAAGAAAATA
>JAQUXS010000061.1 GCA_028692255.1 Clostridium sp.
TGTACTTGAAATGATGGGAGCCAAGGATAACGCACTTATATTGAATGGTCAATATTATAGACTTTTTACAAGGATGTTTCTTCATAGTGGACTTATACATATTTCAATGAATATGTATTCACTTTATATATTGGGAAAATTAGTGGAAAAATTTTATGGCAGGATTAGATATGTTTTTATATATTTCTTGTCAGGAATATGTGCTTCTATTTTGAGTTTTATTATGACTCCGCAAATGTCTGTAGGAGCTTCAGGGGCAATTTTTGGAATACTTGGTGCAACTCTTATTATGGCATATAAATTAAAAGATAGAATAGGAAAAAGTTTTTTGAAAAATGTTATATTTGTTATAATTGTAAATATTGTAATGTCAATGGCTGTGCCTAATATAGATTTGTATGCTCATTTAGGTGGATTAGTTAGTGGAATAATTTTATCACTAATTTTATATAAAAATAACATACAATTTTAAGATATCTTATGTTGAAATGAAAAATAACTACCATACTAACATTGATATGCTAGTGTGGTAGCTTATTTTTTACTGTTCTGTAATTTCTATAAGCTTGTCTTCTAGTATTGTTTCATTTTTAAGTAGTTCTTCTGCAATTTTAGTTAATATATCTTTGTTTAACATTAGTATATCTTTTGCTTGAGTATAAAGAGAGTCCAAAAGATTTGTACATTCTGTAGATATTTTATTAGTTGTATTTGAATCAATTTCAGGTAAACCAAGAGAACTTAAGAGGCCAATGCTGTTACCCATTCCATATTGTGTAATCATGTTAAAGGAAAGTCTAGTTCCTTCTTTAAGGTCATTGCTTGCACCAGTTGTTATAAATTCATTTGTGAATATTATATCTTCTGCTGCTCTTCCACCTAGTAAAACCATTATTTTTTTTGTGATATAATCTTTTGTCATGTACATTGAATCTTCAGGGATACTCATAGTATATCCACCAGCACCTTTTGTACTAGGTATTATTGTAACCTTTGATACTTTATCTTCAGGAATAAGTCTTAAGGAAAGAAGTGCATGTCCAGCTTCGTGAAAAGCTGTTATTTCTCTGTCCTTATCTTTTATATAGGATCTATCTTTTTTTTCATGTCCTGCAAGTGTAATTGAATAAGCTTCATCCAAATGTTTCTCTTCTATGAAAGGTGAACCTTCTTTTATAGCTAGAATAGCAGCTTCATTTGTAAGACTTTCAATTTTGGCACCAGAAAAATAAGTGGTTTTCTTTGCAATAGACTCTATGTTTATATTTGATACTGGTTTGTTTTTAAGATGAAGTTCTAGTATCTTTTTTCTTGCATTTAAATCAGGAAGGGCTACTTCAATATGTCTGTCGAATCTTCCTGGTCTTAAAAGTGCACTATCAAGCATGTCTAGTCTATTTGTAGCTGCCATTACAATTACGCCTTCTTCTTCATTAAAGCCAGACATTTCTGTAAGGAGTGCATTTAGAGTCTGATCTCTTTCATCAGATCCACCGGAACTGGAGCCATCTCTTTTTTTACCTATTGCATCAATTTCATCTATGAATATAACTGCTTTTTTATTTCCTTTTGCTTTTTTAAACAGCTGCCTTATTCTGCTTGCACCAACTCCAACATATATTTGGACAAAATCTGAACCAGACATTGCATAAAATGGTACATTAGCTTCTCCAGCAACCGCTTTTGCAAGGAGGGTTTTACCTGTACCAGGTTCTCCATAGAGGATAACGCCTTTTGGCATCCTAGCACCATAAGAATAAAATTTTTCAGGATCTTTTAAAAATTCTATTATGTCATTAAGGCTTTCCTTTGCCTCTTCATTGCCTGCTACATTTTCAAATGTAAAATTTCTTTCTGTAACAGGAGAAACTACAAGTGAATCTTTTGAAAATATTTTTTGAGAATCTTTTGATTTTTTTCTTATAAAAAAAACAGCAATAGCAATTAAAGATATGAAAATTAAAACCTTTGGAGCTACATTTATAGTATACATATAATCAGTTTCGCTGACGATAACACCTTTTTTTAATAAATTTTCTTTGAAGTTTAATGATCTTGGATTTTCAGTTTTATATACCGAGCCATTTTTTAATTGAAAATAAATATAGGGGGAATCTGGCATGTATACTTTAGAAACAACATTTTTATTGATATCTTCTTCGAAGGTATTATATTGTGCATCTTGTATTTTAGTGTTTGTACTTTTAAAGTTTGATGCGATAACCAATGTCAAACATACAATGCAAATTATTAAAGCTGCTACTTTATATTTCTTTTTCATATATGCCTCCCGTAATTTTTTTATTTAATTGCGGTATTTAGTTAACATAATATATATTATACATGACTTTATGTAAAAGTCTAATGGCAAAATAATCTTAAAAAACCATTGATTTATATTGGAAATATTATATATTTTTATATTAAATCAATATATAATAGGTAATATAAAATTCTTAATTATTGGAGATAGAAAAAATGAAATTTTACGCAATAAAGTACGGATTTGATAGTTTGAATAAAAATGTAATCGAAAATAAAATTGTAAATACATGGCCTCAATGTGAAACATTAGTGAAAGGTGTTAAAGGAGCTAAATATAAAAGTTTTACTTCTCTTAGTGGAGCAGAAGAATATCTAAAAGACGATGGTAGAATTTTAAAACCAAGTTCATATGAATTTGAAAAAGATTTACATTATGCCTATGTTGATGGAAGTTTTAATAGCAGCAGTTATGAATATGGTTATGCATTTGTTGTTGTATATAATAGTGTTGTAGAGTATATAGAAAATGGAAGCGGAAAATATGATTCAAAGAATTCAATAAGACAGATTGCAGGGGAACTTAAAGCCGCTGTAAAGGCAGCAGAGTATGCTAAGGAGCAACGCTTAGATGAACTTATTATTGTGCATGATTATGTAGGGGTATGCTATCATGCTACAGGTCAATGGGAAAGAAAAGATGAATCTTCAAAAAAATATTATAAACATATAAATGAAATTATTAACAGTACAAAATTAAAATTAAAATTTTTAAAAGTTAATAGCCACACAGGTGATTTGTTTAATGAAGTTGTTGATGAGTTTGCAAAGTCTGCAGCACATGTAAACATAAAAGGTGAAACAGAAAAAATATTAAAATCTAAAAAGATAATAGTAAAAAATGAAAATTTAAAAAATAAATTTAGTGAAATATTAACAGAAGGTATAAAACAAGAAGATATACTTATAGAAAAATAATAGTATATTAATTTTTTAAATAAAATTTTAATTTGATTCAGTGTTTATTGGTAAATATAATATAATTTATGATATAATAAAAATATATTAGTGTAAAGAATAAAAAAATGTTTATTTTTTACAAACACGCACAAGTAAAGGAAGATAAATTATGGAAATATTGTCTTTAGGAGAAAAAGTTAAAAGAAGAAGAAAAGAGTTTGGAATGACGCTTAAAGATCTAGCAGGGCAAAGAATAACTCCTGGTCAAATAAGTCTTGTTGAATCAGGAAAATCAAACCCAAGTATGGATCTTCTTGAATATTTAGCTGAAAAATTGAATACGTCTGTAGAATATTTAATTGAATCAGAGGAAACACAAGCTGAAAAAATATGTGTATATTATGAAAATATAGCAGAATCCCATATATTAAATAATGAAATTAATCTTGGAGAACAATTTCTTGAAAATGCCATGTATTATGTTGAAAAATACAAGCTTGATTTTAGAAAGGCAAAAAATTTATATTTAAGAGCTATAATAAGTACTAACAAAAATGAAATGGGACTTTCACAGCAGTATTTTTTATCTGCAAATGCAATTTTTATAAAATTAGGAGCACATGAAGAAATAATAGATACCTATGTAAAGCTAGGGAAAATAACTTTAAAGCTTTCAGCTTATCATTCATCTAATAGTTACTTTCAGCAAGCTGAAAAAGTATTTATTGAAAATAACATAGGAAATGATTTCCTTTTAGGTGAGATATATTATTATATTTCTCTTTTAAATTTTAAATTGGAAAATATGGACAAGGCTATAAATTATAGCTATCTTGCAAAAGAAAAATTTTCTGAAATAAATAATAAAAAGGAATATGGGAAATCACTTGTACTACTTTCAAAAGAATATATTAAAAAAGAAGATTTAGACAATACTATAAAGTATGCTAAAAAGGCAAAAGAAGTTTTTAAAGAAGATAATAAAATAAAATATGTAGGTGAAATAGAAGATAATATTGGAAAATTATTTTATGAATTTGACAATTTAGAGGAATCATTTATACATTTTAATAATGCAAAAGAGATAAGAGTTAAAAATGATAAAAAAGCGTTAAATGGAACATTGTGTAACATATGTAGGAATTATATAAAAATGAAAGATGTTAAGAATTCAAGAAAAACTTTAAGTGAAATATCAGAAAGCATTGATTATAAAGATGAAAAATGTATGATTAATTATTATCTTTTAAAATATAGAGTGGAAGTGCTTGATAATGATTTAAAAGAGGCTGAAAATACATTGCTTATGGCTTTAGATTATGCAAAAAGTACTAAACTTGACAAGGAATTAGGAGATCTTTCAATTACCATAGGTAAATTTTACAATGATAATGGTGATGATAAGCAAGCTGCTAAATATCTAAGTAGTGGTATGAAAGTATTTAAAAAGCTTGGAATAATCAAATATATATAATCAGGAACAGGTGATTAAGGCATGGAAATACTATCTATAGGTGAAAAAATTAAACGGGCTAGAGTATATAAAGGGTATACTCTTAAGAATTTATGTGATGCTAAGATATCAGTTTCAAAAATGAGTTGTATTGAAAATGGGAAAATTACGCCAGAAGATTGGATATTAAAATTAGTTTCAGAAAAATTAAATATTGAATTGGATTATTTAAAGAAAGATATAAAAGAGCAAATACAAGAAAATATGAAAGATTTAAATAATTCCAGTAAAAAATCAGATTATGAAAGTAAACTTAAATATAATTTAGAATATGCTGATGACTATGGGCATTATGACTTAGCGTTTAGTATAATGCATTTATTATTCATTTATTATTTAGATAAAAAGGATGTAAGTGTTTGCGAAAAAAATACGTCTAGATACTATAATTTATGTGTAAAATCTAAAAATGATAAAAATAGACTTATATATTATTATGATATTGGTAAAATGCTTTATACTAGTAAGGAATATTTCCAAGCAGAAACTTATTTTGAAAATGTGTACAGTGGATTAAGCTCAATGGATCCAAATAATTATGACATTATACTAAAGTCTTTGTACATGGAGGCAAAATGTTATTTAATAGTTGGCGAATACAAAAAAGCTTATGAAAAGTCAGAAAAGTTTTTAAACTGTTTTGAAAACATTAAGGATAAAAAATACGAAGCTGATGTATATAGTTTATTATGTGTGTTAAACATAAAGGAAGAAAATGACAAATTTAAAGAATATGAAAAAAAGTCATTTGATTTATGCAAAGAAAATTCAGAAAAAAAAGCAAAATTTTTATATGATTATGGATGTGCTATGATAGATGGAAAATTAAAATCAAGTGCATATGAATATATTATAAGGGCAATTGATACATTTCCAAAAGAAAATAAGTTTAGTTATGTGGACTTTATGATAAATGTAATTAAAACTCTTATAAAAATGAATAAAATTGAAAAAGCACAGGAACTCAATGATATGATATTAAATTATTCAATAGATCTTGGAAATAATTTGTTTATTGAAAAATCATATTATTTTAAAGCACTTATAATGATTAAAAATGGACAAAGTGAAATGGCTGAAATGTATATGAATCTTTCATTGGATTTACTTTCAAAGATTGGAAATAAGGCTCAAATATATAATAGATATTTTGAAATGGGAGTGCTATATTTTAATCTTAACAACACAGAAGAGTCTCTAGAATATTTTTCTGCTGCTATAAATTTACAAAAAAAAATGTTTTAACAACTTATAATTGAGAATTAAAAGATTAACTATTTTTTAATTCTCAATTTTTAATTTGTTTATTAAAGTTTTGGTATAATAATAGTGAGAGAATATATTAAAGGAGGTAAATTTATGAATATTGATAGATTAACGGTAAAGGTTCAAGAGTCAATTAATGATGCAAGATCAATTGCGCTTAAGAACAATCACCAAAATATTGATGTTATACATCTTTTTATGGCACTTATTTGCCAAAAGGATGGGCTTATTTCAAATATATTTGGCAAAATGGGCGTAGATGTTCAAAAATTAAAAAATGATGTTCAAAGAGAACTTGATAGAATGCCAAAGGTTTTAGGGGAAGGAGCTAATAATTCTTCTGTATATATAACAAGAAAATTTGAAGAGCTTTTTATTAAAGCTGAAAAAATAGCTGATGATTTTAAAGACTCATATATAAGTGTAGAGCATGTTATGATTGCAATGCTTGATACCCAAAAGAGAGAAACAGTAAATTCAATATTAAAAAATAACAATGTTAATAAGAAAGAATTTTTAGAAACATTAGCAAAGATAAGAGGAAATCAAAGAGTGGATTCTAAGGAGCCTGAGGCTATTTACGATTCCCTTAATAAATATGGAAG
This sequence comes from Clostridium sp., assembly GCA_028692255.1. Lineage (GTDB taxonomy): Bacteria > Bacillota > Clostridia > Clostridiales > Clostridiaceae > Clostridium_I. Next base: position 6,607 of record JAQUXS010000061.1, read on the forward strand.
AAACCTTGTAAACGAGGCAAAGAAAAATAAGCTTGATCCTGTAATTGGTAGAGATGAAGAAATAAGAAGAGTTATTAGAATACTATCAAGGAGAACTAAAAACAATCCTATTTTAATTGGAGAACCTGGAGTAGGTAAAACTGCAATAGTTGAAGGTATTGCAGAGAGAATAGTTAGAGGCGATGTACCAGAGGGACTTAAAAATAAAATAGTTTTTTCCCTTGATATGGGTTCGCTTATAGCCGGAGCAAAGTTTAGAGGAGAATTTGAAGAAAGACTTAAGGCTGTTTTAAAGGAAGTTGAAAAGAGTGAAGGAAAGATAGTATTATTTATTGATGAAATTCATACCATTGTAGGCGCTGGAAAAACAGAAGGTGCAATGGATGCAGGCAATATTATAAAGCCAATGCTTGCAAGAGGTGAACTTCACTGCATTGGAGCTACAACTTTTGATGAGTATAGAAAGTATATTGAAAAGGATAAGGCTCTTGAAAGAAGATTTCAAACTGTTATAGTATCACAGCCCAATATTCAAGATTCAATTTCTATTTTAAGAGGCCTTAAAGAGAGATTCGAAATTCATCATGGAGTTAGAATCCATGATGCTGCAATTATTGCAGCAGTTAAACTTTCAGACAGATATATAACTGATAGATTCCTCCCAGATAAAGCAATTGACCTTATTGATGAAGCAGGAGCAATGATTAGGACTGAAATAGACAGCATGCCAACTGATTTGGATATGCTAAAAAGAAAAATTTTTCAAATGGAAATTGCTAAGAAAGCTCTTTCTAAAGAAACAGATGAGGCATCAGTTAAAAGATTAGAAAGTCTTAATAAGGAACTTTCAAATCTAAAAGAGAAAGATAGCGAGCTAACTTCAAAATACGAAAAAGAAAAAGCTAAAATATCTGAGGTAAAGGAGCTTAAAACAAAATTAGATGAATCCAAGGGTCTTATTGAAAAGGCAGAGAGGGAAAGTGACCTTGATAAAGCTGCAGAACTTAAATACGGAGTTGTACCCAATCTAGAAAAACAGATAAAACAAAAAGAGGACTCAATTAAGGCTGAGGGAGATAATTCTATATTAAAAGAAGAAGTTACGGAAGATGAAATATCTGAAATTGTCTCTAAATGGACGGGAATACCAGTAAATAGACTTGTTGAAGGAGAGAAAAAGAAACTTTTAAGGCTTGATGATGAGCTGAAAAAGAGAGTAATAGGTCAAGATGAAGCTGTAAAGCTTGTTTCAAATGCTGTTATAAGGGCAAGAGCAGGACTTAAGGATGAAAAAAGGCCCATTGGTTCATTTATATTCCTTGGACCAACAGGAGTTGGTAAAACAGAACTTGCAAAAACCCTTGCAAGAACTCTTTTTGACAGTGAAGACAATATGATTAGAATTGATATGTCAGAGTATATGGATAAATACTCAGTATCAAGACTTATTGGAGCACCTCCAGGATATGTTGGGTATGAAGAAGGTGGACAGCTTACTGAAGCCGTAAGAAGAAGGCCATATAGTGTAATACTATTTGATGAAATAGAAAAAGCACATGATGATATATTTAACATATTTCTTCAAATACTTGATGATGGAAGGCTAACAGACAATAAGGGGAATACTGTAGATTTCAAAAATTGCATAATAATAATGACTTCAAATATAGGAAGTAGATTTCTTCTTACAGACGATATAGAAAATGGTATAAATGAGGATATAAAGAAAAATGTAATGGAAGAAATGAAAGATAGATTCAAGCCTGAATTTCTAAATAGACTTGATGATATAATAATGTTCAAACCTTTAAGCTTAGATAATATAAAGAAAATTATAGATATATTTACAGAAGGTATAAAAAATAAACTTAAAGAAAACAACATAAAAATAATTATAGAGGAAAGTGCAAAAGAAATCATTGCAAATCAAGGCTATGATCCAGTATATGGTGCTAGACCATTAAAAAGATACATTGAAAGTACACTGGAGACTGAACTTGCACGAAAAATAATATCTGGTGAAATCCATAAGGACTTGACAATAAAAGTTATTGGGGAGGATAATAAAATAGAATTAAAAATAAAATAGCTCATACAGGGGGATAAAAATTATGGCAATATTAGTATGTGGTGGAGCAGGTTATATAGGAAGTCATATGGTTGCTCATCTTTTAGAAAATGGAGAAGATGTTGTAGTACTTGATAATTTCGTAAAAGGTCATATTGATGCTCTTACAGGTGGGAAATTATATGTTGGAAATGTGGGAGATAGAACAATATTAGATAGAGTTTTTAAAGAAAATAAAATAGAGGCAGTTATTGATTTTGCAGCTTATTCATTAGTAGGTGAAAGCGTTGAAGATCCGTTAAAGTATTTTGATAATAATGTATCAAGCGTTATAAATTTACTTAAAGCAATGGCTGATTATGGAACTAAATATTTTGTATTTTCAACTACAGCAGCAACATATGGTGAGCCAGAAAATATTCCAATAGTTGAAACTGACAAGACTTTTCCAACAAATCCATATGGAGAATCAAAACTTACAGTAGAAAAAATATTAAAATGGTGTGATAAGGCATATGGATTAAAATATACAGCTCTTAGATATTTTAATGCTGCAGGAGCTCATATAAACGGTAAAATAGGAGAAGACCATAATCCAGAAACTCATCTTATACCACTTATATTTCAGGCTGCTCTTAAAAAGAGGGATAAGATTTATATATTTGGTGATGACTACAATACACCAGATGGAACTTGTGTAAGAGACTATGTTCATGTAACTGATCTTGCAAGTGCTCATTTGCTTGCACTAGACAGACTTAGAAGTGGCAAGGATAGTGCAATTTATAATCTTGGAAACGGAAAAGGTTTTTCAGTAAAAGAAGTTGTAGATGTTACAAGAAAAGTTACAGGACGTGACATAGAAGCTGAAATTGCACCAAGAAGAGCAGGAGATCCAGGAACACTAATAGCTTCTTCAGAAAAAGCAATGAAAGAATTAAACTGGCAGCCAAAATTTAATTCACTTGAAACAATAATAGATACAGCTTGGAAATGGCAATTATCACATCCAAATGGATATGGAAGATAAAAATAAATTATTTTCTTGATTTAGAGTATTGATTATAGTAAATTTTAAATTTGCTATAGTCAATACTCTTTTTTTAAAAGTTAAATTAGCAAGTTTTCATATAAATTATTAATATATTAAACAATTATAAGCAATTATATTTCTATATTTACAAAATATTGATTATTTCTTTATATTATTTTGGAAAAAATATATAATATACTCTATATAAATTATTTTATGGCGGTTTATATGATATTTTAACAAAAAATTTTATTGGGGGCATCATATTGGACATTTTTAGAAAGAAAACCCTTGAAAGTATGCTTGAGGGGGCTCATAAGACGAACTTACAGAGAAATCTAAGAGCAAAGGATGTTGCAGCACTTGGTATAGGCGCTGTAGTTGGAATGGGTATATTTGTAGCAACTGGAACAGGTGCTCACATGGCTGGTCCTGCAATCACATTATCTTTCATAATTGCTGCTGTTGTAGCTTGTTTGTGTGGACTTTGTTATTCAGAACTTTCAACTATGTTTCCTGTAGCAGGAAGTACTTATTCATATGCTTATATAACTTTTGGTGAATTTATAGCAATGATAGTAGGATGGTGTCTTACAGCAGAGTATTTAGTTGCCTGCAGTGCCGTTGCTTCAGGGTGGTCAGGAACTTTGGTAGGTATATTAAAGAATTTTGGAATATCATTACCAAGTGCATTTACTACATCAACAAGTAAAGGCGGTATATTAGATCTTCCGGCAGTTTTAATAACTCTACTACTTACATATTTATTGTATTATGGGATGAAAGAAAGTTCCCGTGTAAATGATATAATAGTCTTTGTAAAAATCGGGATAATATTACTATTTTTGATATTGGGAGTATCACATATAAAAATTTCAAACTACAGACCTTTTGCACCATTTGGATTTAAAGGAGTATTTGCCGGTGCAGCTAGTATATTCTTCTCATATCTTGGATTTGATGCCATTTCAACTACTGCAGAAGAATGTGAAGATCCCAATAGAGATGTTCCTAGAGGACTTCTTATATGTCTTGCAGTTGTAGCATTTTTATATGTATCCGTTGCCTTCGTTTTAACAGGAATGGTACCATATAAACAAATCATTTCTGAAAATGCAGTTCCAGGTGCACTTTCAAGAGTTGGAATAACATGGGGATCTGCGCTTGTTGGAGTTGGAGCCATTCTTGGAATGATATCCACAATTATAGCTGTTTTGTATGGACAGATAAGAATATTTATGGTAATGTCTAGAGACGGTTTATTGCCTAGTGGGCTTTGTAAAATACATAAAAAGCATCAAACGCCATATGTTGCAACCTTAGTAACAGGGTTAACTGCAGCAGTAATAGCAGGTGTTTTACCACTTGACATTATTGTAGAGTTTTTAAGTACTGGAACATTAATAAGTTTTATAGTTGTATCTCTTGCTATTATCGTACTTAGAAAGACAAAGCCTGATATTAAAAGGGCTTTTAAATGTCCTGGAGTGCCATTCACTCCAGCAGTTACTATTTTGTTCTGCATAGCTTTACTAAGTAGATTGAGACTAGTTACATGGATAGGATTCTTATCCTGGCTTGCTGTTGGAATAGTTATATATTTTTTCTACGGCAGAAAGCACAGTGTTTTAAATAATTCAAAAGATGATAAGAAAATAGAATAAATTTAATAAATAAAAGGGTGACCGCCGCACTATTCTTAGTGTAACGGTCACTCTTTTATTTATCTTTTGATTTTAATTCAGATTCTCTTTTTATAATATAATTTTTAGCTTTAGTTTCAAGTTCATCATCCAGAGGATTAAGAATTATTTCATCCTTAGGATACTTAATTTCCAGTGCTGTTTTTATAAATCTATCTGCAAGTTCAGGATTCTTTGAAAGAAGTGAACCGTGAAAATAACTGCCATAAGTATTTTTATAAACAGTACCTTCAAATCCATCAAATCCATTGTTCCCATAGCCAGATATAATTTTTCCAAGTGGCATTGAACCTTGTAGATGAGTTCTTCCAGAATGATTTTCAAATCCAACGTATGTTTCATTAGTTTTTTCATTTTTTATAACTGTATTTCCAATAAAACGTGTATCTCCGCCGTCAGTTCTTATATTAAGTACACCAAGCCCATCAAGTTTTTCGCCATCTGGAGTTGTATAATATTTTCCAAGTAGTTGATATCCACCGCATATTGCAATGAATACTTTACCATCTTCTATATACTTTATTACGTCATCTTTTTTTGTATTTATAAGATCATTTGAAACAATGGATTGTTCGTAATCTTGTCCTCCGCCAAAGAAGACTATATCATATTTATCTGCATCAAAGTTATCATCTAATGATATATTAAATACATTAACTTTTATATTTCTTTTTTCAGCTCTGTATTTAAGTATCAATATGTTTCCAACATCACCATAAACATTTAAAAGATCAGGATAAAGGTGACATATATTTAATTCCATTTTAGTTCACCACCAATTTATTAAATTACCATAAGTTTCCTATGATTTTTTTTCTATGAAGAAACTTTCTAAAGTCTATCATAGCTGTGTAAGTTGCTAGAACATATATAATTTCACCACTGCAATCCTCAACATTTTTAAGTATAGATTCAAAATCATCACAAACTGCAAATTTTTTATAGTTAAGACCTGCAATTTTTAATCTAATTCCCATATCGTATAATCTGTTTCCACCCACAATAGTTTTTAAAATATTTAAAGATGCAAGTCTTTCAAAGTTTACATCCCATATCCATGAGACATCTCTTCCATCTGCATAATTGTCATTTAAAAGCATACAAAGATTTATTTCTCTTTTATCAAGTGAAACAGTATTAAGAGTTTCGTTATAGCCTGCTGGGTTTTTTACAAGTATTATTTTTACTTCTTTTCCATTTATGTTTATTGATTCTTGTCTCCCAAAGCTACTTTTTGTATTTTTTATTGAATCATAAATTACATTGTTTTCTATCCCAAGGAGCTTAGCTGTACCTATACTACATAGAGCATTATATATGTTATATACACCAGGTTGATTTATATAGTACTCGTTTTTATTAATTGCAACTTTAGAGTACGTTCTAGTAATTTCACCTATAGAGTCTACTGAAAAGTCAAGATCAGGTCTTTTATACCCGCAATTTTCACAGTGAAATTTTCCAAGATGATTATATGTTATAAAATCATAAGTGTAAGGATGCTTACACTTTTTACAGAACTTCGCATCGGCATTTATATCAACAGTTTTATTGTCATTTAAGGCGCAATTAAAGCCATAATAAGTTATTTTATTAGGAACTTTTAAATCTCCAAGTAGAGATTCATCACCATTTAAAAGTAAAGTTGCATTAGGAACTTTAACTATACCTTCCATAATTTTATTAAGAGTTGTGTAGACTTCGCCATATCTATCAAGTTGATCTCTAAATAAATTTGTTACAATTATAATTTTAGGAACTATATATTCTGTTATGAATTTAATGTTGGCTTCATCAACTTCAATAACGGCATATCTACCCTTATTGCTTTTCCTAAATTTAAAATTATTGATAAAACAAGAAGTAATTCCTGGCATAAGATTTGCACCGGTATTATTTGTAATAACGTCTTTACCACTAGCTTTTAATGTATTGGAAATCATACTAGTAGTTGTTGTCTTCCCATTAGTTCCAGTTACCAATATTACACTATAATCTTTTGACACTATATTAAGCACATTTCTGTCAAGTTTAAGTGCTACTTTACCTGGAAAATTTGTTCCTCCTTTAAAAAGGATTTTTGATAGTTTGATTATTACTTTTGAAATTAAAATACTAAAAAAAGATTCAATTTTAATTTCAAACACCTCCTAGCAGTAAATCAATTTACATAAAAATTTTATTATAATTAACAATCTTCATTGTATAACATCTTAGGCATAATGTCCATTGGACAAGAATACATATTAAGTTATACTGAAAGATATTTTTGTTTGTAATTTCCTAAGATATCATTAACAGGTGAAACAGCTACAAAGGCTAAGGGATCTACACCTTTAATTATAAGTCTAAGAGCAGATAATTCTTGCTTTTGGATTACTACATAAATGAATTTTTTGTTACTGTGTGAATAGCCACCTAAGGCATCCATAATAGTAACTCCTCTGCCAAGATTTAACTTTATACTTTCAATTAATTTTTCATAATTGTTAGAAATTATTATGCACTGCCTTGAAGACGAAATACCTTCTTGCATAGCATCTATAGTTTTAGAACGAATAAAGCTCATCACTAGGGCGTATAAAACAGATTGAGGTCCCATTACAATTCCAACAAGTACATATACACAAAAATCTTGGAATAAAAGTATTCTTGAAAGTTGAAATTTTTTAAATTTATTGTTAAAAATTTTAGCTGAAATATCAAGACCACCAGTAGAACCTCCACCCATGAAAATCATAGACATACCTATTCCAGATACAACTCCACAAAAAATAGATGCTGTGAGCTTGTCATAGCTAGGAAATAACGAAAAATGTGGTAAAATGTAGTTCATATAATCTATTAAGAAAGAGGAAATTAGTACAATAATACCGCTTTTAATTGCAAATTTTTTACCTAAAAGTCTAAAGCCAAATAAAAACAGGGGAATATTTAAAATAGCTGTTGTTGTACCTATTTTATAATTGAACAATTTATTTAGTGAAAGAGCAATTCCAAGAATTCCACCAGTTCCTATTTTTGATGGTGTTAAAAGAAGGGAAGCATAAATTGAGTATAGAATAGTTCCACCAATTAGCATCATATATTTTTTTGAATTTTTACTCATTATAATCTCCTTAATAATGTTTTAAATTAGTAAATAATATATGGAAAAATCACTTGTATATATTAGCATAATACAAATATCTTTACAATTGAAATTACTAAATAAATAATAGCCTAATAGAATTATTTGAAATTTTTTACAACACCATATATTTGATTGATAAAGATGATATAAAGGGTTAATATTGAAATTGTAAAAAGTAAAACAAGGAGTGATTGTATGTATCCATTAAAATTTGAAAATTTATATTATGATAAAATTTGGGGCGGAAGAGACCTTGAAAAGTATAGAAATAATCTTCCAGAAGGTAAAATAGGTGAAAGCTGGGATGTTGCTTGCCATAAACATGGAATGAGTGTTGTAGCAAATGGAGAGTATACAGGTGAAAGATTTGATGATTTAATTAAAAAATTAGGTAATAAACTTTTAGGAACTAGAATAAATTTAGAAAAGTTTCCACTTTTAATAAAATTAATTAATGCAAAAGATAAATTGTCAGTTCAAGTTCATCCAAATGATAAATATGCAGCTGAAGTTGAGGGGGAACTTGGAAAAACTGAGACATGGTATGTTGTAGATGCCTTTGAGGGTGCAAATCTTGTGGTAGGAACAAAAGATTGTACAAAAGAACAATTTGAAGTTGCATTGAAGAATGGAACATTGGACAAATATTTAAATAGAATACCAGTGAAAAAAGGAGAAGTGTATTTTGTAAAAAGTGGACTTGTTCATGCAATTGGTGAGGGAGTTATAATTGCAGAAATACAGCAAAGCAGTGATACAACTTACAGAGTATATGATTATAATCGTGGAAGAGAACTACATGTTAAAAAAGCTATGGATGTAATTGACTTTAGCTTAAAAGGTAAAAGAAGTAAAGGGTTAAAAGTAGAAGATGAAAATTATAATAAAACATATTATAATTTATGTGATAAATTCTCTCTTGAATTATATGAAGTGAAAAGTTCAGTAAAAGAAACAAGCGATAAAGAAAGATTTTATATATTCACTTGCGTTGAAGGAGAAGGAGAAATATATTATGAAGAGGGGAATGAAAGTATAAAGTCAGGGGATAGCATTTTAATTCCTGCATGTTTAGGTAATTATGAAATAAAAGGAAAATTAAAACTTGTTAAATCATATGTACCTGATGTGAAAAAAGTTGAAGATGAAATAAAGGGTAACATTGAGTTATAATGTATTAATATAATTAAAATGTATAAATGAAAGAATTAATACATTCTATAATAAGAGAAAGAACGGAGTGGAAAGTAAGATGTCAGTAAATGTTGTATTGTTTGTAAAGGTAATAATACTTGGAATAGTAGAGGGTATCACAGAATTTCTTCCAATTTCATCTACGGGGCACCTCATAATGTTTAATGATTTTTTGAATTTCAATGGTCAGTTTAGCAAGCTATTTGACATAGTAATTCAATTAGGTGCAATACTTGCAGTAGTCGTTTTGTTTTGGGACAAACTAGCAGAATCAATGAAAACATTAATTGACCCAACTTTTAAAAGTTTTGGTTCAAAGCTTTGGAGAAATTTAATAATTGCATTTATACCATCGGGGATAGTCGGCTTTTTATTTGATAAATTTATGGAAAAACATTTAATGAAAGTATTTCCTGTATCTTTAGCACTTTTAGTTGGTGGTATATTTATGATAATAACTGAAAATAAGTATAGATATGGTAACAAAACAAAGGATTTATCACAGATAACTGTAAAACAGGCATTTACTATAGGATGTTTTCAATGTCTATCTGTTCTATGGCCAGGTTTTTCAAGATCAGCTTCTACAATTATTGGAGGATGGATAGCAGGACTATCAACATATGCTGCAGCTGAATTTTCATTCTTTCTTGCTATTCCAACAATGTTTATAGCTACAGGCTATTCTCTTATTAAAAATTCTGCGTCTTTAACAGGCATGGAAATTATTGAAATAACAGTAGGATTTGCAGTGGCTTTTGTAGTTGCATTATTAGTAGTAGAAAGATTTATGAATTTTTTAAAGAAAAGGCCAATGCGAATTTTTGCAATATATAGGATTGTGTTTTCAATAATATTTCTAATATTGGCATTTACTAAAGTAATAAACGTGTAAAGTAAAAAAAGTAAGAAGTAATAGTGAATAGTGGAGAAGTAATGTGGATTATTCGGCAACGCCGAAAATCTTCCACAACTATTACTTATTAAGAAACGTCTCCAGGAGTGTCAATATGGATATAACTAAGAATAATGATGTAAATATAAGGCATGTAGAGATAAACTTATAAAACCATGGACATATATTTTAAAGATATAAAAAAATATGTTACTATATTAAACGTTGCAACACGGAACTGAAATAAATTCTTAAAACAAATTAAGAAAAAAGTGTTGACAACAAGTTTTAATTTATGTTATTATGTATAAGCTGTCTTGTGGCAGCACAGTGATCTTTGAAAATTAAACAGAGATAAGAAAAATAAACCAGCAAATTCTTTTGGATCTTCGAAAGAGGATTTAATTTAATTAGTAAT
>JAQUXS010000005.1 GCA_028692255.1 Clostridium sp.
TTTACTTTTACTTCTTTTAACAGATATAATAAAGGAAGGTTCTCAGCTTATTGCAGCTGGTCCTGACAGTGATATTGTTTCAAAGGCATTTAACTTAACTCTTAAAGACAGCAGCACATATGCTCCTGGAATTCTTTCAAGAAAGAAACAAGTAATTCCACCAATTACTGATGCTTTTAAGGCAAAATAAAAAAGAGGCTTTTGCACTTAAGTGTGCAAAAGCCTCTTTTTTATTTCTATCTTTGAACTAGATTATTTATTATGCTCATCATATTATCTGCTACAGATACACCTTTAGATCCAAGCTCAAAAGCTCTTTGTGCTACTATCATATTTGTCATTTCAGTAGCCGCATCAACATTTGATGTTTCTACGTAACCTTGTTTTATTGAAACATTATTATTTACGAATACCTGTGCTCCATTTTTAGGAACATAAAGGTTATCTCCTACTGATACCATAGCATCACTTCCAACGGCATCATATATATTTATTTTACCAACAGCACTGTTATTAACACTTAACGTTCCATCATCAGCAACAGTATAATTATCATTTCCCAAAGCAACTGCACCATTATTAAAAGCAATATCTAGTCTGTCTCCATTATTATCTACAAGTCTTCCTTGAGTATCAAGCTGAAAGTCTCCACTTCTAGTATAAGCATAACTTCCATTTGGACGTATTACTCTAAAATAGCCTTCTCCATCAATTGCTAAATTGGCTTTTAATCCTGTCTGCATTAAACTTCCTTGTTTATTATCTCTAATCATTTCAGTGCTTTTTACCCCTGTACCATACTGTGGATCAACAAGCCTTCCAGTATTATCAGTAACAGGTGTTCCCAGTCTAACTGAAGTTTCATATAGCAAATCACTAAAGCCTACGTTTGCAGATTTATAACCGTCAGTATTAACATTAGCAATATTATTTGATATCATATCAAGCTTTTGCTGCTGCGCATTCATTGTATCAACACAAGTGTACATCATTGAATCCATATAAAATCACCTTACCTAACATAAATTATTTTATTGTCCTACTGTCCCCACTTTTATTGCCTCTTGAATCGTTTGATCAGCTGACTGAACAACTTTTTGATTAGCTTCAAAGTTTCTCATTGTAGACATCATGTCTACTGCCTCATCAGTAGAACTTACATTGGAACCTTCAAGTGAACCTTCCTGTACAGTAACATTTGCATTTTGTATAGGATTTGCTCCTGAGTATAAATTATTTCCAACTTTTTTAAGTGAATTATAATCGTTAAAATCCACAAGGTTCATTGAATATGCAGGGCTTCCATTTATATTTAAATTTCCATATCCATCACTAGAAATCTGTCCACTTCCAACATTTATAGGTTCCTCTGCACCTGTGCTTAAATTTTTGCCCATTACATAATCTCCATTTTCATCTGCTAAATAACCTTGTGAATTAACATGAAAATGTCCATCTCTCGTATAATAATTTTGATTATCAGAAGGATTCTTTACTGTAAAAAAGCCACGACCGTTAATTGCAAAATCAGTACTAAGATTAGTCGTAGTAATATTTCCTTGTGTAAATTCAGTTGTAGTTCCATCAATAGCACTTCCAATACTCATTTCACCAAGAACATTTTTACCTTCATTATTTGCCATGAGTACATCTCTAAAAGTTTTAGCTTCCAGATTATCTTGCTTGAACCCATATGTATTTATATTTGCAATGTTATTTGATATCACATTTTCTTTATTTTGCTGAACTAACATGCCTGAAACAGCCGAATATATACTTCTTATCATTTTCCCACTCCCTTACTATTTATTACTCTCATATCCTCAGGATATCTCATTCCATAATTGTAAGCTTTCTGTTCAATTGATGATTTGCTTAAGCTCACAATTGATTTTTCAGTTGCCATAAATAACGTAGCTATTATGATACCAATACCAATTCCCAAAAGTATTTTTCTATCGCAAATAAATTTAAGAAAATTTACTATTTTAGATATAAATCTTTTATTAATAGTATCTCCCCCTTACCTATTCCAAGCTTTTGAGATATATCATCTTCAGATAGCCCCTTTTTCAAAAGTTTTTCAATTTCTTTTATTTGGGCACCATTTACAGGTCTTTTTGAATCTTCTTTTTTGTTATCTTTCTTGTTATCTTCATTGTGCTCATCTTTATTTATTTCTTCTGAATTTTCATTGTAAATACCCTTATCTTTATATTCGTCATTTATATGAATACTTTTAATATTATTTGCAAATTTTTTATCATCTTTTAATTCTTCAATATCCTTTTGAAGTTCAAGTACCGTTTCAGCAAATTCTTTTCTCATCTCGCCTAATTTTAGTTCAAAATCTCCTGTGTTTTCTTTGGCTTCTTTCATCTTTTTGTCAAAGCTATTATCTTTAATTGCACGTAAATTTAAAACTACTAATAAGATGCCTATTAAAAGAAGTAAGAATGTAATCATATTAACAACTCCAAACTATTCATATTTTAACTTTTTCATTGCTTTTCTAAGGTGCATTATTGCTCTTGTGTGAAGCTGGCACACCCTTGATTCAGAAACCAAAAGAACTTTACCTATTTCTTTTAGCGTAAAGCCTTCATAGTAATATAGTGACAAAACTGTTTTATCTTTTTCATTTAATAAATCCAATGCTTTTGTAAGATATTCTATTTCTTCTTTTTCTTCTAAGCTTTTTTCTGGGCTTGGACTCTTGTTATCCTCAACTGCTCCAATTAATGGCATGTCATCGTCATCTGAAAATATCAAACTTTCAAGGGATACTACTGATATATAATTTATATAATTCTCAATTTTGCAAAATTCATTCATTGATATTTCCATATTCTCTGCAATCTCATCATTAGTAGGTTCTCTTAAAAATTGTTTTTGTAATTTTTCCACAACTTGATTGTATTTATTTAACTTATCCATTGCACCTTTGGATATTGGGCTATTTTTTCTAAGTTCATCTATCATTGATCCCTTTATCCTTATAGAAGCATAACTTGAAAATTTCATACCCTTACTTGAATCAAATTTATTAAATGCATCCATAAGTCCAACCATTCCATAACTTACTAGATCTTCGTATTCAATATACTTTGATTTGCCTATAATTACTCTTGATGCAATATATTTAACTAATGGAATATATTTCTTTACAATTTCTTCTTTATTATCAAGAATCCCAACCACAGACATACTTAATCCCCCTAATTTTTTTTCATGTGTTCCCTCATAAGCTTAAAAATATAAACTACAATTTTATCTCTTGCTTTATCATCAATTTTATAGAATGAAAATCCACATACATTTGCTTTAGTTATAGCATCTTTATCTGACCTTACACATTTGCATATTACAGGTATACTTTCATTTTCAATAGGAATTTTAGCTAGAAAGAAATCATCTTTTTTTATATTCTGACTAGATATAAATTTGAAACCTCCACCGCTTATATCTACTATAAATCCCTTAAAAAATTCTCCTGTATTTTTTAAAACTTTATTAATTGATTCTTTATTTAATTCTTTATCAATTTTAATAAATTGAGCTTCTTTTGAAACTTCAATTCTAAAGAATTTTCTTCGCTGTACCTTTTTTATATATGCTGGCTTATTTAGAACTATTAATTTTACTTTATCTGTTTTTCTTCCAACAACATCTGTTATAAATGAATACACATTGTTTTTATCATAGTATATAACCTCTACAGTAACACCTTTTGATGGCATTGCATATTCTCCATTACTAACAGGAAGGCTTATCGATATAGCATTTTTATCTATATCCTGAACATTACTCTTATAAACTTTGTTATCAATTAAGATCTCACATTTTGTATTTACGTTAAGTTCATCAATTTTACTATCCATCAAAAAACTCCTTATGAAAATATATTAAATATCTTTTTAAAAAGCCCCGTGAGACTTGTTCCACTATTATTTGGAATTCCTAGAAGCCTATCAGCTATTTTAGAAATATCTTTTGCAGCGCTGCAATTTGGTGAACTTAGAACAAATGGATCTTGATTTCTAACTGCCTTAGTTACCACTGTATCCTCTGAGATGTTTCCCATATACTGCACATCAACTTTTAAAAATGTATTAACTGCATTTTTAAACTTTTTAAAAACTTTTTCTCCCTCGGAAATATCAAAAGTTCTGTTTACAACAATTTTTGCGTTATTCTTTACTTTAAAATGAACTACTGCTTTCATAAGACTGTAGGCATCTGTAAGGGATGTTGGTTCCGGCGTCGTAATAATAATAAGTTCATCACAGCAAGAAATAAATCCAAGCACACTTCTGTTTATTCCAGCTCCTGTATCCATTATTATATAATCAACATCCCCTATTTTAGAAAGCTTATTTAAAAATGCATTTCTCTTATCATTTGAAATTTCATTAACTCTCATCATTCCACTGCCGCCTGGTAAAAGCTTAACTCCATATTCTCCTTCAACTATTACTTCATCAATTGACTTATCATTAAAAATAACATCATATACATTGTATTTTGGTAGGAATCCAAGAAGTATGTCGTCATTACCCATTCCCATATCAGCATCAAAAATAAGAACTTTCTTTCCACTTTTCTGCAAAGTAAGAGCTAAATTCACAACAAAATTACTTTTACCAACGCCACCTTTTCCAGAAGTTACAGTTATTATAGTAGGTTTATTGTCATTACCATTTGCACCATTATCAGCTTCTTCATTATTACCATATGCCATCTGTCTTAATTTCTGTGCTTGATCTAACATACAGTTTCAACTCCCATAATAAGATTTGAAATTTCTTTAGAACCTAAGACTTTTATATCATCAGGCACATTTTGACCTGTAGTAACATAACAAACTGGTTTTTTTGCATAATTTAGAATGTTTAAAATCGAACCATAAGTTGTAGTCTCATCAAGTTTTGTTATTATAACACTATTATAATTTAAAATTGAGTATCCCTCAACTATAGATTTAATATCCCTATTTTTGGTAGTGCAACTCATAACAAGATTTATATTTGTAGAATGTGTTTTTTCTATAAAAGCTCTTAGTTCAGAAATCTGCATTGCATTTTTACTGCTTCTTCCTGTTGTATCTACAAGTATGACATCACGATCCTTCATTGAATCTATAGCTTTTTCCATATCTTTTATAGAAAACACAACCTCAAAAGGTAAATTCATAATATCAGCATAAGTTTTTAGCTGTTCAACTGCACCAATTCTATAGGTATCTACAGTTATAAGTCCAACTTTTTTATTTTCAACAAGAGAAAGCTTTCCAGCAAGCTTTGCAATTGTTGTAGTTTTGCCAACCCCTGTTGGCCCAACGAACACAACAACATGATCAGTTTTAAATTGTACAGTTTTAATAACTTTTTCCAAGACATTTTTTACTTTCTCTTCTTCACTTAAATCACTTTTATCAAGTTTCACCATATGTATAACATCTTCAATTATGGTTTCATCTAAATCATAAGATTCTAATGTTTTAAAAAGTTCATTTTTTTCATTTTGTGGCTTTCCCTCTTTAATAGAATTAATCATGCTTTTCATTTCGCGCATTTCATTTATCAATTCATTACTTGTACTTCCCTGTATTTTTGAATTTAGATTATTACCTCTATTTTCTTTTTCAGATGAATTCTTTTTAATTGCCTTTTTAATTGCCTCAATACTCTGTGTTATATTAGGTGAAGAATCCTCGTCTTCATTATCAAATACTGTCCTTTTCCTGCTTACTTTATTAATACTTTCAGATGCAGCTGTAACCTCAATTTGTTTTGAAGATAAAAATCCAAAAATGCCTTTTTTATGAACTTTCCTTTGACTTATTATTACAGCATCTTTTCCCATTTCACGCCTAATTTTTGTCATAGCTTCATTCATGTTATTTACAATGTATTTTTTAATAATCATTATATATTAACAGCTCCTTCTGCATTTATCTGAACGTCATTAGGTATTTCATTAAGTGAAAGTACAGTTACATTTGGGAACACCATTTCAACAAGTTTTCTAACTGCTGGTCTTATCTTAGGTGAAACTAAAAGTGCAGGCTGATTTTCCGGGAAATATATGGAATCCAAAGTGTTTTTAATGCTAGTTAATATTTTTGAAGTAGTATCTGGATCAACAGCTGGGAACGATCCTTTCATTGACTTTTGAATGTTGTTTGCAATAGTTTTTTCCACTTCTTGTGAAAAAGTAGCTACTACAATTTTATTATCTTCACTTATAAGAGGATTACAAATTGTCCTTCCAAGTCCCATTCTTACATATTCAGTAAGGACTTCTATGTCCTTTGTATCTCTTGAATTATCAGCAAGTGTTTCCATTATAGTTACCATATCTTTAATTGGAACTTTTTCTTTAAGTAAATTTTGAAGTACTTTTTGAAGCTCTCCAATTGTCATAAGATCTGGTATAAGTTCATCAACAACTGCACTGTATTTTTCTTTCATAGAATCAATAAGCGCTTTAACTTCCTGTCTCCCAAGAAGTTCATATGAATGAGATTTTATAGTTTCTGTTAAATGAGTAACCATAACCGTTGTCGGGTCAACTACTGTAAAGCCTTTTATTTCAGCTTCCTCTCTTTGGTCTTTATTTATCCATACAGCTGGAAGGTTAAAGGTAGGCTCTACAGTTTTAATGCCTTGTATTTCTCCGTTTTCACCAGTTGGATCCATTGATAAAAGCATACTAGGCATAAGTTCTCCTTTTGAAACTATAGTTCCCCTTATTTTTACAACGTATTCGTTTGTCTTAAGCTGCAAATTATCTCTTATTCTTATAGGCTGTACTACTATTCCCATTTCAATAGCACACTGCCTTCTAACAGATGCAATTCTTTGAAGAAGATCTCCTCCTGAAGCTTCATCTGCCAGAGGTATAAGTCCATATCCAATTTCAATTTCCATAGGTTCAACAGAAACAAGGTTCATAACATTTTCAGGTTCCTTACTTTCTTTCTGTGCAATTTCATCATTTTTGGCTGTTTCTTTTTGCATTGTCTTATTCTTTTCATCTTTAAATAACATATATGCACAAACACCACATGCAATTGCAAGAATTAAAAATGCCAATGTTGGGAAACCTGGTAAAAAACCCATTATAGTTAAAAGTAAACTTGCAATTGCAAGAGCCTTTGGAAAAGTTGTTAACTGAGACACAAGTTGTGTTCCAAAATCAGTATCATTCCCACCAGAACGCGTTACAATAATACCTGTAGCAACAGAAATCAAAAGAGCTGGGACCTGACTTACAAGTCCATCACCAACACTTAATTTTACATAAGTTTGTGCTGCCTCTCCTGCACTCATATTAAGCTGCATAATACCTATTGCAAAACCTGCAATAATATTAATTGCAACAATAATAATACTAGCAACTGCATCACCTTTTACAAACTTAGAAGCACCATCCATAGATCCATAAAAATCTGCTTCCTTTTGAAGGTTCTGCCTTTTTTCTTTTGCTTCCATGTCATTTATAAGTCCTGCATTAAGATCAGCATCAATACTCATCTGTTTACCTGGCATTGCATCCAATGTAAATCTTGCAGCAACTTCTGCAACTCTTCCTGCACCATTAGTAATAACAATAAATTGTACTATTATAATTATTAGAAATATTATTATTCCAACAGCATAATTTCCACCTACAACAAAGTTTCCAAAAGCACTTATTACTTCTCCTGCATTAGCCTGTGTTAATATTAATCTTGTTGAAGAAATATTAAGTCCAATTCTAAACAGTGTTGTAATAAGAAGCAACGTAGGAAATACCGACAATTGTAAAACTTCTGTTGTAAACAATGTTGTTAAAATTATAATTACTGCTATTGTTATATTAGTAACAATAAGCACATCCAAAAGTGGTGTTGGAAGTGGTATTATAATCATAAGTACAATTGCAACTACTCCAAATGCTACAAAAACATTTGCATTATCTTTTAGACTAAATTTTCTCTTGTTATTGTTCATTTGAATTCATCCCTTACCTCTTTTTCATCTTGAATACTATAGCCAGTATTTCGGCAACAGCCTGGTACATTTCAGTAGGTATTTCATCTTCAATTTCAACCTCTTTATATATAAGTCTTGCAAGAGGTTTATTCTCAATTATTGGAACCTCATTTTCTTTAGCAACTTCCTTTATCTTAAGTGCAACTCTATCAAGTCCCTTTGCCAAAAGTACAGGTGCATTTCCATCTCCCTCTACATATTTAAGTGCTACTGCAACATGAGTAGGATTTGTTATTACAACTGTAGCATCAGGTACACTTGACATCATTCTTCTTGAAGCAAGTTCTCTCATCTTCTGCTTTCGTTTTGATTTTACTTTAGGATCTCCTTCATCTTGCTTAAATTCATCCTTTACTTCCTGCTTAGACATTTTTAGCTCTTTGTTAAACATAAAACGCTGATATATATAGTCGGTGGCTGCAATAATTGCCATTATAACCGAGATTTTTAAAAATATAGATACTATAAGTCCCTTTAAAACATTTGGTATTGCTGTGAAATTAAGTGTATTCATGGCAAGTATATTATTAAAATTACTCATAATAAATTGATAACCAACTATTCCTACAACTAATACAACTAATACATCCTTTAGAAGATCAACTACTGTTCTAACTGAAAACATTTTTTTAAAACCTGATATTGGATTTAGTTTTTTAAAATCTGGTTTAAGTGACTCACCTGTAAACATAAATCCTGTCTGCATTATATTTGCAGCAATTCCAGCAACCATTATTGGAACTGCAAAACATAAAAATATAATACCTATATTATAAAGTGCATATATAAAAACATGTTGAACTGTATAAAACGTTAATTCTTTTCCAACATAATCACTAAAATATACAATCATCATAGTTCTAAGTCTGTTATATAAAAAATCTCCTAAAGTTACTAAAATAATACTCGATGTTAAAAGGGTAACAGCTAAAGGTATATCTTTACTCCTTGCTACTTGACCTTTTTTCCTTGCATCGCTCTTTTTCTTTGGAGTTGCATTTTCTGTCTTATCATCTGCTGCAAATATTATTATGCCAGGAAGTATTTTATAAAATCCCTTCCACATGTCCGGTATCATATTAAAAGCATGTGCCATAAGATCTACTATGACTGGAAGTGAAAGTGTTAAAACAAATAAACCTAAAAGTACTTTCACAGGAAGACTTAATATCATAACATTAAGCTGCGGCACTGTTCTTGAAATAAGACCAAGTACTATATCTGTAATAATTAATATTAAAATTATTGGAAGTGCTATTCTAATTGCTATGCCAAAAAACTGTATAAAAGCATTTAATGCATACATTGCAGATCCATCTCCCAATGAGAAACTACCTATGCTTATAACTTTAAAACTGTCCATAATTGCTTTTATTAAAATAAGATGTCCATCCATAAGCAAAAATATAATGACTCCCAAAAATTGAAGTAAATTCTCAATAACAGTTGTATTTGTCTTAAGTGTTGGATTGTAAATTGACATCATGGCAAAACCCATTTGAGTATCTATAAATTGTCCTGCAATTCTTCCACATATAAATGCTAAGTTTGTAAGATATCCAAGTGCTAAGCCTGTTATAACTTCAAAGCAACACTTCTGAAAATATAACAAAGTATTAGTATCATTTAAACTGGAATAATTAATACCTGATATTACAAAATAAGCTATTAGCATTGACAATCCTATTTTAGCCATATTGGGAAATCCATTTGGGAAAAGTACCTCAAGCGCTATAAAAAATGTAAGTACTCTTAAAAATATTAAAAATAATGCTGAAAAATAGGTAATATTAATCATTTAATAGTCACACCTATCTAGTTATATTTGCTATCATTTTAAATATACTGATAGTAAAATCATCCATTGTATGCATAATCCAAGCACTTAATAGGATTCCAACTGCTGCAACTGCCAAAAGCTTTGGAACAAATGTAAGTGTCTGTTCCTGTATCTGCGTTGTGGCCTGAAATATACTTATTATAAGTCCAACAACAACTGAAACTATTAAAAAAGGAGCAGCTATTAGCATTGTTGTATATATAGCTTGTTTTAAAGTACTTAAAAGTATAAGTTCTGACATATGCTATCACCTCACGAAAAACTAAGTATTATTGATTTAACAATTAAGTACCATCCATCTACCATTACAAATAAAAGAATCTTAAATGGTAGTGATATCATTGACGGAGGAACCATAAACATACCCATAGACATAAGAATACTTGCCACTACAAAATCTATTATTACAAAAGGTATGTATAATAAAAAACCTATTATAAATGCAGTTCTAAGTTCACTTATTATAAATGAAGGAATTACAACATGCATAGGTATCATATCTGTTGGAGTTTTCCTGTTTTCATTAGCCTCATCCATAAATAAAATGAGATCTTTTTGTCTTGTCTGCTTAAGCATAAAATCTTTAAGCGGCTTTTCTGCTGCTTTAATTGCTGCATCTTGCGTTATTTGATTATTTACATAAGGCTGCACAGCATTTTGATTTATCTTTGAAATTGTAGGTGTCATAATAAAGAACGTTAAAAATAGTGCTAGACCTATAAGTACTTGGCTAGGTGGTGCATTTTGGGTACCCATGGCATTCTTTAAAAATCCAAGAACAACCACTATTCTTGTAAAACTAGTAGTCATAATTGCTATTGAGGGAAGTAAAGTAAGTATTGTAAGCATTATTAGCATTTTTATGTTATCTACATAACCAGATGGAGTATTGGATCCATTATTGCCTACTGATATATTCACTTTTGGTATAGGTATAGTATTGCTGCTAGTAGTATCTGCCATAACACTGTGCCCTGTAAACATTAAGCAGAAAAAAACTGCTAGTGCTAATATAATTGCCCTTTTCTTCATATTAATCTTCCTTTTTAGTCTTGAGTTTATTTTTAAATGCAGTAAAAAACTCATTTAAATCTTTATACTGCTTAATTTTTTTCGAATTTTCTATTTTGGATATTTCAGCTTCAGTAAGTTCTTTTATAATTTCAATTTTATTTACAGTACTTGAAATTATATATCCCTTTTCACCTATCTTTACAACAAGTAAGCTATTTTCTTTAGAAGTGGATAATTTTTCAAGAATCTTCATGTAATTTCTACTTTGTATTCCTTGAAATCTTCCCCCTCCAAATTTTATGCTCACATATATTAAAGGCAGAATAATCAAAAGTACAGCTATAAGTTTCACAAACATAACAAATGTATCTAACATTATCTTCCACCTTCGTTTAATCTATTGTATAACGAGTTCTTTAAAATATACGTGATCTATTTTACCATTTTTTAAATAAGGATTTACAGTATTAAGTATCTGCTGCTTTATTGCTTCAAGTCCCTGTCCTGTAAAATCTGTTGACTTCTTGTTTCTTAATATTCCAATTACAGCATCACTTAGTATTGGTTTTTTGTCATCATCTGTACTTGTAAGTTCTGCATTCAATTTAGAATTGCTAGAATCATATCCAAAACTAACTATTACCTTTGCATATCTTTGTGCATCAGTATCTGCAAGATTTATAATTGATTCATCTAATGACACAGTTGCTTCATTTGCCTGTGATGTAGTTTGCACAGTCTGCGCTGAATTATTAGAATTATTGTTATTACTCTTTGAACCTTTACTAAATATAAAATAGTATGCTGCAAAAGCAGCAATTAATACAACTATAACTGCTATAAGTACTATTACAAGAATATTAGATTTTCCTTTTTTCTCCTTTTTATCTGCCATTATTGTATCTCCTTTTTAATCAAAATTAATTGATTTTTTATCTTGAAGTGTGAAATCTTCTTTTAAAGGCTACAACCTTATCTATAATTTCATCAGGTGATTCTTCTACAAGATATTTATTGCCATTTATCATTGTTATAACTGTCTCTGGAATTTCCTCAATTTTTTCAATGACCTCACAATTTAATACAATATCTTTTTGGTTAAGACCAGTAAGCTTAATCAATTTAAAATTCTCCTCTCAGGATATAGAAAAACCATAAACAGAGAATTGAAGCTATTTACAATTTCAATTCTCCATTTTAAGTTTTTAATTATTCATCACTGTTTTAAGTTTATTATAGTCTGAAGTATTTCATCTCCAGTTGATATTATTTTACCATTTGCTTGGAAAGATCTACTTGCTTCTATCATATGTGTGAATTCAGTAGACAAATCAACATTTGACTGTTCAAGCTTATTTTGGTCAATTGCAGCAAAAGAAGCTGAATTGTCATCATATCTAGTATTTGAACCTGATTTAAGTATTGGATCTCCTGAGTTAACAGTTGAAGAATAAAGATTTCCTCCATCACTTTGAAGACCAACATCATTTTTAAAACTTGCAAGAGCAATTTGTCCTAGTGCAGCTGTTTTACCATTTGCTAAACTTCCTAGTATTATTCCATTCTCACTTACTGTGTATGAACTAACTTTAACTTGTGTATCTGTTGCAGCATCATAAACTGTAGCTGGTATTCTTAAACTCTTTAAATTTGTATCATATGCATACATAGTTTGAGTTCCATCTACAAAGTTTACTACTCCATTATTATCAATACTTTCAACTGGAGTACCACCTGTAAATGAAAGAGTTGAAACTCCATTAGCAACTATATTTCCATCTGTAACTGTTGGTAGAGGTGAATCTTGAATATTTATTCCTGCTGCTATAAGTTTATCATGTAGCATTTGATTAACACCAGACATTGAACCACTACTAGTAAAATCACCATCTATTGTTATGATGTTTTTTGCTGTATTAACATCTACATTAGGTTGTGTACCTGGAGCTACATTTCCAAGACTTATTTTATACTTTGATAAAGTTGCAGCAGTTGCAGCATCTGCTGCAGTTATAGAAATAGTAGCTGATCCATCTATAGTTGCTATTAATGTATTGGTTCCAGCAGATATTGATAAAGGTGAAGAAATACCAGTTAGTGCTGTACTTTTATTAGTTACATTAACACTTTGAGCTATACCCTGTTTACCCAAAGCATTATTTACTGCCGTCTGAAGATCTGATGCTGAAACATTTCCAGCTGTACTGAAATCTCCATCTATTCTTATTTGTTTTGCTTTTGTATCTACAGTAGCATTAGTCGGAGTATATGGTGCTACATTTCCGTAAGTTACTGTATAACCATTTAACCCTTCTCCTGGTCCTGGTTGAAAAACAAAGCCTGCAAATTGTATATAATTAGGTGTTTTTGCTGTAGCTGCAGTATCTGCAGGGTCATTTGAAATAGGATACCCCATTACTCTATATCCATTTAATGTTAAATTACCATCTGTATCAAGAGAAAATGATCCATCCCTTGTATAGGAAAGTTTTGCTCCTGAAGTAGTTAGTGAATCTGAATTTATGTTATGTGTTCCAGACTCTTGATTTACTCCTATGCCATTATCAGCATTTACCAGTGGTCCACTAGCAACAATAAAAAATCCATTTCCATCAAGTGCCAAATCAGAATTTACGTTTGTTGTTAACAAATCTCCTCGGCTCATATTTTTAGTTATTCCTTCTATGCTTGTTCCCATACCAACCTGCTGAGGGTTTATACCTCCCATATTAAGCGTAGAACCACTTGCTCCTTGAACAGTTTGGCTTAATGTATCCTCAAAGGTTACATTCGAACTTTTAAAAGCTGTTGTCTGTGAGTTTGCTATATTATTACTTATTACGTTAAGATATTGTTGATTTGCCTGCATACCTGAAATTCCTGAATACATAAATTGTAGTGCCATAAAATAACCTCCATTTATTTTGTTAATAACTTTTGCTTTACAATTAACATCTTTCAATCCGTTAATTAAGGCTTCCTTAAAGGTCCAGCCTAAAGCATTACTACACTGTCCACATTAGTAAAAACATTTTGTTTTGAATTTTCCTTGTCTACAGCAGTTATTATTGTTCTATTTTTTATACTTGCTATGAATGTTAAATTTTTATACAAAATAACAGAATCTTTTGCTCCTTTTTCCTCTGCTTTGTTTATCCCATCATTTATAGCTTTCATATCATTTTCATTTAAATTTATATTTCTTGATTTTAATCTGCTTGCTGCATGCCCTGAAATCACAAATCCATTATCCTTTGTCATCTCAGTATTTAATAGATTTTGAAAATCATTTTTGTCTTTTTTTAAAGTTCCAGTTTTATTTGTACTGCTTACATCATCTATTAATCCTACAGGATAAGCTTTTCCATTTATTACTCTAAAGCTCATGGCTTATCTTAACTCTTTGTAGTACTTCCTGAATTATTTGTACTGGAACTGCCTGCACTTGATGAACCACTAGTACCACTGCTTGGAGTTGATGAACCACCAGTGCCGCTGCCTACAGCTGCTGCATCTGCTACAGCCATAATTTGACTGTAATCAAATTGCTTTATTGATTCAGTTCCACTATCACTAGTAACTACATCTAAAGTTATGTTATCTCCATTTTTAGAAATTCCCTTTACAACTCCTACATAATTTTGTCCATTGGCATCTAATGCATTAAATTCAACTGCTTTTCCTAGAAGTGATGCAGCTCCATTTAATTTCATAGTAGTATTTAAGTTAGTCATCTGCTCTAATGATGAAAATTGTGCAAGCTGAGATATATATTGAGTTGGATCTTGACTTTGGCTAGTTGGATCTTGATTAGACATTTCTGCTACCAAGATTTTAATAAATGTATTTTCATCATCATTTTGACCTGGTTGAACCACTTTAGTTCCTCTATCTGTAACATCTGAAGAGCTAGTTGTTGGTTGAACATATCCACCTTGATTTGCTCCTGATACTGTTGACATTTAATTGCCTCCTTTTTATGCTAAAGCATCTACTTCACCACTGCTATATATTGAACTTGGAACATTATCATCATCTTCTAAATTATCACTGGAACTAGATAATCTATTACGGTGTCTTTTGCTTTTTCCATTGTTTTCACTGTTTCCATTGTTTTGAGAACCATCTTTAAAATACGTCGTATCTCCATTGTATATGTTTATATTTACACTTTGAATTTTAACCATTTGATTACTGGTTTCATTTCCTATACTATTAAAGTTTGAATTTAAAATATTATAAGCTTCTTTAGTACTAGCTGTTATGTTAGCAGTCATTAATCCACTTCTATCAGCTGTAACACTAATTGTTACTTCTCCAAGTTCTTTAGGCTGTATTTTTAAAGTCATATTCTTAACATCATTGTCTTCCATGTACTTCATGTTTTTAATAATGTCCTCAGTAAAATTTGAACTTCTAACTTGAGGTTCTTGGGGTGCAGCCTCAGCTTTTGAAACAGTATTTGCATTATTTAAAACTTGATTTGCCATATTTATAACTTTTGAATACTGCTGACTACTCTCATCATCATTTCCAATAATCTTATTTAATACTTCACTTGACTTATCAGTGTTTGCACTGTTCTCGCCACTGCTATTACCATTTGACAAATTCTGTGAATTACTATTTTTAGAATTATCAATAGTTTTGATTTCACTATTTATCACATTTATTTGATTGTTAATATCAGTACTGGAATCCACACTTGTCTTACTACTGCTTGAATTTAAAGTCTGCAAAATACTCTTTAAATCATTTTCTATATTCTTAATAAGATCTCCCTCGCTAGAACTATTCAAATTTTCACTTGATTTTGATGGAGTATTGGTCTTATCATTAGAAACTTCCTCTAAATT
Source organism: Clostridium sp. (assembly GCA_028692255.1). GTDB lineage: Bacteria > Bacillota > Clostridia > Clostridiales > Clostridiaceae > Clostridium_I. Next base: position 15,750 of record JAQUXS010000005.1, read on the forward strand.
ACTATTAGCTCCTAACTCACTTAACCCTAAACTTTCTAACGTGCTGCCTAAAGGAGAAGTATTTGAACTCATTGGCTCTAAATTTTGTGTTAAACTTCCAATTTGATTTGCAATATTCAAAAGTTCATTTGAATTTAAACCTGAAGCTTGCAAGCTTGTTTTACTTAAATTTCCTAAGTTATTTTCAAATTGTGCAAGTTTGTTAAGATCATTTTGTAATGCTAAAAGATTAGATGCAATACCTTGACTTAAATTCTGATTATCAGTTATTTGTGCTTTTATATTTCCATTAGCATCTGTAATTGAATTTAAAATTTGTTGCAAACTTGTTAAAATTGAAAGAATTGCATTGTCATCTTTATTATCATCACTTGATCCATCATTTTTACTATTACTTTGAATATCCTCAATAGCATTATCCACATCTTTTTTTAAATCAGAAGTAGAAACAACTTTACTGCTACTGTTTGAATTGTTCAAATTTATCTTGCTGCTATCATCTGCATTAGTGTTATCATTTGAATTCGTTCCATTTCCTATACTTCCACTTTTATCATTAGACACACTATTTGCTTTACTAGATAATACACTTTGAAAATTTGCTGTACTGCTTGCAGAACTATTTGTAGTATTATTTACATTTGTAGTTGTAACATTTATACTACTATTTGCACTACTTTGTACTTGAATGTTTACACTCACGCTATTTATAATATCACCTCCCTTCGCCGAATCTTCTCATATATCCATAAAGAGCAAATTCATCATTTTGATTCTGTTCAATCCTATTTTGATCATCAATATATTTTTTTCTTTGCTTATCTCTTAAGATTTCAACAGTTTTTTTCTCAATTTGCCTTTGCTTCAAATCTTCTCTTTTATTTTCAACATCATTTTTCTTATCTATAAGTTCTTCATTTGCTATTTTTATACATGAAGAAAGTGATTTTAAATAAACATGTGTTATCTTTTGATCAACAACTGAATTAATTTTCCTATTACTGTATTTTTCAAAATTATCATTTAAATTCTTTAAATTATTTTCAGCCTTAACCCTTTCATCTTCTGCACTTTTAAAAATTATTTTACTTTCATTTTCCTTTTGAGCTCTTATATCTAGAAGTTTTTGAAGTTTAAAATCAAATTTTTTCATATGCACCTCTAATTAAACATAGCTTTAAGACTATTTACATTGTCCTCAAAGCTGCATTTTTCATCTATAGACTGTTTTAAGTAACTAATGATCTTTTCATGATAATTTATAGCAATATCAATTTTTTTGTTGCTGCCCCTTGCATAAGCTCCTAAATTTATAATATCTTCTGAATTTTTATACGTAGCAAGTAAATCCCTTGCAACTGAAGCAGCTTTTTTGTGGTCATCATCTGCAATTTCTGACATAAGCCTGCTTATGCTGTTTAACACATCAATAGCTGGATAATGATTTTTTGCTGCTAACGCTCTTGATAAAATAATATGTCCATCTAGTATACCTCTAGCAGCATCAGATATTGGTTCATTAAAATCATCTCCATCAACAAGTACTGTATAAAAAGCGGTGATTGAACCTTTATCTGACATTCCTGATCTTTCCATAAGCTTAGGAAGCATTGCAAAGACAGAAGGTGTATATCCTTTAGTTGCAGGTGGTTCTCCAATTGCAAGTCCAACTTCTCTTTGAGCCATAGCAAATCTTGTAACAGAGTCCATCATAAGTACAACTTTTTTCCCTTGATCTCTAAAATATTCTGCAATAGCTGTAGCTGTAAATGCACCTTTTATTCTAACAAGTGCGGGTTTATCGGAAGTAGCACATACTATTATTGACTTTTTCATTCCATCTTCATTAAGATCCTTTTCAATAAAGTCACGTACTTCTCTTCCTCTTTCGCCTATAAGTGCTATGACATTCACATCAGCCTTAGCTTCTCTTGCTATCATGCCAAGGGTTGTACTCTTACCCACTCCACTTCCTGCAAATATACCAATTCTCTGTCCTTCACCGCAAGTTAAAAATCCATCAATAGCTCTAACTCCTGTTGGCATAACCTCAGTAATTCTTCTTCTCTTTAGAGGGTCCGGTGGTTCACTATTAAGTTTATATGGTTGTCCTTTTTTTATATCTTTTCCATCAAGAGGCTTTCCAAGTCCATCCAAAACTCTTCCAAATAAATCGGAAGAACATGAAACGCTAAGAGGTTTTCCTGTAGGCAAGACCTTACATCCAGGAGATATACCATTTAATTCTCCAAGTGGCATAAGTATGACATCCTTTTCCTTAAAGCCAACTACTTCACAATCTATTTCATCTTTACTTTCATTGTATATTTTACATACCTCTCCAACAAAAGCTGAAATTCCCTGTACCTCTATAGTAAGACCTATTACTTTACTAACTATACCTTCTACATACATAGTATTGCATTTTTGAATTTTTTTTGTTAAGGCTTCAAAATCCACTATTGACATTAGCATTTCTCCTATTAATGACTATTTAAAATTTCAGATTTGATTTTATCAAGTCCTATATCAATATCAACTTTTATCTTTCCATTGTTCTTTTCAATTATAGAGCTGCCATCTTTAAGGAAATTATCTTCAATAACAAATATTTGCTTTAAAGTTGGCATTTCTCTTTTCCAATTCTGTACAGCATCTTTTACACTATTAACATGTGTTTTATTACATTTAATCATTATAAGTTCACTGTTCTTTGAAAGTTCTACAGCGGAGTAAATCATGTCATTTATTCCATCTTCATTTTTTACTTCTCTTTTTAAAATATTTTCAGCAATGGATAACGAAAGCTTTTTAATAGACTCTCTATTATCTAATAAATATTTTTCATAATTATATTTTGCATTGGTGATTATACTTGAAGCATTTTGTTCTGCAAGAGACTTAAAATTTTCTACTTCTAATTTTCCCTTCACAATAGTTTCATTGTAAGCTTTATCATAGCCTTCTTTTTCTCCTGCCTTGTATCCCTCTTCATGAGCCTTTACTTCAATTTCTTGTGCATCCAAAATAGCTTTTTGTTTTATTTCTTCCGCTTTCTTTTTTGCATCTTCAACAATGCTAGAAGCGAACTCAGTTATAGCTTTATAATTTCCACTACTGTTTTCCTCTAAAATCCCTTTAATGTCTTCCAAAGATTGGTTATTTACTTTAGTGTAACCTTCAGTAACTATTTCTTTTCTTTCATTTGACTTTATTTTAGTATTTTTAATTACATTAGAGGACAATAGCATCTTCTCCACCTCTTGCCATAACTATTTCACCAGTTTCATCAAGTCTTCTTATTATGCCAACAATTTTCTGTTGTGCCTTTTCAACATCCATAAGTCTTACAGGTCCAAGGAATTCTATATCTTCTTTTAAAGAAGCGGCAGCTCTCTTTGATTGGTTCCTGAAAACTGCATCTGAAACTTCATCAGAACATCCTTTAAGTGCAAGAGAAAGATCTTTATTGTCAACTTCTCTAAGAACTCTCTGAATTGAAGCATCATCAAGAGTAATAATATCTTCAAATACAAACATAGATTCTTTAACTTTCTCAGCAAGCTCTGGATTCTCTTTTTCAAGTTCTTCTGTAATGTTTTTCTCAGTAGTTCTATCAACTTGGTTAAGTATATCAACAATAGTTTTAACTCCACCAAGAGTTGTTACATCAGCTCTTACAACAGATGAAAGTTTACCATTTAAGACTTTTTCTATTTCTTTTATAACCATTGGTGAGGTATTACTCATTGTTGCAACTCTACATGCTACATCACTTTGCATGTCCTCAGGAAGTGCTGATAAAATCTGTCCTGCCTTATCCGATTGTAAATAGCATAAAATAAGTGCTATTGTCTGTGGATGTTCATTGCTAATTACATTTAAAAGCTGCTGTGGGTCTGCCTTTCTTGCAATAGAAAAAGGTCTATACTGTTCTGTAGCTTCTGCAACTTTATCTAGTATTTCTTTTGCTCTTTGAGTTCCAAGTGCCTTTCCAAGAAGTTCTTTTGCATAACCAAGTCCACCTTCAACTATATAGTCCTTAGCTTTGTTCATAGCCATAAATTCATTTAGTATATCCTGTTTTTGATCAGGCTTGACAGCATTTATATTTGCAATTTCATAAGTTATTTTTTGTATTTCTCTTTCAGGAAGCTTTTTAATTATTCCTGCTGAAGCCTCTGGCCCTAATGTAATGAATAGTATAGCAGCTTTCTGAACTCCTGTTAGTTTTTCTTTAGCCATATACTATATCACCTCTCATCTTCTGCAAGCCATGCTTTTACTACGTCAGCAACCTGATCTGGCTTATTGTTTGCATAATTTTTAATTTCATTTTCCAAATGTGTTTTTTCTGTCTTATTCTCAAATTCAATAGGTGCAAATTGCTGTGTTGCCTCTTTTGGAGCAACTGTGGTATCTATATCATCATCATAATCATAGTCTTCATCTTCATATTCTCTATCTCTTCTTCTTTTTCTAATAAATAGAATAAGTCCTACAATTGCCAAAACTCCAAGAACAGATCCAATAACTATATTTCTTATTAATGCATTCTTACTATCTGCTTGCTGCTGTGCATTCATCTGATCAAGAGCTTTTTGTTCTGCCTTTGCTAAACTCGTATCAAATCTCATGCCTTCAATGCTTACAGTATCTCCTCTTTGAGGATTTATACCTGCTGCTTGGCTTACTATATTATTTATAGTAGTTTGTGTAGCATTACTTACCTTACCATCTACAAGTACTGAAACTGTAAGTCTTTTTATATTTCCCGGTGCTACTGTAGTTTTAGTTTCAGTTTTTGAAGTATCATAATTCTTTGTAGTTTCATTATGTGTTGAAGGCTGTCCATTTGTTGACGCTTGGTTAACAATTTGACTTGAAGAATTATTATTATCATTAGGGCTGCCACTACTACTTGCCGAGTTACCATTTGGATTTACATCATTTATGTCATGTTCGCTTACAACTACAGGATTTTGAACAACTGTCGAATCCTGCTGTGTTGAATCAAAGTTCATATCTGCATTGACCTGAACCTTTACTTTATCTTTACCATATACAGGTTCAAGTTGGCTTAATATTTTCTTTTGAAGAGCTGTCTCTTCTTTTTGTTCTGCTGCGCTTATTTGAGAAGTTGTTTCTGTAAGATCAGAACTGCCTGACCCATCTTTATTTTCAAGTCCCTCTGTTAAAAGGTTCATATTATTGTCTACTACTTTAACATTTGCAGCTGGTAAATTTTTAACAGCTCCAGAAACAAGCGCCACAATAGCCTTTACTTGACTCTTACTTAGTGTTTGACCTGGTTTTAACTTCAAATAAACAGATGCTGTTGCAGGTGAAGAATCTTTTACAAAAGTCGAATCATCTGCCATAACTATTTCAACTCTGGCATCATCAATAGCAGGTAGACTTTTTATTGTTCTTTCTATTTCACCCTGCAGTGCTCTTTGATACGTAACATTAAACTGCTGGTCAGTCATTCCAAATTGACTGCTGCTATTATCAAAAAGTTCAAATCCAGTACTTCCGTTCTTAATAGATGTAGCATATTCAAGCCTTAAATCATCCATTTTACTTTGAGGTACATAAATTGTATTTGTACTTGAATCTACTTTATAATCAACTTTATCTGATTTTAATTTAGTTATAACTGTATTAGCATCAGTAGAATTCAAATTTGAATATAACACACCATATTTTGTTTTAGTGGCTGTTATAGTTCCTACTGTAATTGCAACAATTACTGCTGCAGTCAAAATTATAGAGACTATTCTCTTAGTCTTACTTAAATTAAGCCATTTGTCCTTAAGACCCTTAATTCCGTCTAAAAGCTTGTTCATTATATGCACTCCCTACTTATACCTGCATTTGATTCAAAGTCTGATATGCTTGAACTATTTTATTCCTAATTTGTACTGCTGCATCAAGTGACAACTGTGCTTCAGATGTTGCAAGCATAACTTGATGAATGTCTGTGCTGCTGTCGCCTTGAATAAATTTATTTGTTGTATCGTCTGCTGTAACCTGTTGGTCATTAACATTCTGCAATTGATTCTTTAATATCTGAGAGAAATCAACAGCAGATGCTGAACTTTGATTATCAGTAGAATTATTTTTCGAAGTACTGTCTAATGAGCTGCTATATATGCCACTAGTTGGTATATACTGATTTACATTCATTTAATCCCCTCCTACTTCCCAATATTAAGAGCAGAAGAATACATAGCCTTTTCTGCTCCCATTACACTAACATTTGCTTGATATGCCCTTGTTGAAGATTCCAAATCTGCCATTTCATCTAATACATTTACATTTGGCATTAACACATATCCCTGTGCATTTGCATCTGGATTTGTTGGATCATATTTCTGTTGAAATGGTGAATTATCATTTACAATTCCAACAGCTTTAACTCCCTTTAAGTTTGTTTCCATCTCACCTGTATTAGAATTCATACTCTCATCAAGATTTTGCTGGAACACTGCTATCTTTCTTCTATAAGGTTGTCCTGGTATATTACTCCTTGTAGTATCCACATTAGCAATATTAGAAGATATTGTATCCATCCTAAGACTTTCTGCTGAAAGTCCAGTAGCACTTATGTTTAAAGCACTAAAAGCTCCCATAATTAATTACCTCCATTAATCACTGACTTCGCCATATTTATTCTACTATTTGCTTGATTTGTAAGTGTTTGATACATTAGTGTATTTTGTGCTTGATTTGACATTTCTGTATTTATATCAACATTATTACCATCGGTTCTCATGCTTCCTGTATCATCTTCTTGTACATTTATACTTCCATATTCATCTCCAGCATCCATATGCTTTGGATTATCTTTTTTCATAGAAATGTTATCCATACTATCTTGAAGTGTACTTTCGAAGGTAACATAACGTCTTTTATAACCAGCAGTATTTATATTTGCTATATTATTTGCTATAACTTCTCCTCTAGTGCTGCTTGCATTTAATCCCTGTTTTATTAAATCATATGTAAATTCGCCTTGTGATGCATCCCCTACTATCAATTTAACGATCATCTCCTATAATATATTAACTTTAAGCAAATATTTTATATGAACAATTTAATTCTACTTAATTTTTCATTATAGCTTATATTATATAATATATTCACGTATTATACAATTTTTTTTAATATTTTTCATGTGGAATTTAACATAAATTTAAATTATTTAATTGTTCTTGCTATAATTAGTTTTCATATGACGATTCTTGGATATTTTTTCATCACCGTATAAATTGTTTTATTAAATTGTTTAATCAAATAGAATATTATTTAATAATTTTATTATAATATAAATTTATAGATAAAAAAGCATTATTAAGAATTTTTAATAACTTTTAATAACTTTTGACAACTTTTGACAATATCAATATTACTTACAATAATTAACGCAATAAAAAAAGCCCATAAGGGCTTTTTTTATTTTATATTTTGCAAAATATTAAGTACATCCTGAGGGAATTTATTAGTCTGCGCCATCATCGCAATCCCTGCCTGACTTATAATACTATCTCTAGAATAACGCATCATCTCAGAAGCTATATCAGCATCTGTTATATTACTGTCTGCTGTTTGAAGCACAATATTAATATCAGATGAATTTGAAATAACACTGCTCAATCTATTTGATATAGCACCATAATTACTTCTGGCACTGCCTATTGTACTAATAGCTGAATCAATAGTATTAATAGCAGCTTTAGCTCCAGCTTCAGTTGACAAGTCAATGTAATTTCCACTGCTGTCTTTAAGGTTAAGAGCTGCTGCTGTTAAGTTATATGTTGGAAGCTGTAACGTCTCTCCTACATTCCCCCCAACCATAACTGTCTTAGTGCTAGTTCCATCTTGTGCAATAAGATTAACATCATTTATATTTGTACTTTTTGAAAGATTATCTATTCCATCTACAAGAGTCTTAGTCTCAGCTTGAATAGCTTGTCTGTCTGAATCAGATTCTGTTCCATTTGCAGACTGAACAGCTAAACTCCTTATTCTTTGAAGCATAGATGTCATTCCATCCATTCCTCCATCTGTAGTCTGAAGAAGGCTTACTGCATCCTGAGAATTAGTACTTGACATTTGAAGTCCTCTTATTTCCATATTGAATTGATCGCTCTGTGCTAATGCATAAGGATCATCGCTAGCAGTATCTACCCTTTTACCTGAAGATATATTTTTCATTGCTTTAGTCTGATCAATTATTGCCTTTGAATACTTTGAATATATATTTAAAGAAGGTATATTGTGACTTAATCTCATTTTATCAACTCCATAACAATTCTATCTAGTAATTTAGTTTTATTATCGTTATTATATATTAAACCTTTATATTAAAGTTAGACATTTAAACATCTTAATTTTAAATATTAATGGATAATATATCCACATTTCAAAAATTGCTTCATATATATCCTAAAAATTCAGGCTTACCTTTATTTTAATGTGTAAAAGTTGAATTACTTATTATTTAATGTTTTTTCTATTATTGTAATTGCTTTTTTAGAATCATATGAATTTACTAAAAATGCCTCTTTTAATTTATCCTTTTTTACTTGTGCAACAAAGAAAATATTTTTACCATAATCTAAAACATACTGCTTAATTTCTTTATCGATTACCTGTAACACCTTTATTTCAATTTTAGAATTTTTAGTCACATATGCCTTAAACGTATCAAACCAAATTCCTATTACTACATATTCAATAACTGGTCGTAGTATATTATACATTTTTTCTTTCTTCATATTGCTTAAATATTGTTTACTAAATGTATTATTTATATCAAGATACTTTAGTCTATTACCTTTATTAGAGAATGACTCTGGATTATCACAATAACAATAAAGTGCTTTATCCACTATTCCCACTTTCTGTATTCTGCAATATAACCTACTTAAGAAATCCAAATCCTCAAACTGTATTTTATTAATAAACTTAATTTGTGAATCACTAATTATTTTTCGTTTGTATAATTTAGACCATAAAAAGCCACATGATACAAACATCATAACTCTATTATCGAAGGTTACTTCACCCTCCATACTTTTATTCCAAAGCATCATTTCCTTATTTTTTCGCTCACTATAATATCCACATTCAACTATGTCATAGTCATCTTCCGTTGCTTTTTTATACATACATGCATACATTTCTGGTTTAATATAATCGTCACTGTCTGCAAATCCTATATATTCTCCCGATGCATATTGCAAACCAATATTTCTTGCTCCACCAGGTCCTCCATTTTTATCAGCTTTTATAATGATTACTCTATCTGGATCTTTTTTTTCATACTCGTATAATATTTCTAAACTATTGTCCGTAGAGCAGTCATCAACAAAAATAAACTCCATTTCTTTTAAGGTTTGTGCAAATAATGAAACTATCATTCTTTCTAAATATTTTGATGAATTATAAACTGGGACAATTACAGATACCTTACATTTCATAATTTTTCTCCTACAACTTTATTGCAAACATAATAAAATATTAATTATTTTTTGAATAATACAAAACAACTTTCTTTACAGCATTTATTACATCTTCCACATCTTTATTACTCATTTTAGGAAACAGTGGTATTGTTATTATACCTTCATATAACTTTTCGGCTTCAGGACACAATCCTATTTTATATCCAAGCTTTTTATAATATGGATGGAAATATACTGGAACATAATGAACATTTACTCCTATATTTTCAGCTTTTAAAGCTTCAAATATTTCTTTTCTAGAAGCAGTTAATTTATCCAATTTAAGCTTAATAATATAAAGGTGCCACCCTGAATTTGAATATTCAGCCTCATATGGGGTATCTATAACTTGGGATAAATCTTTAAAAGCAGTATTATATTTGTTAACTATTTCTCTTCTTCTATTTATAAACTTATCTATCTTATCCATTTGACTTATACCAAGTGCACACTGCAAGTCTGTTATTCTATAATTATATCCCAAATCAATTTGCTCATAATACCATGGTCCTTCATTTTTGCTCATTAATTTTTCATCTCTAGTAATTCCATGAGTTCTAAACAATTTTAATCTCTCATACAATTTTTCATTATTAGTTACAACCATTCCGCCTTCAGCTGTTGTTATAGGTTTTACTGGGTGAAAACTAAATTCTGTCATATCAGCTAATGTACCAATTTTTGTTCCTTTATGCTCACTTCCAAGTGCATGAGCTGCATCTTCTATTATTAAAAGATTATGCTTATTTGCAAGTTCTCTTAACTTATCCATATTAACTGCCTGCCCAGTAAAATCTACAGGTATTATTGCCTTAGTTTTACTTGTTATTTTCTCTTCTATTTTGCTGACATCAATATTGTAAGTTTTAGGATCTATATCTACAAATACAGGAACCCCACCACAATAAAGCACACAGTTACTTGATGCTGCAAAAGTCATAGGTGTAACAATTACCTCATCACCTTTTTCTATTCCTGCTGCAAAGCAAGCTGCGTGAAGTGCTGCTGTTCCATTTGAAACTGCCACTGCATATTTCGCCCCAACATATTTTGCTACTTTTTCTTCAAAAACACTTACGTTAGGTCCTGTGGTTAAAAAGTCACTTTTTAACACTTTTACTACTGCTTCTATGTCACTATCATCTATCCACTGCCTTCCATAAGACAGATATGTATCTCTTATTGGTTTTCCACCATTAATTGCTAATTTATCCATATATAAAAACTCCTTTATACATATAATATATAATTATATTCTCGTACATTTCTATTGTATAATAAGTATTATTTTCATAATAGATTTTTAAACACAAAATTAAATTTACAACAAAGAAAACAATCCTTAGGATAAGAATTGTTTTCTTTGTTTACTTAACAGCTTTTAATTTTACTATATCTGAATAATTTTTAGCTGTGATTAGTTCTAAATTATTGAGATCTTCTCCAATACCTTTAAAACCATCTTTAGTCTCTGTTCTAAATTCCGTAAGTTCTGCCGTATGATCATATATTACATCAAGTTTTTTATCTATACCCATTAGCCTTACATTTGCCTAATTTTGACTTTTTTTTAAATTCTTTATATCGCTTTGCATGCCATTCATGTCGCTTTTCATACCCTTTATATCATCCTGCATATTATTAATGTTACCTTGCATTATCTTCATATCGTTTTGCATTGATTTTAAAATCTCCAATATTTCACTGTCCATATTAGCCAGCTCCTTTATCAGTATTAGAATATTATTATATCATCAATTTCATAATTTATACAGAAATTTCACTTACCAATAAATTATTATACAAGATATCATATTTCTTCAGCATTTTCTTTAATGTAAATTGATTTATAAATCTTTTATAACCATTACTTATAACAAAATCATCTATATTGTTATAAATCACCTTTTCTATTACTAAACTAAGAGACTGAGCATTATCATTTTCAAATAAATATCCCGTTTTATTATTTTCAACACATTCACAAAAAGCGGGAATATTACTTGCTATAACAGGTACCTTTTCTCTTAATCCTTCCAATAATGCAATACTGAAACCTTCACTAATTGACTCAAAAACTAAATAATCAAATAATTTAATGTATTTACTTGCATTATTTCTATATCCGTAAAATTTAATTTTATTACCAATTCCATATATATCTACTTTTTCTTTAAGTCTCTTAATTAAATTTCCCTCTCCAATGATAACAACATAAATTTTTATATCTTTATGCATTTTATTAATTGCATCAATTAAAATTTCTTGATTTTTCCTTTTGCAAACAGACCCTATACATCCTAATACAGTGTATCCTTCATTTTTATATACAGTAATATCTTTTTCTATTTCATCTTCAGGTAAAATCAAATCGTAATTAGCTTTATCTTCAATTCCATTATAAATAGTAAGTATTTTATTTTCATTTATTCCCTTTGAAATCATAAGTTCTTTATCACTTTTAGAAACCGAAATTATTTTATCAATTCCATTCATTATTGTTACATCCATTTTTTCATGTTCTGGTTTTTTGTTCGTTCCCCAACCATGCATAGTTTGAATTACAGGTATATATCTATCCATACTGGATCTTGCTATTATTCCAACCATTGCAGGTACAGCAGCATGAGCATGTACAATATCTATATTTTCATTGATTATTATTTCACGTACTTTACTAACAACATTTAAATTAAGATAAATATCTCTTTTAAATGTTGAATCAATTTTGTACACTTTTATGTTATTGTCCTTAAGAGACTCTATGTATTCGCTATAATTACAATATCCATCTTCTTCAGAAGATGTAGTAATTACAAAAACTTTATTATCACTCTTTTTCTGATGACAAGCTAAATCTTTTATTATTCTGCCAGCTCCACCTTGAAGAAAAGTAGTTATATGTAAAATATTCAAGCCTACACTCCTAACATAATTATTTTGTTTTTAAAATTTTAAGTATATTGGGCGTACATATGAAGTAATTTTTTTCTTCCTCATATCCAAAGTCTTTTAAATTCTTAGCTATATCAAAATAATTAGCATAACTAAAAACAAATATAAAAATATTATCTTTATCTTCATTTTTTAAAACCTGTGGAGATAATACATTAAATCCATTAATTTTAGTATTTTGTAATTTTACATTTGAATCAACTAAATAATCTGTTTTAAAATCAATTAATTTTAATGAGCTTTCAAAGCAATCTCCTGTTCCCCAAGCAACAATTTTTTTTCGCTTCGTCCATTCATTATTCCATACTTTTGTAAAATATTCTTTGCACTCACTATAAGCTGTTAAGAATAAATCTTTTCTTAAATAATCGTTTATTTTTCCCGTTGTAGTTACTCCACCCATTCTATACTTTATTAGCTTTCTATCATAAAATCCTATTTTACAACCTAGTCTTGTCAATTTTAAATATCTAGGATAATCTTCTAAATAGAAATATTTTTCATCTAAATATCCATACTTATCAATTAGTTCTCTAGAAAATGGTGTATTTGAGCCAGATATAAAAGATCCTTTACATAAATTTTCATAAAGAATTTTGGGATCATCACTTTTTAATAATTCCACTTCTATAGGTCTAGGCAAAGTTTTTATATAATTTGTAAGAGTTTCATCATATACATCTTTATACCCTGTAAAGATTAAGTAATTTGTTTTTTCAAAAAAATTAACAACATCACTTAAAACATCATTGTCATGAAACACATCATCTATTGCTAAATAAAATATGTACTTTCCACTGCTTAATGATATGGCTTTATTATAGTTCTTTACAATTCCTATATTTTTTTCATTTGTATTAATAATAACGCTTTTAATATTTTCATTCTTATTTTCATTTATATAATTTAAAATTATTTCCCTATCAAAATCTTTACTACAATCATCACTTACTATTATTTGAATTGATCGATAATCCTGACTAAATACTGAGTCAAAACACTTTTTATAATATTTAAAATTATTACAGGAAAGTATTATTATTGAAATCATATTCATACTATTTTACCTCTCTAATCAATATTTATGCTAACCAAAAAAAATCTTTAATAGGCATTAACTTTAACTTTCTTTCCAAGAATTCGTCTGCTACATCTCTTCCATTAGATGTAGCTATAAAAATATAATCATATTCTAAATTCGTCAAGTCTAATGGTTTAAAAATTTGTATACTATTAATGTCTCCTTCTTTAAAACTGTCAACATAACCTACACATTTAGCACTTGGAAACTTTTCACCTATTATTTCTTCAGCTATTTTTCCTCCATTACTTGCTCCCCAAATAATATATTTATTTATAATAGTATACTTATATAAATCTACATAATTTAATTTATTTAAATAAATATCTCTAATCAGATTAAATCCTTTATTTCCCAATTTTGACAGCGATTTTTTTGTTCTTCTTACTTTAAGAAGTTTTTTTTCAATTTTTTCAATTTTTAATCCTTTTTTTAATGCTCGTAACCATAAATTATAGTCTTCACAAAGATATTTTTCTTCATATGCAATTAATATTTTAAAAATATCTTTTTTTAACATTACAGACGAATGAGCAATACAGCAACCATTTTTTAACAATATCTTTTTTATATCTCTACAATTGAATTTTATATTAAACCAATTTTCTATTTTTAAAAAATCTTCTTGGATATCGCTTCCAAAAATTTCAACAAAGCTTCCTAAAATATCCACATCTTCATTTTCTTCTAAGTATTCTAACTGATTTTCCAATCTAAATTTATCACTTATATCATCTACATCCATTCTAGCTATATATTTTCCTTTTGCTAACTTTATTCCTTCATTTAAAGAGTATGCTAGTCCTCTATTCTCTCTTGAAATTATTATTATTCTATTATCTTTTTTAAAATATGCATTTAGTATACTTAAAGATTTATCAGTTGACCCATCATCTATAATAATAAATTCAAAATGTCTATATGTTTGATTTAATATGCTTTCAATTGAATCTTTTAAATATTTTTCACCATTGTATACTGACATTACAACACTTATTTTAGGCATTTAATAAATCATCCCTTCTTGTATAAGGTAGTCATAAAATTCAATAGAAAACCATCTTGAATTCTAACGAACATTTTTAATAATTTCTTTTTCATTATTCTAAAATTTTATATCTTATAGAACAATCCTGCTATCTTCTAATTTAGTTTTCTATTAAATTTTCCTAACTTGTAAGTACTAATATATAACATACTCTAAATTTAAGATATAAAGTTACTACATATAGAATCATTATTACCCATAAATATATCATTTCATCAACGAAAATTCTGTTTTTATCCAGTTAACATTTCCTTGAAAAATTAATGCTACTAAAAACAAAGAAATTAGTATTAATAATTTCTTACAAATAAATAGTTAAAATTCATATAGTAACAAATTTCTCATTAGTTACTATACTAACACCTGACAATGAATCTCCTATAAATACTTTTAAGTATAATACATAAGTAAAATAAATTCTTGACTAACTTATATAACGAGAATATAAAATGTAAATAAATATACCTAGTAATTAATTAACTGCACTATTCTAAGTTCTAAAGAAACTGAAATCTTATGTACTACGTGTCCATAAGATACTTGCAAAAACTCATCTTATCTTAATTAAAAATTATTTAAATACTCGATTATATTGTTTTTTATTATTTTTATGTCAAATTTTTCTTTAATTGTAATAAGAGCATTTCTATTCATTCTTTCAACAACTTCTACATTATTCAAACAATAATGCAACAAACGTGCTAATTCTTTGTAATCATTATCTCCAAATATGTATCCGTTGCAATCATTATTTATAATTTCAGGAATTCCACCGACATTAGAAGCTATACAACTTTTTCCTCTTGCCATTGCTTCTAAAATTGCTACTGGCAATCCTTCTGTATGAGATGTAAGCACAGTAATATAACACTCATCAATCAAATACTTCACATCTTTTTTATATCCTATAAACTTTACATATTTATTAATATTTAGCTTCTGAGATAAATCATCTAGATTTTTTTCTTCTTCGCCATTTCCTGCAATAATAAATAAAGAATTATTTAAATCTTCTTCATTTAATAATGAAATAGCCTGCAATAATACTTCAATCCCTTTTTCTTTTGAAAGCCTGCTACAACATAATATTTTTTTCTTTCCTTCATTTTTAATAAAGTCTATATTGATATTATTAATGGCACTAACTGATGAACCATAAATAATTTTTATTTTTTTATCATCTACGCCAAGTTCTATTAAATTGGCTCTAACTGATTTACTTATTGCTATAAAAGACATATATATTTGTGAAGAATACGTAAATATTTTCTTCATATTTCTACAATTTTGAATTTTATCTAAATGTCCATTTAACATTTTAATTATTACTGGAACACCATTTATTGCTGCTGCTATAGGAGCAGTAATCGTCGTATTAATCCCTGTTACTACAACAATGTCAGGTTTTTCTATTTTAAAAATTTTACGTAAATAAATAAAATACCTATGATTACTTTCTTTTATATATATATCCTCATGATTTAAATATACCTTTCTAAAATTATCCTTAAATTTTGTATACATTTCTCCATTATTGTCACAAGCAAATGTAACATCGTATTTATCTGACAACATTTTACCCCACTCATAAAGTAATGTGCCTATACCGCCCATAGCATAACTATCGTTTATAAACATAATTTTTTTATTTTTATTTTTCCTTTTCTTTAATTTATAAACTACTCTAATTAAAGAAATTATTTTATTTAATTTTACTTCTTCATAACTCAAATAATATTCGGCAATTTTATCAAAAACAGTTAACTTATACTTAACAACATCGCAATTTTTATTAAACAAATTTGTTCTCTTATTATTAAAGAAGGAAAGTAAAACCTTTATGTTTAAATGGTATTTTCCATTAATGTCATTAGCCAATCCAACAATATAATCAATAGAATAATTTTTCACTATTTTTTTTACATACTTTTTTACTCTATATGCATTTATCCTAATGCTATCTTCTTCAAAGTATATTTCTTTTCCAATGTCATTAAATATATTTTTATTTTTTTTGTAAGTTAAGATAAAATAATTATTTCCACTACCAATTTTATTAACAACTTGATCAATTACTCTCTTACTAGCCGAATGGATTATTAATATATTCATAATATCTCCCTAATATGTTCGTAATCTATATTACTATTTATTTTTTATTACTTTCACAACTTTAGCCGGATTACCTGCAACAACTGTATATGGTTCAACATCATGAGTAACAACACTTTGAGCACCTATAACAGATCCTTCACCAATAGTTACACCCTTTAAAATTGTTACACCAAATCCTATCCAAACTTTATCTTCTATTTTTATAGGATTTGATATGACATTTTCCCAGTTCTTATTATTGGTCCCATACTTAAAATCATTAAGTGAAGTAAGTACATCATCTTTCCTGTATTTCCAATATATAGAATGTGAATCATTGTCATATATTGTACAGTCATATGATATCATAACATCATTACCTATATTAATATTGTTGACACACATTAATTTAGAATTAGGTCCAATGTAATTTCTTTCTCCTATTTTAATTAAACCACTATCATTTAAATATATAACATTACAACATAAAAAATTTTGTTTTCCTACTTTTAAATGTAATCCTTCTGACAAATACTCTTCTGTAAATTTAAAATTTGGGCCTATAACAGTACTCCTATCTATAGAAATAAAGTTTCCATATTTACTTAGTAATTCTGGTAGATAATTCTTTCTAGTTATTTTATTAAATATATCAGGTATATAATATACATTCTCATATCCCAAATTTTTCAATTGAGCATTAATTGCTCTATAATACATACTAGTAATAAGTATAATTATTTCACTTTTTACAATCTTTAAATTTTTAATTGAGCATATTTTTATACCCTCTATAAATTTTCCCTGCTTATTAATATCATTGTCACAAATCAAATCAACTTTAATATTTTTATTTTTTAATATTTTTATTGTATTACTTCCCATTTTTGATGCACCAAAAATAATTAAATTCTTATTCTCACTTTTATAAATATCAATAAATCCTTCTAGTGTTATTTTTAATTTATTTTCAGATTGTTCTGTCATTTTTTTACCCACCAATCACAATATTTTCATTTTTTTATATTCCAACAAACAGGTGTGCCCTTCTTTATGTCAACTTTAGCTTTCTTTCCCAAAAATTCATTTATATATTTAGTCTTAACCCCAAATCCAGGTCTAATACTTCTCACATTTTCCTTAGTAAACGTCTCTCCAGCCTTTATATCCTTAACAACAAAAAGTGATCTTGAATGTTCCCTACTTTTTATCTGCTTTTCGGTAAGGTCGTAAGTCACTTTTCCCAGTGCCTTCTCAACTTGTCTTATTGACTTCACCATATCGTTAAATTCATCAGGTTCCATGGAAAATTTAGAATCAGGTCCTCCAAGACTTCTATCCAAAGTAAAGTGTTTTTCAACGACCTTAGCTCCTAATGCCACTGCTGCCACTGAAACAGCACTTCCAAGTGTGTGATCAGAAATCCCTACTGTTAACCCAAAGGTTTCAGCCATATTAGGAATAGTTTTAAGGTTTATATCCTCATAAGGTGATGGATATTCACTTGTACATTTTAAAAGTATAACATCTTTATTTCCTTCTCTTTCACAAGCTTTTAGTGCTTCCTCTATGTCTGAAAGTTCTGCAATACCTGTAGATATAATAACCGGCTTACCTTTTGAAGCCACATATTCTATAAATGGTATATCTGTAATCTCAAATGATGCAATTTTATATGCTGGTACATCCATTTTTTCAAGAAAGTCCACAGCCGTATTATCAAAAGGCGATGAGAAACATATTAAGCCCTCCTCTTCAGCAATTTTTTTAAGTTTAGGCTGCCACTCCCAAGGAGTATACGCTTTTTCATATAATTTATGTAGTGTAGTTCCATCCCAAATGGTTCCCTG
Organism: Clostridium sp.; assembly: GCA_028692255.1. Taxonomy (GTDB): domain Bacteria; phylum Bacillota; class Clostridia; order Clostridiales; family Clostridiaceae; genus Clostridium_I. The sequence continues at coordinate 34,290 of JAQUXS010000005.1, forward strand.
TTTTATTTGAAAATACTCGTTGTCACAATCTATTGTTATTGTATCTGGAGTATAAGTTTGAAGTTTAACTGCATCTGCCCCAGCTTTTTTTGCTTCTTTTATAAGCCTTACTGCATTATCATATTTTTGGAGATGATTTGCCGAAAGTTCAGCTATAACAAAAACTGGTGAGCCTTCACCAATTTTTGTATTATTTAAAATAAATGATTTATTCAATACTAAATACACCTTCTAATTGTCTTTAAATTTAGTTTACCATTAAAAATCCTAATTATAATATTTATCGACCAAAATCACAAAAAACTTAGAGATATTTCCTCTAAGTTTTAATAAAATTAAAGCTATTTATTATAAATCCATTTTTCAGTTTCTATTACTCCATCCTCTAATTTGTACTTTGGTTTCCAGCCTAAAAGTTTTTCTGCTTTACTGTAATCACATTTCAATTTCATTATCTCGCTTTGAGGATGAATGTGAGAAACGTGCTCAATTTCTACTCTCTTATTTGATATAAGCTCTGCAAGGTCATTTATCTTTATATCTTCTCCTGTACCTGCATTTACTATTTCTCCATTAACACTATCCTTATAACCACACTGAACAATAAATTCTGCACAGTCCTTTACAAATAAAAGGTCTCTTGTCTGCTCCCCAGTTCCATAAATCTTAATTGGCTTACCTTGTAATGCATTCTTTATAAAGATAGAAACCACTCCACCTTCACCTCCAGATTTTTGACAAGGTCCATATGTATTAAACGGTCTAATTACTACTGCTGGAAGACCATAGGCATGATAATAAGAAAGCACAATATTTTCCGCTGCTATTTTGCTGCCACCATAAGGTGACACAGGCTTCACCGGATGAGTTTCATCAATTCCAGCTTCATCACTTTTATCATAAACCATACAAGTACTCATAAACACTATTTTGCATGGATGAGTTTTTTCATTGTCATTAATCCACTTATTACCTTGCATTTTCCCAGACTTTCCAAACATTTGATGTTTAACACTTTCTAATACATTAAAGGTTCCCACTGCATCATTATAAAATGTAGTTTTAGGATCATCTATGCTGTCCTGCACGTTTATTGATGCTGCAAGGTGAAAAACTATATCAAATTCATCTTTAAATATATCACCTAAAAAATCATTGTCCTTTATATCTCCTTTAAGAAATGAGAAATTTTTATTAGATTTAAACTCTTCAATATTTGACATTCTTCCATTGGATAAATTGTCTATTACAACTACTTCATTATTATCCTGAAACAGCCTTTCTACTACCCATCTTCCTATAAAGCCTGCTCCTCCTGTTACTAATACTTTCATATTATCACTCTCCAAAATATATTATCTATTTTAAATCTATAATGGCTTTTGCTATTCTCTCTGCTCCTCTGCCGTCAACTAATGAATTCATATTAAACGAAACTTCTTTTCTAAACTGATAGTTTTCATATAGTATATTAAATTCATCAATAAATTTTTCGTTATTACCCTTTGTAAAATCTACATATTGTAAGTTTATCTTTTTATGAAGGTTCTCAATAAACCTTTTTTGATTATTAGCCGTAACAATAGCTATAGTTGGAACACTGCAGGCACAAAGTTCATAAATTGTACTACCTCCTGCAGAAATTGCAATATCACAACACTTCATAAGGCCAGCCATATTTGAGACATTAGAATAAAATCTCACTTTTTTATTTTGAAATTCATTTATTAATTCTTCTCTATGAGTATTGGTCATACCTATTACTATTTTATAATTTAAATCTGGATATGTCTTTAATAATTTTTCTATTATGTACTTTGTATAGTTAAATTCATCCCCTGCACCCATAGTTATAAGAACATCTTTCACTAATTTTTCTGGCTCTTTAAACGTAATATTTGAAAACTGCTTTCTTAACGGTGTAAACTTGCTTCCAAGTAACTTTACCTTAGCTCCATTATATTTTAAAATTTCTACGTTAACAGCATAATTAATAAGAATGTCCACGTCATAGTTTTGAAATGCATTTAAATCATCAATATATATAACCTTTGCAGCTATTTTATAAAACTCTAAAAATTCATCACTACTTTTAATATCATAGCTGTCTACAATTATAAAATCATATTTTTTATCAGATAAAATTTCTAATTGTACTTTATATTTTTTAGACAATATAAAATTAACGCAGTTCTCACTGCTAGAACTGCATATGTATTCTACTTCTACATTTTTAGTTTTTAAAACCTTTGCAATTGCCATAGTTCTTATTATGTGCCCCATACCTAAAGTGTTTGAACCATTGGCAAATATAGCCGCCTTCATTAGCTTACACTTCTTTCTGACTTATTACACTGTTTATAGCTGCTGCATTTTTATTATTATCCAAATATTTTATAATTTCTTTTGCAGGTACAAACTCATCTTTAAAGTGTCCATATATATTGGAAACTAATCTAAAGTCCTCTTTAGTGTCAACACACAGTCTATAATCCTTAGAATAAAAAGGATCTCCTTTGACGTACCCTATTTTAAACTGTTCTGGATGTCTATACATATAAAGCGTAACATGCTCTCTGTACATATCATCTAAATCTTCTGTACATTCATAAACCTTATCAAGTGCTGATTTTGAAAAGACTTCCACATCAAATCCCCTAACAAAACTATCTGGTACATCAAGCCTTACATAATTATAATTATACATTAAAAAGTGACTTATTACATTATCAGTTATAGTCCAATCTATAAGGGGACAATCCCCTGTAACCCTTATTATTATATCACCATTATATTTGTCACTAGCTTCTTTATATCTTTTAAGTACATCTGCTTCATCACCTAAAAAGGCTTCAAAGCCGCTATTCTTAACTATATTAACTAATGGCTTTTCTATATCTCTATTTGACGTTGCAAGAATAATTTTATCTATATATTTACTCCTATTTAATCTCTCAAGTGTGTAGAGTACCATTGGTTTATTCAATATTGGTTTTATAACCTTTCCAGGAAGTCTTTCTGATCCCATCCTTGCCTGAACAATACAGATAATATTCATATTACCCCACCTCTACTATATTTATAAGTTCATCCATATTTGAAATTTCATAGTCTGCTTCATACTCACAGCTTAATCTTGTCTTTTTATGATCTCCAAATTTACGAATTATCCTAACAGTTTTCATTCCAACACTTCTTGCACCAATAAAATCTTTATTGGGGTTATCCCCTATATAAACTGAATTTTCAGGAGATATGTTAAAGTATTTTAACATTTTTCTATAGGGAACTTCACTAGGCTTCCAGTAATCCTTTCCAAAATCATCTGTAACAATTATTTTATCAAATATATGCTCTATATTTAACTGATTAATTTTATTGTGCTGCACATACGAAAGTCCATCTGTTATAATACCTAGTTTATATTTTCCTTTTAATTTATTTAAAACCTTCTCACTGTCAACATACAATTTTAATTCTGGCTTAGCCTCTCGATATATTTTCACAAGATCTTTTACATTCTCGCTATAATTATGATTTTCACAGAGAATATTGAATATTTTTCCTCTACCTTTACTATTAAGTACTTCCAATGTTTCACTTAAAAGGCACTCATAATTATCATTATATTTTAAGCTTAAATACTTACAAACATCGGAAAAACCACCTATTACAAAATCTCTTTCATTATACAAGGTATCATCTAAGTCAAATATTATTAATTTAATCATCTGTATACTGCCTCATCATATCGCAGCATAGTTAATTCTTTAAACTGTCCAATTAATGGCTCAATATTTTCTTTTGAATTCATCATTTTAAACATTTTTCCATAATCAATGCCAGCTTCAAAGGTCAGTGGAACTCCACCACCAAACCTAGGGTTAATCTCTATAAAATATATATTGTCATTTTTATCTTTAATACACTGAATTGTAAGAGGTCCTATTCCTCTTAGTTTACTGCACAATTCAAAAGTTTTATCTATAATTTCATTATCCTTAACAGTTCTACTTTTAGTAACTTCCCCTGCTCTTACTTCCATACGCTGCCTTGGAACAACAGATATTACTTTGCCATTTAAATCACATAAAACATCTATAGTATACTCAGTTCCCTCAATATATTTTTGTATAATTGGATTACTAACCTTCCTAATATAGAAATTTAGGTCTTCTAAATTATTAGCCATGAATACACTGCTGCTCCCCATGCCATCTCTAGGTTTAATTATGAGCGGAAACTCTAACTTGTCATTAATATTTTCAAGTGTAAATGAATTAGGCGTTTTTATGCTATTTCTAGTAAAAAACTTATATGTTTTCCATTTATCATTACAGCATTCAATTACATTATCACTGCTGAGTAGTAGAGTTGTATTTATTTTTTTAAACTCTTCTTTATAACTGCAAAGCAATTTATATTCTCTTTCAAAAAGTGGAATAATCATATTAATTTTTTCTTTTTTGCAGATTTCAAGTAATTTCTCTATGTATTTGTCATCATCATATTTAGGTACGATATAAAAGCCATCTACAAAAGCTGAAGCCGGGGCATATTCACTTATATCAACCCCAAAAACTTTAGCATTTTTTTTCAAATGCCTTATTAATTGCACTCTTTTTCCTATTGCCGTTAGTAGTATATTCATTTTCTACTCCTATAACTTTTTTAATAATCCTGCCTTTAAAAGTGCATCTGCAGCACTTTTAACCCTTATAAAATCAACATTTGCTCTTTCAGATATATCAAGTAAAGAATTTTTTCCATCACTTAAATTTAAAACCCAAAATAGTACAAGTTCATCATGTTCATACTTACCTTTTCCACCCAAATTTCCATATAAGCCTCTTTTTCCAAGTCTAGGTTCACATTTAGGATTTAAATTCAAATAGGTATTATTTTTTTCAATTGTAAAAATAATTTTTATATATTTGTCAAAAGTATCTCCAAGACTTTTATCATCTATGAAATTTAAATTATCTGCTGAAGTATGATATTCTGGAAAACTTCCATAAGGAGTTCTCATAAGCGAACCTACTGGCAAATTAAAACCTGGAGAGCAAAATTGTCTTTCATCACTTCCCCATGGAAAAAAATCTAAAACTTTATACTGAGCACCACTGTGTTTTAAAACATTTATACTTATTCTATCTATAATATTATTTCCATCTCTACTCTTTTTATATGTTAGACATCCCCTGTCTCCAACACAACTTGCCACGAGACCATATTTAATGTTTGAAGTTTTTTCTTCATTAAAACTTAGCCAAGTAATTGAACCAATAGTCTCTGGAATGAATAAAAATCTATATGAATATTTTAATTTGCCTTCACTTTGAAACTTTCTTAAAGACTCTGCTAAATAAGTATTTAATGCAATACCACTTAAATTATCATTGCACATAGAAGGATGACATAAATAAGTACTTATTAGTACCTCTTCTTTACTCTCACCTTTTATGAAGTATTCACCATATGTAAGGGAACCTTCTTTTAGTGAAGAATCAATATAAACCTCAAATTCTTCATCCTCTGCTGTTTCCCTTTGTAATTTAAGGAATTCATTATGAGTCATGCAAAATCCCCAATTTTCACTATAGTAGGACGTCATATATGGTATGGAGTCTGGTGCATAAGATAGTGTAAATATATGTGATTTCATATTTTCAAATTTCATTGTCTTATTAATAGGCACACTGTAGTTTAGTACATGAAGATTTGATTCATCAAAGTCTACTATTTTTTCGCCCTTACTGTTTTTAATCCATGCTTCTCTTATATTCCATTCCTTAGGTACCGTCCAATCAAAGACCTGTGTACCTGAAGGAACTTCTTTTATATCTACAGGAATGATTTTCCTTATAACTTTAAGTGTATCTCTCACCCCGTCACCAGTTATGCTTCTACATATTGGAAACATTTCCTCTATGAGATTATACATATTTTTGCCAAATTCCTCAGAATTGCTTATTAAACTATTAAAAAAATTCATATCTTCTCCTTATCACTTTTTAAGAAAATAATGTATATCCTCTTTAAGAAGCTTTCTGCCTTCATTATAGAGTTTCTCTGCACTTACAAGTAATACTTTCCCATACCCTATTTGTGCTTCCTTCATATATCCATTGTCTATCATATGTTTTTTCAATGGTTCAACATCTAGAATAGGATTTGTATTTAAATCTCTTACATAAAAAGTACATTTGTCTTCATATCTATCATCGCTATTTTTTATTGTGCCTTTAAAAGTTTTAAAATATCTATACGGAACTTTAAAACTTTGCTCTATATGGTGAATATATGTACAGGCATGAAAATCTGCTCCAAAGAATAGAATCTTTCCATTATTTTTTTGCAACATTTCAAATACTGACTTGTTACCAAATGAATCTTTATCTATATGTAAATATTTTTCTTTATCCCTGCCAAATACAGCACATGAAAATATAGGTTGAATAGTTCTAACTACATCTGGCATATTTCTAAAATACTCAGTTAATATTCCTACTGTAGATTTTGACTGATTAACATCAAAAACTTCATTATTGCAAAAGCTATAAGTAAATGTTGGCATTATTATAGTGCCTGATTCACCTACACATTCTTTTAATATATCCACTAAACATTTTAAAAGTTTAGTTCTGTTTTTTAATACTAGTTTACCAAATACAGCAATGTCAGAATGTACAAAAATTGTATCACCTTTTTCAATGCCAATATTTTTTAATTTATTTACAAAATCATTATAATACAAGTATTTATCTTCTGCTACAAATAATGGATTTAACATTTCACTTGAATATAAAACTTGAACTAAGCCTGTTCCTTTAAATATGCACTCTTGATTTTGTCTATACATTTCTGTATATATTTCTACAAATTTTGTAGACTCAATTTTTTTAGTTACCTTTCCCTTAATTCTAATTTCATCACCAATATAATATGGCTTTATAAATTTTGAATCCTGCTTTATACAAATTGAACTTCCACCTGGAAGGTACTCACCATAAAATTTGGATAAAAAGCCTTCAAGTAAAAATCCAAAACCTATTTCATTTTTATATCTTGTTCCAGAAGCAAAATTGCTGTTAGTATGAATAGGGCTAGAATCCCCAACAAGTTTAGAAAAAGATTCGTGCATTTCTTTACTTACCACAACTGTAAATTCTGCCTCTTCTCCTATTTCTATTTCATCAAAAGCTTTTGGCTCGTTTCTAAACATTCTATCCCCTCTTTTTTAGCACAATGTCATTAAGCTGTTTAAAGTTTTGTATTTTTTCCACTTCTTCCATTGTAAATTTAATTTTAAGTTTATCTTCAATTTCAGAGATAAGTAAAAGATGATTAAAAGAATCCCAAACATCATTATTATCTCTTGATGTTTCATTATTAATATCATTTATATTAGCACCTGTAACTGTTGAAAATATTTGCTTTAATTCTTCCATTGTTCTAGTACCCCCTACAATTTATATATCCAATGTTGTATTTTATCTTTTTCTTCTAAAAACTCAAAACCATAGTCTTTATAAATATCACTGCTCGGTATGTTTCTATCATTTTTTATAAAGTCTCCTACAATTTCTTTTATATTTAGATTTTTAGCCTTTTTTACTATATAATCTATCAAATTATACTCTACTCTTCTACCAATAATTCTACAACTCATAAAAAATCCTTGTATATTCAATCTATTTTTTTCTATATTTATTATCATAACTGCTGTAAGTCCATTATCTCCAAATTTATCAAAAACCCTTGCTGAAATAATTTTGTATTCACTGTTATCCATTAAATATTCAATTGTTTCATCCGAATATCTCTTTCCTGTCATGTTAAACTGATTTGTTTTTTGCGTAAGCTGCGAAATTCTTGCAATATTAAATCTATCATTTTCATTTATTTCAATTTTCATGTTAAGATTTTTAATATATTCTTCTATATTAACACTATTTTCCTTCTCTGCATCTCTCTTTTTCTGCTCAGAGTATATCTTATGCTTATTTTTATCTTCATCTGTAATCTCTAATATATTAAAATCATCTAATTTCATAACAGTATTGAGGTATAATGCCGGATCCTCTGGTAATTCTATTACTTTAACTTCTGGTAATTCCCCTTTAACCATTTCTCTATTTAATTTATCGTCATCCATAAATACAATGCTGTCTAATCCTATATTAAGTTTTTCTGAAATTGTTTTTAAGTTTGATACTTTGTCATTCCAATTTATTTCCATACATGCAAAATTATCTTCTCTTAAAACCATATAAGGATGTTCCCTAATAACTTTCATTGCTTCATCTTTATTATTTTTACTATTTATGGCTAAAAGAATCCCCCTCTTATTAAGAGTTAAAAGGTACTGCTGAAGCTGCCAAAAAGGTTTACCTTCATTTGTTGTCCCAAGTTTTATTCCTTCTATACCAACTTCTCCAACTATGCCACCCCATAGTGTATTATCTAAATCTAAAACTAAACATTTCTTTAAAATAGAACACATAGGTTTAACATATCCCATATACTCTCTGCACAGATTAGGAACATAATCAAGTTTAAGTCTCAAATCTCCAATGTAATACATTTTTTCATCATGAATATTGCTCTTTCCATATCTTGCGCAGAATCCTTCGTAATTAAAAATAAATACTTGCCTATCTTCTTTGTATTTATTTTCTAATTTCTCATTTAATCTATAAGTACTCTCTACAATACCATTATTTTGTTTGTTTTCTAAAATGCCCATAGGTGAATATAATGGTATTTCAAAATTATGTACTAATATTTTAGCTTTTGCATTTGATTTTAATATATGTATTAGATTTTCTAATTCATTTAATTTTTCAGAAATAAAGTCATATCTTTCACTTTCACTAACATTATAAAATCCAAGATAATTTTTGCCAAATACATTTTTAATATCTATAAATAATATTATTAATTCAGGCTTAAACTTATATAATTTTCCATTGGTATTAATAATTTCTTGAGCGTATTGATTGTAAGCACCTTCATAAAATTCACAATTAATCCCCTCATCAGAACACTGAACAGTTAAAACTTCTTTAAATGTTCTCGAAGTAAAACTAGAAAGGAAAGCTATACGTATTTTTTTAGAACCATTTTTATTTAAATTTCTGTATTTATTAATATATTCACTAATACTTCTTTTCATAAATTTGTGCCCCTCCAAGTTTTAATTACTAATTAATTATCGTCAAAACTGAAATAAACTTAGAGTTTTCTCTAAGTTTAAAAATCATAAAATAATTTTAAATCAAATTTTGTTTTCTAATTAGATTTCTTAATTCCTCTTTGTCTAGAGTTACTTGATCCTTTGAAGTATAACTTCTTATTTTAATTTGTTTATTATTTGAATATAACTTTTCATATTTATTCCTATCAAAGCTTACTGGTGTTACAGCAAACATATTGTCTAAATCATAAGCATATTGTGATTCTTCTTCTGTCATTAATTCTTCGTACATCTTTTCTCCTGCTCTTAAGCCTATAATTTTAAGTTTAATCTTTACCATGTCAATGTGATATTTACTGCAAGTTTCTTCAATTACAACTTGTGCAAGATCTTCAAGTAATATAACTGGCATTTTCAAAACAAATACCTCTCCGCCTCTAGCTTTCTCTGCTGCTATAAGCGTTAAATTTACAGCCTCATCTAATGTCATCATAAATCTTGTCATTTTTCCATCAGTTATTGTAACTACTCCATCATTTATAATTTGATTTTTAAAGAAAGGAATTACAGATCCTCTTGAACCCATGACATTTCCAAATCTCACTGCAACAAATTTAGTTTTTATTGACCCTTTGCTGTAATTTGCTGTTTGAACAAGTTTCTCTGCTAAAAGTTTAGTAGCACCATATGAATTTATAGGATTTATAGCCTTATCTGAACTTGTAAAAAGTACGCACTCAACTTCATTATAAGTTGCTGCTTTAATTACATTTTCCATTCCAATAACATTGGTTTTAATAGCTTCTGATGGGTTGTATTCACAAGATGGGACGTGTTTCATAGCTGCTAAATTAAAAACAATGTCTATGCCATTCATAGCCCTCTCAACACGATCATAATCCCTTACATCACCAATTAAAAATCTAAGCCTACTTTTATCACCTATTGAATTCTGCATTAAAAACTGCTTATATTCATCTCTGCTTAAAATTCTTATTACCTTTGGATTTCTTTTTAAAAGTTCTCTAACCATTTTGGATCCTATTGTGCCCGTCCCACCAATTATAAGTATCTTTTTATTCTCATAGTAATTCATATCTCACACTTCCACATTAGTTTTTAAAAATTTTATCTAAATCCATTTCTATAGTTCCACTTATTCTGGCTCCAACACTGGAATTTATAAATTTTATTTGAGGATTTTGTGCAATTTTCTTTTCAATCCAATTTTTAAAATACAACCATCCCTCTGTTGTATTTAAAAGACTCCCATCTACACCTTTAACTTTTTGAAAAATACCTTCAGAATCAATCATATAATTTCCATGGACATAATCATCGCAGTGAGATTTATTGTTAATATAAGCCAAATCTTGTCCTAAAAATATTATAGCATTTGCTTTTCCATTTATTGCTATACTAAGAGCTGCTGTAGCTACAGACTTACCCGTTTCTATTATCATACTTTTTCTATGATTTTCAGAATTATAAAATATAAATTTAGGTCCATTATATTTTGTCACAGTTAAATTTGAAGCAGTACTTAAAAAGCATAGAGGTATATCTAAATTTTCATAACCTTTAATTTGATTGTAAACAATTTCCTGAGGATCAATTATTGTTATAATGTCTGGCTTTATACCAGCCTTCATTAGTGTTCCAAGCGCACTTCCAACAGCAAAAATTATTACTTTTTCTCTTATTTTTTTAAGCTTATCTATTTTTAAACCTAAAGACGGTCCTGCTGCTGCTATAACAACCTTCTTGTCCTTAACACTATAAACTTTGAAGAATTCTTCAATTGTGTGGCAAGAAACTTTGCTATTTAATATAAAATTTTCTTTTGCTATTTTTCCATGTCTTTCTATTTCAATAATTCCTATTTCAAATCTATTAATAGCTTCTTTAAATTTTATATGCTCTTCTTTTAGAACTCTAACAGATGGTTTAAAAATAATAAATTCATCACTACTATTTATTTTTAACGATAAGTTTTTCATAGTTTTCTCACTGTAACTATGAAAGAATTTAACTCTTTTATCCTTTAATATTTCATTAAGGACTCCATATTTTTTAGAAACTTCTACTATTTCATCATCTATGTCAAATAAATCTACAGTGCTTTTTTTATCTATTAATTTAAGAAGTTCAACTATATGATATCCTAAACCTGCACCATAGATTACAATATGTCTTTTATTCTTTATACTATCTTCTCTATATTTTGCAAAATTACATGCTTCTTTTAAAGGATGATACATACTGTGAAGTAATATTCCATTTACAGCTATAGAATAAACGCTATCTCTTGTGTTTAATAACTGAATATCTCTATTTACCATCACTAGTCACCTCGCTAGTTATGTTCTGAATTTTTGAATTCCAAGTATCAATCATAGGTATTAATTCATATTCAAACAAATCATCTGTTAATATGTAATTTTGCATTTTAATAGCTTTTATCACATTTATTAAAATAGTATTCAATTTGTTATAATCTATATTTAAAGCTTCCTCTAAGTTATTAGCTTTAATACTTGATAATATACCTAATAATCTTTGTGTAACATATGGCACTTTTAATGCAGCTGAATTGTCATGCCCTGACTGAAATAGGAATATTATATTGTATAATTCTATTTTTAATTCTTCTATTGAAACTTTTATATTTATTTCATTCATATTTTACCTCAAAATAATATCTTTTTAGTGTTGTTTTAGTATAAAATTACTTATCACAGTGACATACAGCTACAATAGTATCTAACAATATAGGTTTTTCTAAAAGTTGAGGGATAACATTTTCATTCAAAATACCTATAGAATTTTCATAAAGACACATCTTTATATCATCAACAACAAGACCTGCTTGATGTATTACCTTCCATAATGTATAAGGAGTAAAACAATATCTATGATCTGAATCAACCATTTCAGTGCCAAAATTTATAACGTTACTCATATTAATAAGTCCAAAAACATTTGGTACAGTAATAATAATTTTATCTATACTAGATTTATAATTAGTAACTATTTTTTTTAAAAACTTAACTGGATCATCAATATGCTCCAACATTTCTGAAATTAAAAGATAATCCCATTTTTCATTTATAATTTCACTAATATTAGGATTAGTAATATCTGAAAGTATAACATTACTGAAATTTTTCTCTTTTAAAAAATTTACTGCTTCAGCATTTATATCTATCCCAAGACATTTTTCACATACTCTTGTAAGTTGTTTGTGTAGATAAAAACCACTTTCTAATTTTTGATTTATTATTTCAAGATAATCTGTACATCCAAGATGTAATACTTTTTTATTATCAACAATATCAAATATCACATTAGGTCTTAATCTAATTTTACGTATAGGTTCAAATTTAAGTTCAGCTGTTATATTACCCGTTCCATTGATACAATCACTTAATGCTTCAATATTCTTAATCACTAAGATTCACCTCTTTTTTATTAACATCATATGCACTTACAATACTGTATAGGCAATCTTCTAATATTAATGCAATCTTTTCAAAACTGTATTCTGATATTGTTTTTATCCCAGCATCTGAAAGCTCATGTCTTACATTTGGATTGTTTAATAAATATATTATTGCTGCAGATAAAGATTCTATATCCCCTTGATCTGATAGCAAAATATTTTCTCCTGGTTTAGCATATTCTTTTATACCTCCACAATCCATAGCAATCACTGGCACACCTGAAGCCATTGCCTCAAATGGTGGTAATGGAAATGATTCATATAATGACGTTGACAAAAATATATCTGAATTCCTATATAAATCTGCCAATTCTTCTTGAGATGCCATGACAATTAAGTTAATTGGGAAACTACATTCTTTAATAGTCGGCCTAGTTTGACATGCCCAGTTTACTGTAAAACGTGCACCATAATCATAAGCTTTTTGTAATGCCTTTATTGCATAATTAAATCCCTTAAAACTTAAAGAAGGATTACCAACTAGCAAAATTTTATTTCCGTCAACTTTGTCTTTCAATGGATAATAAAAGCTTGTATCTATTCCATTTGGAAGTACATGTGCTTTTCTTCCATACTTATTTTTTAGAATATTAGTTACAAGTTTCGATACACCTAACATATATACAGGTCTACGATATATATTCCTTAAACCCCTAATTAAATTGCTTTCACTTTCTAATAATTTTCCATAGTCGCCATATAAGCCCTCATACCCTTGCTCCCATAAAACTACTGGTATGTTGACATTAGTAAGTTCTGAAAGCTGTGACATCCACCCAACCACTATGATATCAACATTCTTAATGTATTCAGAAATACTTCTATCTAATGGTACAATGACTTGACCTGCTATATCTTTATTTGCATCTAAATCTGACCATTCTGGTATTACTGAGCCAGCATCATTAGACTTTAAGTATACATATACCTTATGCCCTCTTTTGGATAATTGCCTAATATGTTCAAGTAATGTTTTCATCCCCCCAGTTAAACCTCTATGAGGTAAAACATATGCTATATTAAGCTTATTGCTTCTTTCCCAATTCTTTTTTATAGAAATTTTATCTGAATCTAGTAGCTTAAAATTTTTATACAAATAAAAGCTATAAAATTGCCAACTTCCCTCTGATGTTTCAGTTAAATAATAGCTAAAATCAAAATTTGAGAACGCTATTGGATGATACTCTCTAATTTTAGACTCTGTACCATCATTTTTAACTTTATCATAAGGATACAATGGTGTCATAGCTATAATTGATTTATTAGTTTTAATTAAAAGTTTCTTTATAATTTCACATGTTTGTTCAATTGTGATGTTTTCAAAAAGATCACAAATAAATATCACATCATATTTATTTATATTCTCATCAAATATCTTATCAAAACTATAAATTTGATTATAAATATCTTTTGGTAAATCATCGTCATTATTTAGATTAATCCTATCCAATATACAATCATTGTGTTGTAGCCCCAATACATCTTTTAGTAAAGCTCCATATTTCCTTTTAGCTGCACTTATCTCTAAAATAGATTTAGGCTTTTCGCGAGCTACAAATTCCTCAATTTTAGGAGAAAGTTCAAAAAAATTTTCACTAATAATTTTAAAAACATCCCTTCATTATAATATTTGTAATTTCATCTATATTAATTAATACTATTTAAATATCACGATAGATTTTTTAGTTAAATTTACTAGCCAATTTATTTAATTGATTTAATATTTCTATTCTTTTATTAAATATTAAATATTTTCTAAAGTCCTCTATTCCTTCATGCATAAAATTATTAGGATCAAATACACTTTCCATGAAGCAATTTATTGCCTTAACTTCTTCTTTTAATTCAACATAACATATAGCCATTGAATGTTTAGCTTTAAAACTTCCAGCTCCTAGAACTGATATAAACTTTCTTGTATCTCCCATATCAACACATTTTTCAAAACTTTTTATAGCTTCATCAAATTTCTTCTGCATATAATAGCATAATCCCTTTGTATACTCTAAATCCACAAAACCTTTATAACAATCATCACTTAAAAGATTATCAACCATTTCTATACATTCATCATACTTTTTTAAGTGTATAAGGCAATCAGCTATTCGTCTTGCCATTTCTATTTCATATGTAGTTATTCCCGTAGGGTTTTCTTTTCTTGCTAGATTGTTACATTTAAAGAAATACTTTAGTGCTTTTTCATGATTTCCTGCTGTTACATAGCTTACACCTATATTATAATAGACAAATGGACTGTTCGGATCTTCTTTTAATTCTTTCTTTAATATTTCTAAATTTCTATTAGATTTATCTTTTTCTTTAAAGGTAGATTGTAAATATCCATAGTGAATAACTTTGCATATTTTATTATCCATTATGTTATCTTCTTCTATCATATTAGGTATGTACAATTGCTCATGAATTCGCCCACTATATCTATATTGATTCTTATTTTTAAAGAATTTAATGTATACTGCTGAATAAGCTACTGTATTTACATCTAAAATATTGTAAAGCGGTATTCTATATCCATCAAGTTTTTCACTTTTAAGTATACTTTTTACTTTTCCTGCATCGCATAATAACTTTTCATCCGCATCAAGCATAAGTATCCAATCACCAGTAGCGTTATCTATGGATATATTCCTAGCTTTTGAAAAATCATCTTCCCATTTGTAATCTATAACTTTAATGTTTCCTCCAAATTCATTTATAATCTCTTTTGTTCTATCCGTTGATCCTGTATCCACAATTATAGCCTCATCTGCAACCTTCATTGCATTTTCAAGACACATTTTTATATACTTTTCTTCATTTTTTACTATCATACAAAGACTAATTTTCATATTAATCCCTCACTTTAACTTTATACTAATATATATCGACAATGTTTTCATATTCTTTAACTTTATCCATATAAAAAAAGCCTTTCGCAAAAGCGAAAGACTTTTTTTTAAGCTACTACTGTAATAATTTAAGAACCTGTTGTGGATTCTGATTAGCTTGTGCCAACATTGACTGTGCAGCCTGTTGAAGAACATTCTCCTTAGAGTAGTTCATCATTTCTTTAGCCATATCAACATCTGTTATATTAGAAGCAGCTGTAGTTAAGTTCTGATCCTCAGTTGAAAGGTTATTCATAGTGTGAGTAAGTCTGTTTTGAATAGCTCCAATGTAAGATCTTGAAGTTGAAACTGTATCTATTGCTTTTTGTATTGCAGACATAGCACTTGTAGCACTTGCATTATCAGTAATTGCCATAGCACTAACTCCTAATATATCTGCACTAATGCTGATACCACCAAGACCTACTCCTAATGAATCAAATGAATTTGAAGTTGAACCAATTTGAAGAGTTATACCTTTTGTATTATCTAAAAGCTGAACTCCATTGAAGTTTGTTTGTTCTGAAATATGGTTTATTTCATCAGCAAGAGTTCCAAGTTCTGAAGCCATTGCAGATCTATCAATTGTTACGTTAGTATCATTTGCAGCTTGAGTTGCAAGTTCATTCATTCTCTGAAGGATTGATTGAGTTTCATTTAATCCACCTTCAGCAGTCTGTAGCAATGATACACCATCTTGAGCATTGCTTTGAGCTTGATCAAGACCGTTTATCTGTGATTGCATTTTTTGTGAAATTGTAAGACCAGCTGCATCGTCTGCTGCTTTGTTGATTCTTGAACCTGAGCTTAATTTTTCCATTGAGTTAGAAGCACTCTTTGCATTTTTGTTTAAGTAACTTAATGAAGTCATTCCTGGTAAATTGTGATTGATTATCATGTTAAATTCCTCCTTGAATTTTAACTGGGATCCTTCCCATTATTTTATATTAATCATGTAAGCATGTTGCTTATCATTTGATTATACTTATTTATCGTTGCTACTGTTTTTAACTTTATAGTTTTTTTATAATATTTTTTAAATTTAATAGATTTTTTTACTTATAAAGAACGATAACCCTGAAATGTTTCTTCCATAGCTATTTTTTACAGCGCCATCTTTATTCATGCCTTTTAACTTTTCTTTTATCTTTTGCATGTTTTCTTTTATCAATTTATCTAGTTTTTCATTCTTTGGCATTATATCTATATTTCTAAATTCATTTGCTATTGTATCTTTTTCATACAAATCTGAATTTTTTTCAAATATATCTATTATCTTCTGCCTTTCTAAAAGTAAATTATTTAATTCAACATAATCACTATTATCAAAACATTTAAACATTTCTTCAGTTTTATCGTTAAAGAATGAAACTAATTCTTTTACTGTTTTCATACAAGTTACTTCCTTTCAAAGCTATGAACCTGAAGAACTGCTAAGCATTGAGGATAAATAATTTTGCTGGCTGCTAAGCTGTGACATTGCAGCTTGAAGCTGTGTAAACTGCGTTGTATATCTTGTTTTATCACCAGTTACACGTAATTTAAATTGTGTTATAGCATCCGTTTCATCCTTAAGTTGCTTATACATTGCACTGCTTACATCTGTACTTGAATTTCCTGCCTTATCCACTAGTATTCCATCAGTAGTAATATCATTAGAATATTCCTGTTTTATATCATGAAGCCTTTGAAATATACCTTCTTCATTATATTTTGTTTTAATCTGTGTACTTGTTAATGTTGTACTGAAACTAGGTACACTTGTTGATGTTTGTGTCAAAAGATTAATTACACCCTCAGGATTACTTTGTAGTGCCTTTGTAAGTGTTGGAACATCAAGTTTTAGCTCTCCACCTTTAGTATAATCATCTGTAGTTGAAAGGCCTATATCTGCCATTGTGAGACCATTTCCACTTACAGGTGTGTAAAAAGCAGTTCTCATAGAACTTAACATATCACTTAAAGTATCATCATTTTGCAAAAGTCCAGTTTGTGCTTTTGTGTTCCATGCTGTAATTTGAGATGAAGTCATCTGTGACTCTTGTGCAGAAGTTAATGGACTATATGTGTAATCTCTTTTTTCATTTACAGCATCATTTACACCATCAATTAAATTGTTATAATCAGTTATAAAGCCCTGAATCTTACTCACTACAGCGGATACATTTGCACTTACATTTATAACTCCTGTGGTATTATTTGCAGCACCATTTGCTACATTATAATTCACTCCATCAATTGTAAAATTATTTGAAGGCTCAGTTTTAGTAGTCCCAGAAGTACTACCAGGTTCTGTGATTGTAAAGCTACCATTCTGTCCTGCAGTTATTCTAGTATTTCCTGAAGTCCCTGGAGTATTTCCTATTACTTCACTTGTACTACCACCTGAAAGATTTGTACCAAATAATGTATTAAGTATAGTTTGAGTTGTTGGATCTACAGAAGAAATATTTATGTTATTTCCAGTTCCACTAACCTTATTAGTTATGCTTGTTTGTCCAGTAAGTTCACTGTAACTAAATGTTGCTCCATTAATACCTGACTTTGAAGTTAAATCATTCATAAACTGTGAAACTGACTCATTAGAATTTGCTCCTAAATCATAGCTAACAGCTTGACCATTTACTGTAAAGTTAAGTTTTGCAGCTACACTTCCACTTAAATTTGCACTTGTAAGCAGTTGCGAAAGTGTTGATGAGTTGCTAACTGAACTTGATAAACTTGGAGTATAAGCTATCTTTGATTGGACTGCAGCGCTATTGCAAACTATTGTGTAATTTCCTTGCTTAGCTAGATTTGTAGCTGAAGCTGTAATTGTACCTGTTCTATCATTAGAAGTCGCTTGATTAACTGAATATTTATTTGCTGAGGTAAGATCATTACTTGATAAAATATTAAAATAATTATCGCTAAAATTGTTTAAATTTGTTATAACAGATCTATATCTGTCTTGAGTCCACTGAGTTTCCTGCTTTTTTGACAACAGCTGATTAAGCTGAGTATAGTCAGAAGTCATCATCTCTTGAACCATACTGTTTACATCAATTCCAGACATCTGAGAAGTTAAGCTCTGTGAATACGTTCCTGAAGAACTACTTCCTGATGAGCTGCTAGTTGATGAAGTGCTTCCTGATTTTGTAGCAGCTAATAGTGGATCATCCATTACGTCACTTGTACTATACGAAACTATATATGGATTTACTGTGGTGCCTGTTGCACCTGATATTGAACTCATAATATCACACTCCTTTTATTTAATACTACCTACTGATACTTTATAAGCATCATTCCAGGTATTTTTTACATCCTCAATTAGAGGTATTGCCTCATCCATTATTTTTACATCTTTATTTAAATTAGCTTTAACCAATCTATCTATTATAAAGCCATAAATTCCTTGCATCTGTGGTCCCCAGGAACCTGCCTTAGACAAATCAAGACTTGCTATAAGTTCATAGAATATATCTTGAGTTTTCTTTATATTGTTATGTGCCTTGGGCAAATCTTTATCAGCTAAAGCTTGTCTACCTACTTTAGAAAATTTCACTGCTCCATCTAGAAGCATTAATAGCAGTTGTTCCTTAGAAGCATAATTTACACTATTTGATTTATATTTTGCATAAGCATTATTTGAATACATAATTTAATTTGCACCTACTTTCTAACATCTAGAAACCTACCCATATCGGATTGTTTTTTTTGGCTTTTCATCTTTAAAAGCTTCAACGTCAATTGAAGTTTTGTCTTCATTAACTGCTTTTACTAAAAATTTCTTTCCATTTTTTTTATTATCCGGCAGCACAAATTTTTTTTCGCTGTTTTCTTCATTTTCATAGTCATTCCTGCCATTTACTGCTTGTACTTTACTCTTCCTATGAACTTTTTCACTTGCTGTTTTTGCATTTATTCTTTCCCTTACTTCCAAGTCAACCTTGTCTATTCGGTAATCCATACTATATACACCTCCGATTAGCTAAGCTTTCTTGTCCAGCATAAGTCCAGCCATTTCACAAAATTGTGCTACCATATCTAAAATCTTTTTTGATGGTATTTCATTTATAACTTTATTTGTATCATTATCTACAACTTTCATTATCATAATGTACTTAAAATCTTTATCCTGCTCATATTCTATATGTGTAGAAGATTTATCCTCTAAAAGCTTATTTATTTTATCGGCAGCTTTCTTTGCATCTTTAACACTAACAGGCTGAAAATCACTACTTTTTCCAGCAGAACTTTCACTTATACTTTGATTGTCACTTTGTTGTTCATTTTGATTGTCAGTATTTCCTAGTGTGGTGTTTGTTATATCGTATACGTTTTGTCCTCCTTGACTAAAAACCTTAACATCCATATTTCACACCTCATATTTACTTTTTAAAATTTTTTAATACAAAACTATCAACTGAAACTGAATTCTTATTTTCTTCAGTTATTTCATTGTAGAGTTCGCTTCTTAAAATAGTTACATCTCTAGGAGCTTTAATAGCTAATTTTACAGAGCCATCATCTATTTTCACAACAACTACTTCAATATTATCTCCTATTAATATTGATTCATTTTTCTTCCTTGTGACAACTAACATTTCGATTTCTCCTTTAAAAGAGGATGTTTTACTTCATATTCTTCTTTATCTAGTATTAATTGTCTCCCTAATTGTTGTTTTTTATTTATAACTATTGGAGCTTTTAAGTTTGTAGTTATGTCATTTACATTTTTATTAAGACAAACTGTTGTAAGTACAATTATATCTTTTTTATCTGTTATCTTAAGCTTTTTTAAATCTTCATCATCAATATTAAATTCATAATCTTTTTCTACTAAAAAAGGCGAAACGACAACAAATCCTATTTCAAGATTATCTATAGAATGAAGCACACTAAATATATTGTTATCTTCTACTGAAAACAATATATATTTTTTAAGATCTAAAAAACCTGGAAGTCCCTTTTCAAAAGTAATTACATCTTTTTCATCATATTCTTTTGTTCCATGATATTTTGAATATAATTTCATATTTACACCTCTACCTTAAGTAGTCCATAAGTGATGGCTGTATTATCTTTGCACTTGCCTGAAGTGAAGCTTGATAAACTGTCTGAGCCTGTGCGTAATTCATTGTTGCCTGTGCATAATCAACATCATCTGTCTTCGATAGTTCATCAGTTAAATTGGTATTTTCAGTTGTGTTTTCATCCTTAGCACTTGTCATTCTATTTTGAAGAGCTCCAACCCTTGTTCTAAGTTTTGATGCATTTGTTATAGCATCCTGAATGTCGCTTAAGTCCTGACCAGTTAAATTTGTTGTATTTCCTGAATCAAGGTCACTTGTTATATTTGAAAGTATGGTCTGTAAACTTTTTGCAGTTCCACTTGAATTGGTAAACTGCATTATTTCAGTTGCTTTCACGTTGTAGTCTACATTTACGCCTTGTGAAACTTCAGTTGTCAAATCTGAATTTATTTTACTTATTTCAGAATTACTTGTAACCGTCATAGGAGAACCATCAGGATTTTTAAGTGAATTTCCATTGGCATCTGTATAATAAATTTGTGTATTCTTCTTAACATCTGTACTGATTTCTGTAGTCGTTGGCTTATCTGTTCCTCTATTCCCTCCAAATATATATTTTCCATCATAACTTTGATTTAATATTTGAGAAAGATTACCTATATTTTGATTTATTTCATCTTTTATAGCCCCTTGCTGCTGTGAACCATAACCTGGATTACCTGTGGAAACTAAAAGTTCATTTACTCTTTGAAGTACACTATTTACCTGTCCTAAACTTGTGTCAGTAACATTAAGCCAATCAGTTGCATCTGATATGTTACTGTTATATTGTGTGTTTTGTGAAATTTGTGTGTTTATTTGCATGACTCTTGAGGTTCCAAGCGGATCATCAGAAGGCTTGTTTATAAGTTGCCCCGAAGACATCTGCTGCTGCACACTCTGCATGTTTGTAAGATTATCATTTAAATCATACAAAAAAGTTTGTGAAAGCATTTGATTTGTTACACGCATATTATTACCTCCATTAATTATTTAACCATTCCTATTATTACATCCAAAAGATCAGACACTGTTGATATTACCTTTGCATTTGCCTGATAAGCATGTTGATATTGTATAAGATTTGTCATTTCCTCATCAAGTGATACCCCTGATTCTGACATTCTTGTCTGTGTAAAACTCTGAAGCAAACCAGTTTGAGTTGTTAGAACACTGCTTGCCTGCTGCTCTTGAGTTCCAATCTTAGTTATTGTATTCTTAAAATAAGTGTCACAAGTACTTCCATTACTCTCTTGAGCTACAGTGTAAACGCCAGTACTATCTTTTGTTAATGTACCAACAAAAGCATCTCTAGTTGTAGTACTGTTGATATTCTGTATTCCCATAATAGTGTTTTGAAGATTTGCTACAGCAAGAGCCCTATTTCCATCTGTATCACCACTAGGGCTATTCCCATAAACATCATAAGTTGTATTTGTCTTTATTTTTGTAGGGTCATCTAATATCTCCTGATTTATTGTAATATTACCTGCCGTTATGCCTTGTTCTGCACTTAAGGTAGTAGCTGAATTTGAAAGTACTGCTTTTCCTGTACTTTTGTCATACAATGCTGCAGATGAATTAACAAAGAAAGGAGTGCTATCACTTGTTGAAACTAAGTTTCCACTTGAATCTTCCTGTGATCCTTCTACTGCATTGACACTAAAGGCAACAGCTTTTGCAAGGTTATTCATTTGGTTTGTATAATTGTCTATGTCGCTTTGAACAGTCATAGTTCCTTTAAGCTCTCCATCAGTTGGAGTGTATAATTTTAAGTTTGATACATCAACTGCTGTACTTGCATCAGTTCCACCTGTCTTTGCATTTCCACTTTCATCTACAGATAATCCTATTGCCATGCCACTTTTATCTGCCCATACAACTCTATTTTCATCAATCGTATTATATTCATCTGCATCTATTCCTTTAACATATACTGAAACTTCATTTGCAGATGATGACATATCACCCTTTTTATAATACGTTATTTTATAAGTATCAGTATTGTCTGAATCCACATGCGTCCCATCTACTTTTTCAATCCCTGATATATAAGAAAATCTCTTTTCATGGTCAGAATTTTCAGATTGCACCAAGTTTGGATTTGAAATTCCTGAAGTATCACCAGGTTGAAGTGATATACCATCATACTTATTATCACTACTTGTATTCAAGTTAAAATCTTGGCTTAAAGTATCAATCATAGTGTCTCTTTTGTCTAAAAGATCATTAGGCTCACTTCCAGAATTTTTTGCATTTATTATCTGCTGATTTAATGAATCAAGCTGATCAAGTGTATCATTCATACTGAAAACAGTATTGTCTATTGATGTTTGGCAATCACCTTTTAGGGTCTGAAGCTGATTATAAGTACTATTCAATGCATCTGTAAGAGTTTTTGTTTGCTGTGCTACTACAGTTGAGCCACTTACAGGATTTTTGGAAAGCGACTGCCAATTACTAAAAAATATATCAAGTGTTGATGAAATTCCACTTGTAGTTGGTTCATTCATTACACTTTGCAACTGACCTAAAAAATTATTTCTCGCATCATATGTTCCTTTTATACTTGTTTCCGTCCTTATTTGATAATCTAAAAAAGTGTCTCTTATTCTCGAAATGTCAGTTACTGTTACTCCTGTTCCACACTGGGGGCCTACTGGTCCGTCAAAGGATGGCCCTGCCGCAGCATTTGATTCCATATCAACTCTTTCCCTTGAATATCCTACTGTATTTGCATTTGCAATATTGTGTGAAGTAACTTGAAGAGCCTGTTGGCTGGCATTAACACCAGAAACTGACGTATTTAAAATTGACGCTAAACTTGACACTTTCATCCACCTTCTTTTATCTATTTATTTTCCCTGAATAGTTATAAGTTTTTGCATCTCTAACGGGATTAAAAATTCTAAGCATTTTATTTGTAAAAATCAGTCCTCGCTTTAGCAAACGCTGATTTGTATCATTTTGAATTTGTATTTTCTTTATTTCATCGCTAATATCACTATAAAATTTATCTACCTTTTCATCTTTAAATTCACTTTTAACTTCAGCCATTGTTTTATTATTAGAAACATTTCTTCTTTCTACTTCAAGCTTTGCAATAGACACCTTAGCATTTTCTATTTCTTTTACAAGACTTTCAAGTTTAAAAACATCTTTTTTCACAAAAGCTTCCTGCTGACTTTTTAGTAATGTATGAAGATTTTTTAATTCTTTGTTTTCTTCTTCCATAACCTTTTTCAACTCTTCTTTCATATCAAATCCCTGTTCCTTTCATGTGATCTAACATTTTTTGAGCTATGAGTTTTGAATTCACGTTATAAGTACCATTTTCTATGGAATTTTTTATAGCATCTATTTTTTCACTTTTTGCTGTAAAATTATCATCAATTGAATAAGCACTTAATTCCTTACCTGCATTTGATATTTCCAGTGAGTCGCTGGCAGATTTTGAAGTATCTTTTACTACATTATTTTTTGTAATGTTTTGGTAAAAACTCACTTCTTTACTTGAACCGACTCCTCTTACATCCATTTTTATACACTCCCTACGTTAATGTTTAAAAAACACTTTATCATTTGTTTTATTATCGACATATTAAAAATAAAGTTTATACTACTATATATATTTTTCTATTTATAAATTTTAAACAAAATACATTTATGTGAAATTTACACTAAATAAAAAAATGACCAATACTCAATAAATGAAGGAATTACTTCACAATTCCCCCCTTAATTGATTATTAATCATTCGTCTATTGTCTTTTCCTTTTGTCCATTGACCATTCGTACAATGATCAATGATCAATTGTCAATGAATGTTGAAATTGCGCCGCAATTTCTTAAACTTAGTTTAACCTTTTTTAAACCCTGAAAGAGTTTTTCCCTTTATTGATCATTAATCATTATCTCTATCTTTTATCTTTTGTTCTTTGTCTTTTAATCTTTGCCTATTGATCATTGTTCATTCGTTCATTATTTTAGACTTTTAATTCTCTCTTCACTGTTAACTATACTTGTTATTCTAACTCCAAAGTTCTCATCAACAACAACAACTTCACCATAAGCAACTTTCTTTCCATTAACAAGAATTTCAACAGGCTCCTCAGCAAGTTTATCAAGTTCTACAAGTGAACCTGTACCAAGGCTTAAAATGTCCCTAATACTTTTTTTAGTTCTTCCAAGTACAACTGAAATTTCAAGAGGAACATCCATTATAAGATCAATATTCTTAGGAACTGAATAATTTTTCGATTCACTTAATGGTTGGAAACTTGCCTTTTGAACTTCTACAGGCGGTTCCTGTCTTCTTTCGTTTTCAATTGGCTTTTCTTGAACAAAATTTTGCTGATTATCATTTTCATGCTCAGTCTCTTTACTTTGTTCTAATTGCTGTTTTACCTCATTATTATCAATAGGCACAGTTTTATCCTTATCTTCTTTCTGCTCACTACCAGATTGAACTCCCATCATAATGGAACTTATCTTCTTTGCAGTTGAAACTGGAAGTACTTGCATTATGCTACTGTCAACTAAATCACCTATAGTTAACTTAAATGCAACTTCTACAATAGTTTCTTCATCAGTTATTCCTGAAGATATTTCCTGAGTTTGACTGTCAAGTATTTCAGAAGTTGGTGGTGATATATTTACTTCTCGTACAAGCATTGTAGCCATAGAAGTAGCCGATGAGCCAATCATTTGATTCATGGCTTCAGAAACTGCACTAAGTTCAATTTCTGAAAGTGTTTTAGCTCCATCGCCTTCAACGTGTCCGTCTCCACCCATCATAAGGTTTGCAATTACACTAGCGTCAGTTACTTTCATAACTAATAAATTTTCTCCAACTATACCACTTGTATACTTTACATCAAGTGCAACATTTGGTATTTCAAATGTGCTTCTTAATTTTTTAAGTGTTGTGATTGAAACAACTGGAGTTGTAATATTTACTTTTTGATTTATTATTGTAGATAAAGCCGTTGATGCTGATCCCATAGATATATTACCTATTTCACCAAGTAAGTCTTTCTCTATCTCTGAAAGCACTTCATCATTATTTTCAACTACGGCTTCCTTACTGTCAATTTTCTCCTCTTTGCTGTCATCTTTTTTATCATCATTCTTTTTGTCATCAGATCCACCATTTAAAAGAGAATCAATTTCATCCTGCGAGAGAAATCCATCACTCATAATTTTCCACATCCTTATCTATAGTATCTAATATCTGTACTGCCATATTTTTTCCAACAACACCAGGCTTACCATTAAAATGTTCAATATTATCTACGCAAACAGAAACTGGCTCGCTGCATTTATTATCCAGTGTAATTACATCACCAACAGATAATCTTAAAAACTCATCAACTGTTATATTTGTTTTGCCAAGTATTGCATTTATCGGTACTTCAACAATATTAAGTCTATTTTTTAATTTATCTCTTGATTCATTAACTATGCTTGCATCATTTTCCTGGTACCAGTATTGAACTACAAGTTTATCTAGCAATTTTTCTATACTCAAATATGGTATACATATATTAATAAAAGTACTGTTACTTCCAATTTCCACTGAAAAAGTTATAAGAGCCACTGGTTCATGCGGTGCTAAAGTTTGATTAAGTGCTGGATTTGTTTCAAGGGATTCAATTTCAGGTTTTACCTCTACGACATCACTCCATGCCAATTTTAGATTATCAATTAACCCCTGGTTTATTTTCATTATTATATTTTTATCAATATCTGTAAATTCCCTAGAAGTATACTTACTTGCACCATTTCCACCAAGCAAAATATCTATAACTTGATAAACAAAATCTGGGTTTGTTTCAAACAAGATCGAGCCACTTAATGGTGGCATCTTAAAAATAGTTAAAATTGTAGGGTTCGGTATTGAGTGAATAAACTCCTCATATGTTACCTGTTCAATTGTTTCAATCTTAACTTTTACATTTTCTCTTATCTGCGCCGTTAGATAATTTGAAATTATTCTCCCATAGTTATCATGTATAAGTTCCAGTGTCCTTATGTGATCCTTTGAAAACTTCTGCGGACTCCTGAAATCATAAACTTTTACTTTTTGCTTATCGTCATCTTTAGGCAGTTCATCTGGCTTTAATTCACCAGATGAAAGAGCGGATAAAAGTGCATCTATCTCATTTTGTGATAAAACATCTGCCATTTTTTTCCCTCATTTCTTTGCTTTAGCCATTAGTTACAAGTTTATCTATATCTATGAACGTAACTAATCTATTTTGAAAATTTATAACACCTTTTTCATATGTTTTTTTATCTTCACTATCTGATTTTTCAATAATATTTTCATCTATATCTAAGACTTCATCAACTTGATCTACTGCAACGCCTACAAGTTCATCTTCTAATTTTAAAATTATCGTGCTGCTATCTTTTTTATCTTCACTTTTACCTTTGTTAAGCAGTAAATTCAAATCCAAAAGAGATAAAACACTACCTCTCAAATTAATAAGACCTTTAACATATTCAGGTGCATTAGGTACTTTAGTAACTGTCATAGCTTCACTTATAGTTTGTACCCTTGAAGTCTCTACAGCAAATTGTTCGTCTTTAAGTTTAAAAATAACTACTTGCACTTTTTCACCCCCATTAATTACTGTTCTTGTAATTACACTATTGTCCTAAAACTTTTCTAATAGCTTCAAGAACTCTATCTGCCTGGAAAGGCTTTACTATAAAATCTTTTGCTCCTGCTTTTATTGCATCCATTACCATTGTCTGCTGTCCCATAGCACTGCACATAATTACCTTTGCAGCAGGATCCATTTCCTTTATAGCTTTAACTGCTTGTATTCCATCCATATCAGGCATTGTTATATCCATTGTTACAACATCAGGTTTTTCTTTCTTGTATAATTCAACAGCTTTAATTCCATTGCTAGCTTCACCTATAACTTCAAATCCGTTTTTATCTAGTATATCCTTTAACATCATTCTCATAAATGCAGCATCATCAACAATTAATACTTTTGCCATATTTAACGACCTCCAAACTAATTTACTCCTAGTGTATTTAAAATCTTTTCAAGAGAACCGGGCATTGGAATATAATAAAAATGCCCACTTATTTTTTTAGAATCCCCATTAAGAAATTCTGTTTCAAAATCCAAAACATTATCATCATACTGACCCGATTCAATAAAGCTCGTTGACAGTATCGCTCCAACCATATCATAAGTAATTGCTGGGCTGGAACAGATGGCATCATAACCAAATTGGTAAATCGGCTTATAGCATTCATATATGAGCTAGATATAATATTTCCTACCTCGCACAAAGCAGAAGAACCCAATTCATTTAATCCATGACTACTTGAACCTGTTAATGTTTCTATTATATACAAGGCTGCTTCCTGTTCAAACACAAAAAGTATATTTCCAGGGCAATCACCTAATACTCTTACCATAACTCCAGCAACTTCTTTTTCACTGCCTATTTCATTTATAATTTTTTGAAAAGGAATTATATTTACCTCAGGAACCGTCATATCTATTTTTTCATTTAACAATTGAGATAACGCTGTAGCAGCATTTCCAGCTCCAATATTACTAACCTCACTTAACGCATCAATCTGCATTGTTGTAAGTTTTGAATAATTCATGTAAAATTCCTCCTAAACAAAAGCAGCAACATCTAAAATAAGAGTTACAAAACCATCTCCAAGTATTGTTGCTCCTATGTATTCTTTAAGCGACTTAAGTGTTTTTCCAAGAGGTTTTATTACTATATCCTGCTGACCTTTTAATGAATCAACAAGAAGTCCTGCCATTTTTTCTCCTACCCTAACTACAACTATATAAACTTTGCCATCATTTGATTTTTCCAGTCCAAGTTTTTGGTTAAGTCTTACTATTGGAAGTACATTTCCTCTATAAATTATAACTTCTTTATTGTTTGTTTTCTTTATATCTGCTTCATTATAATCTATAACACTGTCAATGTAGTTAAGTGAAATAGCAAGGTTTTCCCCTCCAACTTCTACAAGTAGAGCTGTTATTATCTGAAGTGTAAGAGGAAGCTTTATAGTTACTGTTGATCCCTTTCCTTCTTCAGTAGTCATGTTTACTGTTCCACCAAGAGCTGCAATTTTTGTTTTTACAACATCCATTCCAACTCCTCTACCTGATATATCTGTAACTACATCATTTGTACTAAAACCCTGTGCAAAAATTAAATTTACAATATCATTTTTGCTCATACCTTCAGTACTTATACCTTTTTCTTCAGCTTTTTCTTTAACTTTTTCTACATTTACTCCTGCACCATCATCTTGAACCTTTATTACAGCTTTTGTACCTTCCTGATAAGCGATAAGTTTTATTTTACCTACTGGATCTTTGCCTGCTTTAATTCTTTCTTCTTTACCTTCGCAGCCATGGTCAGCAGAATTTCTAAGTAAATGTATAAGAGGTTCTCCTATTTCATCAATTACAGTTCTATCAAGTTCTGTATCCTGACCTTCAATTATAAGTTCCATTTCCTTATCAAGTTCAACAGAAATATCTCTTATCATTCTTGGGAATCTATTAAACACTGTATCAAGTGGAAGCATTCTTATCTTCATTACTAAATCTTGAAGTTCATTTGTAGTTCTTGCAATCTGCTCGATAGTTTCATTTAAATCATTAAGTTTATAATTACTGCTAAGCTGCTCTAATCTAGTTCTATTTATAACAAGTTCAGAAACCATATTTAAAAATTTATCAAGTCTTTCAAGGTCAACTCTTACTGACTGATGAACTTTTTTCTTTGGAGCTGAAGCTTTTTTCTTTGGGGCTGCTGGTTTTTTATTATTACTAGAAACTTTAGTTTCTTTTTTAACCTCTGCTGCCTTTGGTTTAACTTCCTTTTCTTCTGATTTCTTTTGTTCATATTTTGCTTTTAAATCTTCAGTTTCGATCTGTTTTATTTCTACTTTCTCAACTTCTGAGATTCCAGACAAAATTTCATCTATCTCATCTTGTTCTTTTTGTGAAACATATACTAAATTTATATCAAAATCAAAATTTTCATTTTCAAGATCTTCTGTCCCTGGAATTGACTTTATAATCTCTCCATCTTCTTCGAGACTCTTAAAAATAAGAAATGCACGTGCTTCTTTAAGTACAGTTGTTTCACTTAAATGTACATCTATTTTAAAAGCATTAAAGCCTTTCTCCATAGCTTGTTTTACAACATTTACGTCATATTCATTTAATTCAATTTCTTCTGATTCACTACTTTTTTCTTCGCTAGAATCTTTTTCATCTGCTGCCACTGCACTTTCATCCGCTGGTCCATTTCCTTTTTCAGCATTTTCATGTGCTTTCTGAGATATGGATTCAAGCTTCTCCATAAGCTCATCTACTGGCATTTCCTCTTCTTGACCATTTTGTATGTCATCAACCATTTGTTCAAGGGTATCAAGACATTTAAATAAAACTGTAACAACATTTTGTGTTACTTTTAATTCTCCATTCCTAAATTCAGAAAGAACATCTTCCATCTTATGAGTAAGTTGTGCCATTCTGTTGAAACCCATAGTAGCTGCCATCCCTTTTATGGTATGTGCAACTCTAAAAATTTCATTTAACTTATCTACATTGTCAGGCTCCTGTTCAAGCTGAAGCACTGCTTCGTTTAATGTTTGTAAATTATCCATTGATTCTTCCAAAAACATAGATAGATATTGAGAATTATCCATACATTCCCCTCCTTACAGTTTCCTATATATAAAAGTAGAAGCTTTTTCAAAATTGTAATCTTTATAGTTATAAATACTTTCTGTTGCTCCTACAAATAATAGACCACCTTTTTTTAATGAATTACTAAATTTTTCATAAATCTTTTCTTTTACATCTTGATTAAAATATATTACCACATTTCGACAAACAATTAAATCAAAATTAGAATCATAATTGTCTAATATTAAATCATGCTTTTTAAATGTAACCATATCTTTAATTTTTTTGTCTATAATATATTTGTCATCTTGAATTTTAAAATATTTTTGTAAATACCTTTGCTCGACGTTTTTTACTTCATTTTCATTAAATTCGCCTGCTTTTGCCCTGTTTAGAATAGTAGAATCGATATCTGTAGCTAATATACTACTTCTTCCTCCATTATTCATTTCATCCAGCAACATTCCAATACTATATGGTTCTGCTCCTATTGAACATGCAGCACTCCATATTTTTAGATTTTTATTTACATTTGCTGAATATTTTTCTATTTCATTTTTAAGTTCTTTAAACAATTCAGGGTTTCTAAAGAACTCTGTTACATTTATCGTAATAAAATCTAAAAACTTTTGCCTTTGAGCATAATCATTTTTTAATAATTTTACATAATCATCAATACTGTCTGCTCCAACCCTTGACATAAGGCTCAAAATTCTTCTGTGAAGCTGATTGGATTTGTATGCAAATAAGTTTATTCCAAATTCTTTATGTACCCAAGTTTTAAATTGTTCTAAATCCATATCTAAGCTCCACCTTTCACTATTTCTACAATTTCACCCGCAATTTTATCAAGAGGTAATACAAAATCAACAGCACCTGTTTCATAAGTTACCTTAGGCATACCGTATATTACGCATGTAGATTCATCTTCTGATATTGTAACTCCTCCATGCTCTTTTATCACCTCAGTACCATGTGCTCCATCTTTTCCCATTCCAGTTAAAACAACACTCAATATATTTTCTCCAAATACTTTTGATGCAGATATGAAAAGTTTATCAACTGCTGGTCTTACTCCCCATATGGTTGGCTCTTTATTTAGATGAATTTTTCCATCATTAAAAACTTCCATATGAAAACCACCTGGAGCTATATATACCACATCTTTTTCATAAACCATATTTTCGCTAGCTTCTACTACTTTTATGTTGCCACAGTCATTAAGCCTTTGAGCAAACGTTTTTGTAAAGCCAACAGGCATATGCTGAACTACAAACACAGGTGTTCCTATATATTTTGGTAATTTGGTTATAACGTTATAGAGTGCCTTTGGTCCACCAGTTGATGCTCCAAGTACAACACAACTGATTTTTTTAAAAGAAGTTTTTCCTATTTTGTTTATATAATCAACTTTATTTTCATCTCTAACATTTAAATTAAATCTACTTTTGGAAAGACGATTACTAAAAGCAGCTTTTACCTTTATTATAAGTTCATCACATACAGTTTCAATATTCATAGAAATCATACCAGATGGTTTTGAAACAAAATCAAAGGCTCCAAGACTAAGTGATTCAAAAGTTTGATTAGCACCTTCTTTAGTTACACTACTAAGCATTATAACTGGTATATTATAATTTAAAGTTTTAAGTTTCTTTAAAGTTTCCATTCCATTCATCCCAGGCATTATAAGATCTAAAGTTATAACATCTGGTTTTTTAGTTTTTAATTTTTCAAACAAATCTTCACCATTTCTCGCTGTACATATAACTTCTATTTCTGCATTTTTGTTTAACATATCAGATATTATTTTTCTCATAAGTGCCGAGTCATCAACTACAGCAACTTTTATTTTTTCCATATCTAATCACATCCTATTATAATTCTTTAGTTCCCATTCCCACTGTTCTAATTTGAACAACAAAACCATTAGTATCAAGAATCATAGTTCTTCCCTTGTTTCCACCAATATCTTCATTTAATACAGGTATATTAAGGTCACTTAAAACTTTTTTTACAGAGACACCATTCCTCTTTCCTATATCCATATTCATACTTTTATCACTAAAATTAAACATCGAAGCTCCGCCAGCTATTTTAGCTTTAATATTTTTTACTCTTGCACCCTCTTTAATCATCTTGTCAACTAAAATAGGAATTGCAAGATCTGCAAATTTATAAGGTTTTGTGACCTCTCTAAATTGTTTGCTTTCAGGAAGCATTATATGTGCGAGTCCTGCAATCTTTTTAGTTTCATCATATAAAGCTATGCCAATACAGGATCCAAGACCAACGGTTATAAGTTTATTAGGATGAAATGCCATATTCATATCAGCTATTCCTATCCTTATTTCTCTAACATTTTCCATATCTTCACCCTATCAATTATAATAATGCTTTTTCTTCCTCTGTTAAAATACTTGAAAGATCTAGCATAACTACTATGCTATTATCATTATTTATTATTCCTTTAATGTATCTTTTAGATATTCCCCCAATTATTTTAGGAGTCTCCTTAATGTCTGAATCTTTAATATCCTTTACCTCTGAAACGGCATTTACAATTATTCCTATCTTACCACCATTATATTTTGTTACAATTACCTTTGCTTCCTTTAAATTAGAATCGGCCTTAATATTAAATCTTTTTGCAAGTGATATAATTGGGAGTACATCATCTTCATAATTTATAATTCCATCTACAAAATCAGGCACATCTGGAAGATCAGTACTCTTTTCATATCCAAGTATTCTTTCTACTTCACTAATATCAGTTGCATAACTTTGACCATTAATAGTAAAAACAAGTATCTTTAGTTCAGAATTATTCACAATTACACCTCCTTATAATGCTAATTTTTCAACTGCTATTTCTCCATTCTTGTCCATATAAACGTGAACTTCTTTGCTTGGTTCTTCGAGCATATGCTCTCTTTGACCCACATAAAATATTGTATTATGATAAGCCTCTTTGGCATAAATATGTCCCTTTTCACCAACCATTATTTTAGTTGTAACACCACTAGCACTTCCTATTATTCCACATCTTATTTCATTTTGTGCTTTTATTATGCCACCTCTTGATATACTGGATGGATTTTGAAATTTTACATAATCGCTGGCAAAAATATTTGATATATATTGTCCCTTACCAGTTATAACAATGCTTCCAGAACTTTGAATTGTTGAATTCTGTGAATATCCTATATTAATACTTACAGGAATGTCTAGTAGTTTTTTAATTTTATCAGAACTCTTTTTTAATAGGCCCTCAATCTCTTCGAATTCAGAAGGTCCCTTAATATTTATCGGTCCAAGTCCTACAATTTTTACCTTTATCAAATCCTTGGCTTGTTTAAGCTCTTCATATTCACTGTCATCTATATTTAACACTTTTCTACTAAAGCTAAGTACATTTTTAAATTTACTCTCAATTAAAATCTTTGTTATTTCACCATAAGGGACTTCACTTCCAAGTAAATTATAATTTTGGACTTGCTTAATAGCTTCTGAAAGCTTTAATATACCATCTCCAAGAGAATTTATAATTTCTATATCATTTAATTTCTCTATATCATTGCCTCCAGCTTGTATTTTAGAATATATAACATTTTGAGGAATATTTACATTCCCTTTTGCTATAACACTTGCATTTTCTACATTCTTAAATACATTCACATCATTTCCCGATTCTACAAGCATGTTCTCATTTATATTTCCATATACTACAATGTTACCGTTAAATTTTATATTGCCAGTTTTCATGTCTACATCTGAATTTACCTCATGAACATAAAACACTGAAAATTTATTACCAATAACACTTGGCTTACCACCTATAGAAGCAATAATGGTATTTTCATCTTTAAACTCGCATCCATTTCCGGCTTTGATAGTTGTTCTTTTCCCGCTTTCCTTCTTTACTACTTCACCACTTATTTTTTTACCATTTTTACCTTCCACTCCAGATTTTTTAACTGCAACTACGCTTCCTTTTTCAATTGAATCTACAAAACCTATGCTTTTAAAATCTATTCTTCCTTCGCTATCTTCGTTAAATTTAACATTTTTTTCTGTATTAAATTTAATGTCCACTGTATCATCAGTGTCATTTTGAACTTTATCACCTTTAGCAATTAAACAATGATTAACTCCCTCTTCGCTTGTACATTTTCTAAGTTCATCTTTTAATATTCCATAAACTACTTTATTCGCATTAAGCTCTTTAATCAATTCTTCTTCAGTATAAATAGGTGGTTTATTTTCACCTATTTTCTCAGTTTCTAATTTAACTTCATAGTTTTCAGATTCATCTTTAAGCTTATATACCTTTTGATTTGTATATTCTATAGTTATATATGCTTGCATTTCATCTGGACTTTTTGATATTTCAAGGTTTCTTTTAGGTACATTATCTTCTTTTATCTTATACTGTATTTCATTTTTGCTAGTTACCTTTACAGTTCTACTTTTTATATCACCATCTACAGTTAGCGTTACATTGTCAGCTGCACTAAGAACTGCTGGATTGCCACCTTGATCTGGATCTTTTACTAATATCTTTCCGTCTTCAATTTTAATAGTCCCATCTTTTTGTGTATGGCTATTTTGAATTGATTCTATATCCTTAGTTTTGCTATATTGGGTTTTGCCTGCTTCTACAAGTATTGAAATCTTTTTAATAAATAGTATTCTCTTATTTTCAATGATTTTGTATTTTAATTCATTTTCTGTTACATTTAAATCACAGCATGCTTTTTCAATGCATTCTTCAAGAGATGACCCGCTATATTTTTTTTCCATAATACCTCACCCCGCTTTTATAACAAAATAATACTTTTATTTAATTATACCATATTTTTTATCGTTTGCTGTATATTAAACTTTATTCATTTTACATATTTTTTCTAAACTTTCGTGAAAATCCAAGACTAATTTAATTTTTAATTTAATTTTGCTTTTAATATTAATTTATTTAGTATATATTGTTTATTTATTAACAATGTTATTGATAATAAATATCTCATAATGTATAATATTATTGAACGGTGAAATAATGTTACATAAACAAACATTAAAAACATTTAACAACTAAATAAATTAATTGGAGGTTTTCATCATGAAAGGAACAACAAAAATTTCAATCATAGGTTCAGGATTTGTAGGTTCATCAGCAGCTTTTTCATTAATGAATTCAGGTCTTGCTTCAGAAATCGTAATTGTGGACATCAATAAGGATAAGGCTGAAGGAGAAGCAATGGACTTAGTTCATGGC
>JAQUXS010000062.1 GCA_028692255.1 Clostridium sp.
TTATGTTCCTCTGATTATCAGTTAAAAGTTTGCCATATAAATCTAAAAGTAATGAAATATAAACACGCTTTTCCATTTCCTCACCAACTCACAAGTATTATAATATCAAATAAGAAAAGTGATGTCAAGTATTTTTACTTAACATCACTTTTCTTTAAAATAACGCTTCTACAAATTGCTGTGAATCAAACTCTTGAAGGTCGTCAATACCTTCACCAACCCCAATTAATTCAACTGGTATATTGAGAGTATGTTTTATAGAAATTACAACTCCACCTTTTGCACTTCCATCAAGTTTTGTTAAAATAATTCCATCTACATTACAAACCTTCATAAACTCTTTTGCCTGAACTACAGCATTTTGACCAGTAGTTGCATCTAAAACTAAAAGAGTTTTTCTCGTGCACCCAGCAAATTCTCTGTCTATTACTCTATTTATTTTTGAAAGTTCATCCATTAGGTTCTTTTTGTTATGAAGCCTTCCTGCAGTATCACAAATTAACACATCAGCTTTTCTTGCTTTAGCTGCAGACACAGCGTCAAATATTACAGCGGCAGGATCTGATCCCTCTTGATGCTTTATAATATCAGTTCCACTTCTCTTGCTCCAAACATCAAGTTGATCTATAGCAGCAGCTCTAAAAGTATCTGCTGCAGCCATTATCACCTTATAATTCTCATTTTTTAGTTTAGAGGCTATTTTACCTATGGAGGTAGTTTTCCCAACACCATTTACCCCAACTACAAGTATAACCTCAGGTGTTGATTTTGGCTCTATACTGCCTTTATAATTATCAAATATATCTTTTATTACACTTTTTAAGCAATCCATAACAAGTGAAGGTTCTTTAATTTTGTCTTCTTTAATTTTTTCCTTTAATTTATCAATAATATACATAGAAGTATCCACTCCTATATCTGTGGTAATTAGAATCTCCTCAAGTTCATCATACATATCATCATCTATTGAAACAGTTCCATTCAATATTTCACTTATTTTATCTGTAAAATTATTTTTAGTTTTTGAAAGTCCATTTTTTAACTTACTAAAAAGTCCATTAAGCATTATTTTTTCCTCCTTTTTTATTAAATTTCTCCTTCTAAATCAACTGATACTATTTTTGAAACTCCCTTTTCTTCCATGGTAACTCCATATAATACATCACCAGCCTGCATAGTTCCTTTTCTATGTGTTATTACTATAAACTGAATACCTCTAGAAAATTCCTTTAAAAATTGAGCATACCTTACAACATTTGCATCATCTAGAGCTGCTTCTATTTCGTCTAATATACAAAAAGGTGATGGCTTCATTTTTAAAATTGCAAACAATAATGCTATTGCAGAAAGTCCCTTTTCTCCACCAGACATTAAATTTATATTTTGCAATTTTTTCCCTGGAGGTTCAACGTTTATTTCAATATCAGAGGAAAGGACATCATCCCCTGCAATTGTAAGGTCTGCGCTTCCCCCATTAAAAAGTTGTTTAAAAGTCTCATTAAAATTATTTCTTATCACTTCAAAATTCTTGTTAAATACCTTTTTCATTGTGGAAGTCATATCATCTATAACGTTTAATATTTCGCTTTGTGACTTAACAAGATCTTCCTTTTGTCCCTGCATAAATTCATATTTACTCTTTACGTCTTTATATTCTTCTATAGCACCCACATTTACATTTCCTAAATTTGAAATACTTCTTTTAAAATTATCTATTTCACATTTTACAGCTGAAACATCTGAAATGTCACTTTTATACTGGAGTGCCTCTGCTAAAGTTAAATTATATTCTGTGTTTAATTTACTTATAATAGCTTCATTTTCTGTCTCTATTTTTGTAAGATACAGCTGAAATTTATGACTTTGCTCTTCCTTATTTTTTATTATATTTTCGCTGTCATACAGCCTTGCTTTTTCTGTTTCAAATTTTTTAGTTATTTCAATTTTTCTAACTTCATTTTCTTTAAAATTTTCATCCATATTTTTTAAATGTTTATCAATTTCTTGTAATTTCAAAGAATTCTCTTTAATTTTTTCATTAAAGGCAATTGTATTACTTTTCCCGTCTTCTATTTCTTTTTTTATGGCATTCAGTTTATTAGTCATGTCTTGTATTTCATATACTATTCTGTCAAAATCCCTCTTATTTGCATAAAATGTTTCACTTAGTTTTGCCTTTTCTATCTTTATGTTTGTAGATTTTTGGCTATACTTTTGCAGTTCTTCTTTCTCTTTTTCTATATCTTTTTCTATATCTTTTATTTTTATTAAAATTTCATTTTGAGATTTTTGTAAATTTTCTAATTCCTTTTCATGAGAAACCAAATCATTTGAAGACTGCTCAAATTTTAAATTTACTAAATTTATTTCATTCTTTGAAACATTGTAATTGTCATTTAGCTTTTTGCTTTCAGAAACAATGGCATTAATTCTACCCTGCACTTTAGTTATCTCAATATTTTGAGAATGAATCTCGTCAGTTAAATTTAAATTGTTATCGTCTAACTCTTTTATTAAAGATCGATTTTTGTTATTCTTTTCACTTAGTTCTTTTATTTCAGCTTCAATTGTTACTAATTTTTGTTTAAGGTCTTCTATTTCTCTTTTTCTGCCTATTATGTTAAATGACTTGTGAAAAACACTTCCTCCACTTAACGCACCACCTGCATTAACAACATCACCTTTAAGAGTTACTATCCTAAAGCTATAATTCCCTTTTTTTGCAATAGCAAGTGCATCATTCATATCCCCTGCAATTACAGTTCTCCCAAGTATATGGTCAACTGCTGGTTTAAATTTACTGTCATAATCTAAAAGTTCACTGGCAATACCAATAAATCCTGGCATTTCACTTATATCACTGTATAAATTGAGTTTTCTATTTTTTAATATATTAATAGGCAAAAAAGTAGCTCTTCCCATATTATTTACTTTTAAATAGTTTATTAAACTTTTAGCTAATTTTTCATCTTCAGTAATTATATTTGATATAGCACCGCCAAGGGCAATTTCCACTGCAGTTTCCAGTTCTTTTTTTACATTTAAAATCTCACCAAGCACAAAGCACTTATCTTTAGCATACTTAATTTTATCATTTCTAATATGTACCATAAGATTTTTAACGGATTTATTATATCCTTCATACTGTGCCTCTAAATTAGTAATCATAGTTTTATTTGCATCTATTTTATTCTGCTCAGCACTTAGATTTTTTACGCTTTTTTCATCTTCTAAAAGAACTCTACTGAGTTTATTTATCTCAAGCTTATTTGTATGTATCTTATCACTATATTCTTTTATTTTCCCATTTATAGCTGTTATTTGGCTTTCCAGTGCTGCTTTGGTCGTATCATTTATTTTGATGGAATTGAGAAAATTTCTGCATTCTTCTTTAAGTTGGTCTATATTTGCTTCATGATTTTCCATATCCTTTTTTATAAGTGTTATGAAATTTTTACTGTCAGATATAGTTCCAACAATGTCAAACTGGTTATCTTTGCATCTTTTTAAATTGTCTTCATCATTTTTAATTTTAGTCTCGTAAAAATTTATGCTTTTTTCAGTTTCATCCATACCTTTAGCAAAATCATTTAGTCTTATTTTTAAGCTGTCAATTTCCTTTGAAATAATATCTTTTTCTTCTTTTGATTTTGAAAATTTTTGTTCAGTTTCAGCAAGTGCTTTATTATTTCTCATGCTATTCTCAGTTAAATTTTCTATTTTTTCTTTAAGAAGTTTATTATCTGAAATGATATTTTGATATTGAGTCTTCTCACTAAAATAAATGTTTTGCTCATTTTTATATAAATTTTCCATTTCTGCCAATTCTTTTTCAATATCTTGAACTTCACTATTGGAAACACCTTTTTTATGACTGAGATCTTTTATGTCATTTTCCATATTCTCAATTTTCTTTGAAGTGTCATCTATTTTTTCTTTCATATTTTCATTAGAATTTATTAAAAGATTTATTTCATTCTTTTTAAGTTTTTCTGATAACAAAAGAAAACTATTAGCCTTTTCACTTTCATTTTTAAGAGGTTCAAGTCTATCTTCATAAGTTCCTATAATATCATCTATCCTAACAAGATTTTCTCTTGTGTTTGAAAGACGCCTTACTGCTTCTTCTTTTCTAGTTTTAAATTTTACAATACCTGCTGCTTCTTCTAGAAGACCTCTCCTATCCTCTGCTTTTCCACTCAAAACTGCTTCAATCTTGCCTTGTCCAATTATTGAATATCCTTCTTTACCAATACCTGTATCCATGAACATCTCTTGAACGTCTTTAAGTCTGCACTTAGTATTATTTATATAGTACTCGCTTTCTCCAGAACGATAAAGTCTCCTTGATATTGTTATGTCGCTATAATCCATAGGAATTTTACCATCACTATTATCTAGTGTGAGCATTACCTGTGCAAGTCCTACAGGTTTTCTAAATTGAGTTCCGGAAAAAATTACATCTTCCATTTTCCCGCCTCTTAAATTTTTAACACTCTGCTCCCCAAGTACCCATCTTACAGCATCTGAAATATTACTTTTACCACTGCCATTTGGACCTACAACTGCAGTTACTCCCTTTTTAAAATTCAGTTCTGTTTTATCCGCAAAAGATTTAAACCCTCTAATTTCTATTGATTTTAAAAACATCTACGCACTCTCCTAAAGTTAATTGCCTATAAAAGATATAACTGTTGTCAATATAAAAATTACCACTATAACAATTATCATTATTCTCATTATGCTTTGAGTTTTCTTCCTGTCCATGATTTATCCCCCTTAGCTATAATATAAGCTTAATTTTTTTTCATATTTATCTTTAAGATAATCCTTCAAACTAAATTTCAAACTTTTGTTTTGCAATTTTATAGATATTTTCCCTTTTTCAATTTCATCATTTTGCTTTACTTTTATTTTACAATTTTTATTTTTTTCTTTGAGTTCTTCAAAATAACATTTTTTATCAGCATAAAGTTTTGATATTTCTCTGCTGTTTATTTCAATTAAAATATTGCCTTTATAATTTTGTGGTATAGTTTTCTCTATTGCTTCGTTATATAAGC
Source organism: Clostridium sp. (assembly GCA_028692255.1). Taxonomy (GTDB): domain Bacteria; phylum Bacillota; class Clostridia; order Clostridiales; family Clostridiaceae; genus Clostridium_I. The sequence goes on from JAQUXS010000062.1 coordinate 5,064, forward strand.
TTCCAATTACAAGTTCTCTAAAAGCAGGATGAAAAGGTCCTGCAATAAGTTCCCTGCCAACATTTATTTCTTCAGTTGGCTGAAGACCTATTCTTATAACGTTAATTCCACTTGCTGTTAACATTCCATATTGAACCTTTGATATTTCTACAGCTTCATTAAGACTATAAGGTCTATATACATTTCTTTCATACATAGAAGCCATTGGGGTATCCTTTATTACAAGTGAAGGATATATTCTGCATATATCTGGTTTTAATTCTATAACCTTTTTTACTGTATAAATATCCTTCTCATAGTCGTCTCCTGGAAGTCCTGGCATTATTTGATGTCCTAGAACAAATCCGTATTCCTTTATCATTTTTGAAGCATTTACTACATCTTCAGCACTGTGTCCTCTTCCAGCCTCTTTTAGCACTTCATTATCCATAGACTGAACACCTAACTCTATTATATCTGCACTATAATCTTTTAAATTGTCCAGTATTTCTTTATCAATATAATCCGGTCTTGTAGAAAGCCTTATAAAGTCAATTTTACCACTATCTTTATATTTCTTTGCTACAGCAAGAAGTTCCTTCTGTTTATTCATATCTATAGCAGTAAAAGTTCCTCCAAAAAAAGAGAGCTCTATTATAGGCTTATCTCCTTTTATAGTCTCTAAGTATTCTTTGACTGTTCTATCTACAAACTGTGCATCTACTTTATTTTGACTTCCTGTAATAGTATTTTGATTGCAAAACACACAATTGTGAGGGCAGCCTTCATGTGGTACGAATATTGGAATTATATAATGTTTTTTACCCATATATTTTATCCATCCTTATTAATGCATTTTGTGCTGCATTCTGCTCCCCTTCTTTTTTACTGAATCCTTCTCCATTTCCCTGAACTTTTCCGTTAAAAGAAACTGATATGTAAAATTTTCTTCTATGAGGAGGTCCTTCAAATTTAATTAAATCATATTCTATTTGAGTTTCTCCATTTTTCTGCAAAACTTCTTGAAGTTTAGTTTTAAAATCAAGTACTATTTTATCTTCCATAGCAAGTTTTATTATATTTTCAAAGTCTCTTAGTATAAAATCTTTTATAAATTCCATTCCATGATCAAGATATATTGCTGCAATAATTGCCTCAACACAATCGGAAAGTATAGATACTCTTTCTCGCCCTCCTGTCATTTCTTCCCCATTACTCATAAGCATGTATATACCAAGGTCCCACTTTTTAGCTATTTTATAAAGAGAATTTTCACATACAATAAGAGATCTTTTCTTTGAAAGTTCACCTTCAAGTTTATCTTTATAATTTAAGAAAAGATATTCCGATATAACTATCTGAAGAACTGAATCTCCAAGGAACTCTAATCTTTCGTTATATTTTACGTTTTCTCTTTGATTTGCATAAGAGCTGTGGGTAATAGCTGCTTTAAATAATTCCTCATTTTTAAATTCAACTTCGATTTTTTTTTCTAATTCGTGAAAATTGTGATTATGCATTTTGCATCTCTTTTCTTTAAAAACCTATTTTTCAATTTACATGTTAGTGGGAATTCAAAAATAGACTTTTTAATAATTTTAAATTTAAAGTCCCGCTTAAACGGGACTTGTGATTATTCTTCTGTATGTGCTTTTATGTAAGACACAACGTCTCCAACTGTTTTAACCTTTTCAGCATCTTCATCTGGAAATTCTATATCAAATTCTTCTTCTAATGCCATGATTAATTCAACTATATCAAGTGAATCAGCGCCTAAATCATCAACGAAGGAAGATTCAATTTTAATTTCATTAGCATCTAAGCCAAGTTGGTCTGCTATAATTTTCTTAACTTTATCAAACATGTAAAATTCACCTCCTAAACTCTATATAGATAATATTACATATAATCTGCATCGTCAATAATAAATTATTCATCCTCTTCTTTTGTAAGCTGATTTACTTCTCCAAGTTCAGAAGATATTTTATCTATCATTTTTGATTCACAGCAAATTTTAGCCTGCTTTATGGCATTCTTAAAAGCTTTTGCATCAGAACTACCATGGGCTTTTATAACTACATCTGCAGAGCCTAAAAATGCAGAGCCTCCATATTCAGTATAATCAAATTTCTTCATAAAATTCTTAAATACCTTTTTTAAAAATATACCACCAATTTTTCCTGCTGTAGATGCCATAATTTCACTTTTTAACATTTTAAAAAGATTAGATGCAACTCCCTCATACATTTTGAGTACAGTATTCCCTACAAATCCATCACATACGAATATTTTAACATCTCCTGCTGAAATGTCACGTGGTTCAACGTTTCCAACAAAATTAAAGCTGGATTTTTTTAAAAGTGCATATGTTTTTTTGGTAAGATCATTTCCTTTTTCCTCTTCTTCACCAATATTAACAAGCCCAACAGTTGGATTTTTAATTTTCAGCACATTTTCATAATAAGCCTTACCCATTAAAGCAAATTGAAGAAGATACTGTGGTTTACAATCAACATTAGCTCCTGAATCAATTACCATAAAGGATCCATTCTTTCCTGGCATTATAGGTGCTAATGCTACTCTCTCTATCCCCTTTATTCTTCCTGTTATTAATGTTGCTCCTGCCATAATAGCACCAGTACTTCCTGCTGAAACTATGCACTGAGCTTTATTTTCTTTAACAAGTTTAAATGCCTTTACAAGACTTGAATCTTTTTTTCTCCTTATAGCAAGTGCAGGTGATTCATTTGTGCTTATAACTTCTGATGCATTCTCAATAATTATTTTAGTTTCATCGTAATGATATTTAGATAATTCCTTTTTTATAACATCAAAAGGTCCTGTAATAATTATATTAACATCTAGTTCATTTATTGCCAGTATACAGGCTTTTACTATATCCTGTGGTGCATTGTCTCCACCCATACCATCAACTGCAATAATCATTATATCACACCCTTTCAATAAATCATTTTACATTAATATGTATTTATAGTAAATAAAAAAAAGAAAGCCAAAAGACTTTCTTTTTTTTATTTTGCAACTGCAACTACTTCTCTATCTTTGTAATAGCCACAGTGCTTGCAAACTCTGTGAGCTAATTTCATTTCATGGCAATTTGGACACTCAACTAATCCTGGTGCACCTAATTTGAAAGTTTGTGCTCTTCTTGAATCTCTTCTAGTTTTTGATATTTTTCTTTTTGGACATCCCACAGTAAACACCTCCTTATTTGTTTGAAAACAATTTTTTAAGCTCCTCAAAACGTGGATCTATCTTTTGATCCTCACATTTGCAAGTTTCATGATTAAGATCCGCGCCACAAGTTGGGCATAAGCCCTTACAATCTGGTTTACACAACCTTTTAATTGGAAGTGAAACTATAACATTGTTTTCAACAATTTCTGTTAGATCAAAATTATCATTATCTATAAAGATGACTTCATCATCCTTATTTTCGGGATTATTAGTTAGTTTTTCATGGAACTCAATATTTAATTCATGTGCAAATTTTTTAAGACACCTTGAACAAGTGAGTTCAATTTCACCTTTTATGCATCCGTCAAAAGATACCATATCATTAGACGTAGTATCCATTTTGCCTTCAACCTTCAAAGGTTTTATAACCTTGTATGTTTCATAGCTGTCTCTAAAACTTGTTAATTCCAATTCCAAACTAATATCTTTTTGAATTACATTTTTTCTAAGTAAATCTGAAATATTTATTATCATAGTTTAAAAGGCTCTGAAAACACCTTGTTCTTCCTATATCTTACATAAATATATAAGGTAATAATGGAAGTCAAAGCCCATTTTGCCCCCTTTTCGCAGCTATTTACTAATTAACCCTTGTATACAGAATAACAAAACTATTATATAAATCAATGATAAAAATGTCAAGTCTATTTTAAGGAAGTTACAATGTCCCTAGTATCTCTTGCTATCATAAGTTCCTCATCTGTAGGTATTACAAGGACTTTCACTCTTGAGTCTGGTGCACTTATATCATAATTTATGCCTCGAGCCTTATAATTCTTTTCATTATCTAATTTTATTCCGATAAAGTCTAAATCACTACATATTTTTTCTCTATTTTCAGCAGAGTTTTCGCCTATTCCACCTGTGAAAACAAGTAAATCAGCTCCATCCATAGCCGCAATGTATGAGCCTATGAATTTCTTTATTCTATAATTAAATATATTAAATGCAAGAGTACCCATCTTATCATGCTTAGCAGCTGCTGCCCTTACATCTCTCATATCGCTTTTACCAAATAATCCATAAACTCCAGATTCTTTATTTAAAAGATGGTCAACTTCATCAGCATTCATACCTGCATTTTTTATTAAAAATGTTACTATAGCAGGATCAATATCTCCGCATCTAGTTCCCATAGCAACACCAGCAAGCGGAGTTAATCCCATACTTGTATCAACTGCTTCTCCATTTTTAATGGCAGTTACACTTACTCCGTTTCCAATATGACATGTTACCATCTTTAATGATTTTATATCTTTATTTACAAATTTAGCTGCTTCTCTTGAAATATATTTGTGTGATGTACCATGAAAACCATATTTCCTTATTCCATACTTTTTGTATAAATCATATGGAAGAGCATACATGTATGCATAATCTGGAAGTGTATGATAAAATGCATTATCAAAAACAGCAACCATAGGGGTATTAGGCATCATCTCTCTACATGCATCTATCCCAATTACATGTGCTGGATTATGAAGTGGTGCAAGTGGTGCACACTCAGCTATATATTTTTCAACAGAATCATCAATTAAAACTGATTTTGCATATTTTTCTCCACCATGAACAATTCTATGTCCTACAGCAGATATCTCTGACATGGATTTTATAACTCCATGAGTTTCATCAATCAATGCTCCTAAAACAAGCTTTATTGCAACTTTATGATCACTCATTGGTTTTTCAATTACATACTTATCATCATTAACTTTTTGTGTTAGTATTGACTCCTTTATACCTATTCTCTCAACTAACCCTTTAGCAATAACCTTTTCATTTTCCATATCAATAAACTGATATTTTATTGAAGAACTTCCACAGTTAATAACTAAAATCTTCATATTAACTCCTCCTGTACTTGTACTATTTGTTAAATATTTAATTTAATTTTTATTAGATTCCTTTTTGTGCTTGAACAACAGTCATAGCAACAACGTTTACAATGTCATCCGGTACACAACCTCTTGAAAGATCATTTATAGGTTTTGCAAATCCTTGACATATTGGTCCAATTGCTTCAGCTTTTGCAAATCTCTGTACAAGTTTATATCCAATATTTCCAGTTTGTAAATCTGGGAATACAAGTACATTTGCTTTACCTGCAACTGGGCTTCCTGGTGCTTTAAGTTTTGCAACTTCGCCTTCTATAGCTGCATCAAGCTGAAGCTCACCATCTATATTGATATCGCTTCTTTGCTGTTTTGCAAGTTTAGTAGCTCTTTGAACCTTTTCAACCAGTTCACCCTTTGCACTTCCCATTGTTGAAAAAGAAAGCATTGCAACGCTTGGCTCAAGGTCACATAGTTTTTTAGCTGTTTCTGCTGTAGAAATTGCAATTGATGCTAATTGTTCAGCAGTTGGATTTGGATTTACAGCGCAATCTGCAAAAAGAAGTAATCCACTTTCACCATAATCACAATCTGGAACCATCATTACAAAGAATCCTGATACTATATCTACTCCTGGAGCTGTTTTTATAACCTGAAGTGCTGGTCTTAAAAGATCTCCTGTTGTATGCACTGCTCCTGAAACCATTCCATCTGCATAACCTTTTTTCACATACATTGTTCCAAAATATAGAGGATCTAGAATCATTTCATTTGCTTTCTCTTCTGTCATTCCCTTGTGTTTTCTAAGTTCATAAAAACCTTCTGCTAGTTCGTCTTTAAGTTCTGAAGTGTTAGGATCCACAATTTGTGCTCCTTCAACATCTACAGAAAGATATTTTGCATTCTCAATTATTTTATTTTCATTTCCTATGAGAACGATATCTGCAAGGCCATTTTTTAAAATCTTACTGCATGCAATTAGATTTCTTCTTTCCTCTCCTTCTGCTAAAACAATCTTTTTTTTATCCGCCTTAGCCATCTTCCAAAAGTTTTTCATTAAATCCATATTTTTCGCCCCTTCCCAAAAGCAACAAATAAATTTAAATTTACCACAATATAAATATAACTCATTTTTCATCAATTTCCAATAAAAAGTGCAAAGTTTTTATTTTGCTAATATTTTAAAATTTCTCATTTATCTATAATTTATTTTAACAGAACATTGTTAATAGCTCTATTTTTTAGTAAAATGTATACAGAAAATCAAAGTAGGTGTTAATTTGAAAATTTCAGCAGTAATAACAGAATATAATCCCATGCATAATGGACATATATATCACTTAAACGAAACCCAAAATAAGACAAATTGTGACGGCTTAATATGTGTGGTGAGCGGTAATTTTACTCAAAGAGGCACTCCAAGCATAATGGATAAATGGACTAGGGCAGAAATTGCAGTGTTGTCTGGCGTTGATCTTGTATTAGAACTGCCTACCATATATGCAACTTCTTCTGCAGAATTCTTTGCCCATGGTGCAGTGAGCCTTTTAAACAGCTTAAATATAGTAGATAATTTATGCTTTGGAAGTGAAAATGGAGACATAGATACTCTTTATAAAATAGCAGATATTATTTCAACAGAGCCAAAAGAATATGTAAGTTCTCTAAAGAATTATATTGACACTGGTGTTCCCTTTTTTACTGCCAGAAATAATGCTTTAAGTGATTTTTTTAATACAAATAAAAGTTCTCTTTTAGGTGATATCCTCTCAAGTCCAAATAATATTCTTGGAATAGAATACTGCAAAAGTATTATAAAATTAAACAGTTCTATAAAACCCGTTACGATAAAAAGAAGTGGTTCTGGGTATAATAATAATAAGATTGAAACAAACTTTCCAAGTGCCTCCTCACTAAGAGAATCTTTATATAAAAATTACGATTTAAAAACTTTACAAAAATATGTACCTGAATATACATATAAAATGCTTTCACAGATGATTAAAAACGGTTTTGATTTTCCATCAAATGATAAAATGGTTCCCTTCATAAAATACAAAGCACTTACCGAAAAAAATAATATCAAGTGCCTTCCAGATGCTAGTGAGGGTCTTCACAATAAAATTTTAAATTCTATAGAAAATTTTGATACATTTGACAAAATAGTTTTAAATTCAAAGAGCAAACGTTATTCTTATACTAGAATATCAAGAATACTTTGCCAGTATTTTATAGGACTTGAAAAATACAATACAGCAATTTTAAGAAAACAAAACTGCCCATATGCAAGAGTCCTTGCCTTTAATGAAAAAGGGCGAAGTATATTAAAAGAAATTAAAAATAGTGCCTCTATTCCCCTATATACAAAGCTGTCAAAAGTAAACTCAAATCCCTTTTTAGACATAGATCTTCAGTCTACAAGAGCTTACAGTACAATAAGTAAAAACATTAATGCTTTTGATGATTATAAAATAAGTCCTATATACATAAGATAAAGTCATCATAAGTATTATAATAATATTACACTGCTTAATGATTATTTAAATAATAATGCTCAATATGGAGTTGATTGAAAAATGATTGATGTTTGTTTACTTGGATCTGGAGGAAGCATGCCTACCCCAGGTAGATCTTTAACTTCTATGCTGCTTAGTTTTAATGGCAAAAAAATTTTAGTGGACTGCGGTGAAGGTACTCAAGTATCTATGAAAATTATGGGCACAGGTTTTAAAAAAATAGATGTTATCTGCCTAACTCACTATCATGCAGATCATGTGCTTGGACTTCCAGGACTACTTTTGACTATAGCTAACTCAGGGAGAACTGAACCTTTAACCATAATGGGTCCCATAGGCTTAACTACTGTAATTAAAGGACTATTAGTTATTGCTCCTTTTTTGCCTTATGATTTAAACTTAATGGAAATAAAAGAAAACAGTACAAAAATTGATTTTGGAGATATTATAATAAACGCTACATTAAACGATCACAGCGTGCCTTGTATGGGATATAATTTTATTACAATTAGGAAAAGAAAGTTTGATATAGAAAAGGCCAAAGAAAATAATGTTCCTAAAAACTTTTGGAACAAACTTCAGCATGGTGAAAATATAAGTGAAAATGGAATTTGTTTCACTCCAGACATGGTTCTAGGTGACAGACGCAGCGGAATAAAGATATCCTACGTTACAGATACGAGACCTACAGACAATTTAGTTGATTTTATTAGCACTTCAGATTTATTTATCTGTGAAGGCATGTACGGAGAAAATGAAGATATTGAAAAGGCACTTAAAAATAAACATATGATTTTTAGAGAGGCTGCTAAGCTTGCTAAAGGCGGTCAGGTTAAAGAATTATGGTTAACTCACTTTAGCCCTTCTTTAACACAACCAAAATTGTATTTAAATAACGCTAAAGAAGTATTTAGTAATGTGAAAATTGGGGAAGATAGGCTCTGTAAAAGCTTTAATTATAAAGATTTTACAGAGTAAAATTTAATGCTATTTTTGTTTCACAGGAATCCAAATTTCACTTACATAATCTTTATCTTGCAAATTACCTTCTGTATAGAATTCAATATCATAATCTGACACAAGCTCATATTCTGCCTGTGGTAGCCATTCGCTATAAATTCTTTTCCACATATCTTGTATTGAATTTGGCATTGGTCCAATACATTTAAAAATAGCCCATGTATATGCTGGAATTTCTAAAACTTCGAAACCTTTTGGAACTTCTTTTACATCTTTATCAAAGCAACCAATTCCATATTTGAATTCCTTACACTTTTGTTTCTCCTGAGCACAAATACCCATTGCTCCACATACTTTTTCATCAAGTCCACTTGAAAAATATTCATTCCAGAATTCAGGTATTCCTATAGAGCTATTCTCATCAGTAAATATCCTTGTCTTTGCAACTACCTTAATTGCTTCTTTTTTAACAATTTTGTAATCCATAATATTACCACCTTCTAATTTTATTTTAATTACAAGGCGATTAAATGATTTTAGATTCGCACCTTCTCTTTTAGCTTGATTTGGCGTAATTCCATGAAACCTACTAAATGCTTTTGAAAAGCCCTCTGGTGTTTCATATCCATATTTCAAAGCAATATCAATAACTTTTACATTTCCCTTTGTAAGCTCTTGTCCAGCAAGAGAAAGCCTCCTATTTCGGATATATTCACTAATAGTAAGATCTGTTAATAAATTAAATGTCCTTTGAAAATGAAAAGTAGAAATACATATGTGCTTTGCCACCTCATCACAAGTTATATTCCTTAATAAATTATCCTCAATATAATCAATTGCTTTATTTAAAGATTGTATCCATTCCATTTAATCATCTCCTTGTGATAATATCATATCAATATTTTATCAAGTTCTCCTGAACAAAATTGCTTTGTTATGTCCAAAATTTTTCACTTTGATTTATAATTATATTGTATATATTATTTTTCAATCAAATCTTCTAATTTAATTAAGGGGTTTTTATATCTAAGTTTACCATTAGTTTTATTTAAATATTGAATTGATTGTTTAGGACAAAAGTTTATACATCTAAAACATTGCTCACAATTATGAATCCAAAAAGGTTTACCATTCTTTAATTTAATATTTTGCACTGGACAAATTCTTTCACACAACCCACATGAACTGCATTTATTATCGGAAGAAAAAGGTATATCTAACCATGGAAAAATTAGAGCTACAAATCGGTAAATGAATTCAGTATTTACAATGCACTGTTTAAGAGTCCCCCTCTCGATTTTGCATGTTTTTTCACTTTTTATAAATGATGTTATCTCGTCTAATCTTTTTTCTGAAGCACTAAATATTTTTCTTAAATCATCCATAGATTGTTCCTTTTGTGACAGTGTATAACTATTAGGCATAATAACTGAAAATCCTGATGAAAGCTTTAATCCCTTTGAACTGAGTTTATTAGCTAGCATCAATAAGGAACCCGCTAGTTGTGTATGGTTAGTAGCAACAGCAAAAATGTACTTAGCATTATTATTTTTTGATATCTTTTTAATGAATTTAGATACTATTGGAGGCATACCCCAAATATATACAGGGTAAACAATTCCTATTCTCTTTGATGAAAATATAATTTCCCGTTCATCCTTTACAGCTTTAATAATTGATCTAAGTTCTGTATTTCCTAATTTCTTAGCCAAATCTTTAGCAATTTTTAATGAGTTTCCCGTTCCAGAAAAATAATAAATAGTAGTTTTCATAATATTTTCTCCATTATAATTTTAATATTTTGATTATTTAAAGGATTTTCATTCATCTATTCTAAATAAATTCTGTGCTAATTGTATTAGTCAGTTCACCTATCTTATCAATTTCTAAACGAATAACATCTCCACATTCTAAAAGTACACCATTTTCCATCCCAGAACAATTTGGAATAGTTCCTGTAGCCATAAATTCACCTGAATAAACTTTTTCACCTTTAGAAGCGTATGCAACAGCTTTACCCAATGAGTGATAAAATTCATTAAGTTGTCCACTTGCAACCTTTTTATCATTTATATAAACCCTGGTTTTAAGTTCGTCCAATAACGGAAGTATTTCATCTGCCGTTACTACCACAGAAGAAATTGCACTAGCAAAATCTTTAGACTTACATGGTCCAAATCCAGTTTTTCTCATTTCATCTAACTGTACGTTACGAGCACTAAAATCATTAAACACGCAAAATGCACCAATAGCACCAAACCCCTCTTCTTCTGTAGCATTTAGTATATCCTTTGTAATTATCATTCCAAGTTCAAGCTCATAATCTTTTAATATGGCATATTTGGGATATCTTATAGTTTCACCATTTCCTACAAAAGAAAGGATATTACCCTTATAATATACAGGATTCTCATACCAAGGTTTTTTAGGAATAAATGCGGGAAATGGCTTATGTGTAACCCATTCATAAGCTTTAACTATAGGTACTACTTTAGGCATAAGTCTTTTAGTAAATCCACGAGAACTGTTAATTAGGTGCCTTTCTCCAAGCATAAAATCACGATAACTTAGAGGCTTAAACGGCATTACTTCTTTACCATCCA
>JAQUXS010000063.1 GCA_028692255.1 Clostridium sp.
TTTTTCTGCAACAAAAAGTGCAACTTCTTTCATTGTTTTTCCCTCTATAATAACTGTTAAATCAAAACTTCCAGACATAAGATAACATGCCTTAACTTCATCAAAGTTGTATATTCTCTCAGCTACCTTATCAAATCCCTCTCCTCTTTGTGGAGTTATCCTCACTTCAATAAGTGCTACTACTTGTTCCTTGTTTGTCTTCTCCCAGTTAATTAGAGCAGAATAACCTTCTATAACATTGTTTTTTTCATATTCTTCAATTATCTTTTTTACTTCACTTTCAGTCTTTCCAGTCATTTTTGCTATTTCATCTAGCGAATATCTACAATTTTTTTCTAATATATCTAAAATTTCTTCCATAAAAAATTCACTCCTATTTATTTTTTTGTATATAAAAATACCCCTTCATCCTTTAAAGGGACGAAGAGGCATCGCGGTACCACCCTAATTAGAGTAAAACTCTCACTTATATAGAAAATTTCTTTTCTTCCTCTGTAACGTGAGGACACGTCATTATCTATTTGCAAATCGTAATTTGTAATTTTTAAATAAGAAACTCAAAGGCTGCTTTCTGCATAAAACATTACCGTTTTCTCACCAGCTACGGCTCTCTTTAAATTATTTAAGTGCATACTTTTCCTTTTCATAGTTTTTAATCAAATTTCTAATTTATTATATCAGAATATATTTTTTTGTTCAAGTTAAACTGTATTAATCTTTATCTTTATCTTTTGTTTTTGATGGCTTTTTAATCTTTGATAATATGTCAGGAACTAGACTTAAAAGATTATCCATATTGCTTCTACCCTTTATAGGTAAAACATTAACACTTTCACCTTTAATTACAACAATGGCATCTGGTGTAATTTTAGCAGCAGCACCAAGTCCATCTCCTTCACCTGTTTCACTTTTCTTATCTTTATCCCTTCCAAAACCTGCTCCTGTTCCACATCCAAATGTAACACTTATTATTGGTACAAGAGTAGTTTCACCTACTTCAATTGGCTTTCCAACTACAGTTTCAGTTGTTAAAAAGTTTTCAAGTTTATTAAAAAGAGCTTCCATATTTTCTTTAGAGCGAGATTTGTTTTCCATAAAATTTCCTCCTCATATACTTCAATTATATATAAATTTTTATCCAAATAAAACTTTTCTTATGCTTTTCTCTTTTACAAATACTAATGTTTTTAGAATAGCTGAAATAATACTCACCTTTCCCCTGCATATTATATTTATATCCATAATTTCATCATAAAAAACAGGTTCAAGATTAATCTTTAAAACTGGAAAAAAATTAGTAACCAAAGGGATACATGCACATGCTATCCCAGTGTTTGATGGATCATAAAACCCAAAAGCTCCATCTATTTTAAAAATTCTAGGTTTTAAAATTCCAATCATATCAATTATATATCCCATAAGCTTCTTTAAAAAATATGTATTTATATTTTTTAATTTGAATTTGTTTTTTTTCTTTTCCTTGCTGCTTGTTTCCTTCTCTTTATTTTTTTCATAAGTTTTTGTCTTAATACATATATTGATAAAACCACAAATTAATATTTTTAACCCACCATGTTCATTTTTATTATCATACACAATACTTAAAAATCCACACAGCAATTTTATCTTTATTGTACCATATGACTTATCACTTAGCTTGTAATTAACATTATATTTTACTGGAATTATAATTATTAGTAATGTAATTAATAATAGAAAAATTAATAATGTAATTAATATTTTAATAAATAATATCATAATAAAATTTCCTCTTGTTATTCTTCATCATATATATCAAGAAAAGAATACTTTTTTCCACTTTTTTCCCATCCTAAAATCGAATCCATATTTACATTTTCTGCTGCATTAAAAATTGACTTGTCAACATCATTAAAATTTTCTTTAAGCTTTGCAATAAGCTCTTTTATCTCTCTTCTTTTGCTTGATGTCTTTTTAGCTGCAACTACGCATCCGCAATCCATTACAGAAAGTCCATTGTTTCTCACAAATCTTTTTATATCCTCTTCCTCAATATAATATAAAGGTCTTATAAGTTCAAGTCCTTTAAAATTTTTTGCCTTGAGTTTTGGCTTCATAGTTTTAAAGTTTCCAGAATATAACACATTAAGCATTGTTGTCTCTATTACGTCGTTAAAATGATGTCCAAGAGCAAGCTTATTGCATCCAAGTTCTTGCGCCTTGTTATAAAGTGCTCCCCTTCTCATTCTTGCACACATATAGCATGGATAATCCTTTGATATACGATCTACAACTTCAAATATTCCAGATTCAAATATGTGGATTGGTATATTAAGATATTCACAATTGTCAATTAAAAGGTCTTTATTTCTTTCGTTAAATCCAGGGTCCATTGCAATGAATTCAAGGTCAAAGTTAAATTTCGAATGTCTCTTAAGTTCTTGAAACATCTTTGCCATTAAAAGGCTGTCCTTTCCTCCTGAAACTGCAACTGCTATTTTATCACCTTCACTAACAAGTTCAAAATTTTGTATAGCTTTTATAAATTTTCTCCATGTGTATTTTCTATATCTTTTTATTATGCTTCTTTCTATTTCCCCCAGCGGTTTCCTATCACATGCTGGTATTAGTACTGAACAACCACTCCCTGCAATACTGTTCATCTTTACACCCCGCTAAATTAATCTTCACAATTTTAATTATGTTTCATACATATATCATATTTAATAAGTAACTTATTTTCAATAGTTTATAAATTTAAATTTAGTTACATCAAAAAGTCCTTGATCTGTAAGTCTTATTTCTGGTATAACCGGCAGTGCTATAAAAGAAAGTGTTATAAAGGGATCTATATTTTTGTTTATTCCAAGTTTTCTTGCCTCATCTAACATTTTTTTAAGTGTGTCCATTACATATTCAGAACTTTTCGCACTCATAAGTCCTGCTATTGGAAGTGCAAGTGTACCTTTTACTTCACCTTTACTTACAACTGTATAACCTCCGTTCACCCTCTTAATCTCATTTATAGCAGTAAGCATATCCTCATCATTATCACCTATCACTATAAGATTATGTGAATCATGTGCCACGGTACTTGCAATAGCTCCATTTTCTATGTTGAAATTTTTAACTATTCCAAGTCCTATATTTTTAGTTGCCTTATGCCTTTCAATAACAGCAGCTTTTGAAAACTCACTATCTGCTTTAAATTTACCATCTACAACATTTACTTTTGACATTTCCTTTTTTGTTATAAGCTCTCCTGAAGTCATACTTATAACAGGAACTACTTCATTTTTTAGTTCTATATTAAGGTTATCCTTCTTTATGTGTTGAATTCTAACGGTATTAAGAACATTTTTGTCCTCTGCTACTTTCTTAATCGGTACTGTTATTTTTCCATCTTCATATACTATTTTCCCTCTGTACATAACTTTATTTACTTCAAATTCTTCTATGCTGTCAAGTACTATTAAATCTGCAGAATATCCCGGAGCTATAGCTCCAAGCCTTTTTAATCTATAACATGTTGCTGCATTAATTGTAGCCATACGTATAGCTTCTATTGGGTCTACTCCAAGTTTTATTGCTTTTTTTACATTGTAACTTATATGTCCATCTTTTCTTATATCATCTAGATGCTTATCATCTGTACAAAATATACATCTTTCAAAATCCATCTTTTTATCAATTAAACCTTTTATGAGTTTTTCAAGATTTTTAGCTCCAGATCCTTCTCTTATTTGAAGATACATTCCATTTCTAAGTCTTTCAATTGCCTCTTCAATAGTAGAACATTCATGATCTGTTACAACACCAGCTGTCCTATATGCATTTAACTCTTTACCACTTAAATTTGGAGAATGTCCATCAATTATTTTATCATCATATAAATCTATTTTTTTTAGCATATTCTTATCGCCATTTATTACTGAAGGACAATCCATTACTTCTCCAAGTCCAAGTATTCTCTTATTTGAAAGATGTGGCTGCATAAGTTCTGCACTTAAATCTGCTCCATTGTTTTCAAAAGGTGTACTTGGAACGCAGGAAGGCATCATAAAAAATATATTCATAGGTACATTTTCTGATTGATTTAGCATAAAATTAATTCCATTTATTCCACATACATTTGCAATTTCATGAGGATCTGCAATTACCGTTGTAGTTCCATGAACAATTACTGCCTTTGCAAATTCAGGAGGCGTTACCATAGAAGATTCAATATGAAGATGGCTATCAATAAGTCCTGGGCATACATATCTCCCTTTTACATCTATCTCCTTAATTCCATCATAGTCACCTATTCCTACAATTTGATCATTACATATAGCTATATCACCTTTTATAAATTCTTTTGTGAATACATTAACTATATTGGCATTTTTTATTACAACATCAGCTTTTTCACGCTTCATAGCCATGTTTATTCTTTTTTGTTTCATATTAACACTCATAATTTTTGCTCCTTTGAAATACTACTTAAAACTCTTTATTCATATACTTTATTACATTTTAACTTTCATTTAAATTATTATCAACATGATTCAATTGAAAAAGTTATAATTTACTGCTAAAATGTTTCTGTTAGACAGTTCGAAACCATCCTGTCTATAAAAAAAACTAGGGCAACAGTTAAAGACAATGATCAATTATCAATGATCAGTTATCAATTGGAAATACAATGATCAATGTACGAATGATCAATTGTCAATTGGAAAGATAATGATTAATTGTAAATTAAAAAGACAATGATCAATAAATTGATCAAGAGAAGTTTATTGTGCTTTATTGTTGCTAGGAGGGTACAAAATGAAAAATTTCTTTAATACAAAAAATTTAGTAAAAACTGCAATGGTTGCTGCAGTTTATGGAGCACTTACATTCTTTATAAATCCTATAAGTTATGGGCCTGTACAATTTAGACTTACAGAAATAATGGTACTTCTTGCTTTCATAGATGGAAGTTATGTACCTGGACTTGTTTTAGGATGCATTATTGCAAATTTATTCAGTCCTCTTGGAATAGCTGATGTTGTGTTTGGAAGTCTTGCAACATTTATAGCAGTTTTATTTGTTAGCAAAACAAAAAACTTGCTTTTTGCAACTATTTGGCCCAGCATAATAAACGGTATTATTATTGGTTTAGAGCTTAAATTCATCTCAAAACTTCCATTCTTTTTAAGTGCAGGTGAAGTTGCACTTGGTGAGTTTGTTGTAGTTACAATAATTGGCTATCCAATATTTAAAACAATTTTAAAAAATAAAAAGCTTGTAGATATTTTAAAATTTAATTAGCTTTTAGCGGCATATTATTGCCGCTTTTTTTATTTAATAATTAACATGAACAATCCAAAATTTAATATTCTTATCACTCCATCCAAGATCCCAGGGTACTTTATTTCTATCTGTATTATGGCAGCTTACAAGTGCATACCCTTTTGAGTCTCTTCCTGTTACTGTTGATATATGTGTTATATCTCCCTTTTTCTCATAGGCTACAAAATCTCCTGGTTGCAGTTTATATGCAGCTTTATAAACTTTTTCATAACTTCCTCTTGCAATTACACTTGCTCTTCCACTATATATCATATAGTCTTTAAATCCATCTGCATTAACCCAAGCTCTTGTAGCACCACCTTTATCATAATTCCATGCACCATTTTTTTTGAATCCTCCACCTTCAAACATAATTTGTGATGCAAAATTAGCACAATCTCCACCCATAGAATTATAGTTTCTATACTTTTTATTATAATGGAATCCATTCTTCTCCTCATTTGCAGCACCACAGTGAATATTTGCATACTCCGTTACCTTTTCACGTCTTTTATTTATGCTCGCCTCACTTGGCTTTTGGGATAATATATATTCTTTAATAGAATCAACTTTTAAATTATCTATGTAAAGAGAATCTCCAAAAGGATCTTTGTACCACTCTTTTGTTATGATCCAATTTCCATCCTTGTTTATCAAACTCAGCGCATGATTTGTACCTATTCTAAAAGAATTTTCAACTCCAGGTTCATTGTCATATTGATATTTGTATTCTGCAGAACATACTAAATTAGCTGAAAATTTTTTGTCCTTTCCCCTTATTCTAATTATTGAAATAACTGGCTTTATACTTGTAAATTTAATTCCCTGTTTCTCCTGCCAATTGTGAATGTACATCATTTTCTTCTTTTCATATTCATACGCCCACGTTCCATACTTAGTTTTAGTATTATATATTGACTTTATAAGATTAGAATCATCTGTTAAAAGTGCTTTGTTCCTATTTTCAAAAATAGTTTTTATTGCCTTTTCTACTTCTTCATGGTTATTATCTTCGGCATATGCAAAATATGGCATTGAAATTATAAAAACTAATATAATAGAAATTATTTTTATCACAAATATATTTTTAGAATAATGTTTTATTTCCATATTTTCGCCTCTCACTTAACAGTATTATCTATCTTGTCTATACATTGTTTTGAATAATCATCTACATTAAAATTTCCTTCATACCATTTTTTATTTTTATCATTATTATCCCCAAAATATCTTGCTTTCATTATTATTTCTGGGCGGTATTCAAAATGCATAATATCAAAAGCGCCCCATTTTCCTCCCCATATAAAGTTGTTTTTTTCAAAAATCTCTGCAACTTCTTTAGGGTACTCATCTATTCTTTTTTGACCATTCTCTCTAGATGCCCACTTCCAATAATCCTTTCTGTCAACTTTTAAGTCCACTGCTATTCCATAAGAATGTGGGCTGAGCCTTGCAGTTCCAGATATAAGTCTGTAATTGTAAGTTCCATTTATAGGGAACACTGTTGAGTAAATGTTTTTACCTCTACTTTTAGATGCAGCGAGAATTTCTTTTATAGCATTTGAAAAAGCTTCTCTTGCACCATTTTGACTATTAAATTGCAAATTTGCATTTGTATTTTTTAAATTATGTTCAATTCTTTCTCTGCTGGAACCATAAACTTCATCTAATAAACTATAAACTCTTACTCTGCCTGGATTATTGTCCTTTTCCATAAGTTTTCCATAAGTATTAAGAGGATATATTTGTTCCATCATATCTTCAAGGTCTCCATTTGAGAATTTTTCATTTGAACTTTTATTATTCTTATCGTCATATACGATTTTTTTGCCTGACTGCATTACTATATAAATCTTTCCCTGTGAATCCTTATATAAATCCTTTATATCTTTTGGATATGCCATCATAAGACATAATAAATTCTGTTTCATGTTCTTGTCATAATCCTTGCTCTCAGCTTTAACATTTTGAAAAGGGAACAAAATCGTACAAAAAGTAACAATGCTTATAATAAATTTTTTCACAATAAAACGCCCCCTATTTACTATTTTCTTAAATGTAGATTATCCTTATTTACAAATATTTATTCAAAAAATTAAATTGCACAGTTAAGCAAAAGGCCTTTAACTGTGCATAATTTCTATTATTCTCTTAAATATATTTTATTTTCATTATCACATACTATACTCATATTCTCGCTACCTATTTTAGTTTTAAGTATTACTGGATGCCCCCAAAGCTTATACATATATTTAAGGGTATATTCAGCATAACCTTCATTCAATTCTCTACCATCATATACATGTTCAAGCGTAAGTGTTTTATCATAACTTGACATATCATCCACCCTAATATTAGGAATTAGGCCCATTCCACAGGAATTGCAAAGTTCATCCCTTATTTTAGTCCAACCATTTTTATCTGATACTTCACTTATAACATAATCATCCCTCTGTTTTTCATACTCAAATAAATTAAGTTCGCCACAGAGTTCTTCATTTAGATATCTTCTTATAAATGATTCATCTCTTTCAATTTCCCTTACTTCAAATATTTTTTCCATTCCATATTTTTTATAAAGACTTTCATAAATCTTAAAACCAACAAAATAAGGATTTATAGATCCCATACTTGGAGCAATGACATCATTATGCCTTTTTATAAATTCAAGATGCAATCCGCTGTCTAAGTTTAATTTTTTTAGTATATTATAATGCCAAAAACTTGCCCAACCTTCATTCATAATTTTAGTTTCTATTTGAGGAATGAAATATTGTGTTTCCTTCCTTACTACTTCAATAAGATTTTGCTGCCAAGTATTTAAATCCCCATATTTTAAAATAAAATATAATACATCTTCTTCCGGTTCAAGAGGTATTCTTTTTAAATCAGGAACCTCTTTTTCCTTATATGGTTCAATAATACTTCCTCTTTTTTCATTATTCAAATTCTCTAAAATTCTCTTCTTCTTATCTATTTCGTCTACCCTTTTTTCCCCTACAACTCTTGAAGTTTGAAGCTTTATGGCATGTGCAGCATCAAGAATTTTTTCAACATTTTCATAACCTATACTTGGATTTTTCACATATGCACGAACCATATCTGCATCTGTTTTAAACATTTCTACTGTATATTTGGCATCTGTTCCCTCTTTAAAAAGTCTGTTGTTCTTGAAAAAATCATTATGCCCATAAACATGTGCCATTGTAAGTATTTGCAGAAGAAGTGTATTTTCGTTCATTAAATATGCAATGCACGGATCAGAGTTTATAACCATCTCATAGGGAAGGCCAGTTAAATTGTATTTATATATTGTGCTATTTTTTTCATATGCTTTACCAAAACTCCAATGAGGGTATCTTGATGGCATTCCTAAATATGCTTCATAGGCAAGCATATCCCTATAATCTACAAATTCAAATTCCTGATTATAATAATCAAGTCCAAAGTCTTTTGCTATAACCTCTATCCTATCATTCCATTTTTCAAGATCTTTTAAAGTATACTCCATCCATCCACCTCCTACTCTTTTTTAAGCATATATTTAAGTGCATCCCAAAGATCACTACTTCTTTTTATAGAAACTGCAACAAAATTTTTATCATCTATTTCTTTTTCAAGCTTCTCTTTTATATTTGTTGAATAGTATCCACTCATTATTTCTGCATAACCAAACATATTGCAAGTGCTGCACATCTTTTTAACAGCTTCAACTGTCTTTTGGTTATCTTCGCTCCAATTATCACCATCACTTACGTAGAAAGAATATATATTCCAATACTCTGGATTGTATCTCTCTTCAATTATTTCTAGTGCTTTATTAAGTCCACTAGATATATACGTTCCTCCAGATTCACCTCTATGGAAAAATTCAAACTCGTTAACTTCCTTTGCAGTAGTGGAGTGTGCAATGAATGATATTTCAACATTAGAATATTTTGTTAAAACAAATTG
This sequence comes from Clostridium sp., assembly GCA_028692255.1. Taxonomy (GTDB): domain Bacteria; phylum Bacillota; class Clostridia; order Clostridiales; family Clostridiaceae; genus Clostridium_I. Next base: position 9,253 of record JAQUXS010000063.1, read on the forward strand.
TGATAGTATGAAGAAAAAGGATCTAGCAATATACTTTTTAGTACTGTCCATAGATCCTGAAACATCCATTATACAGAAAATCACTGCATTGCATTCTTTTTTGTATGTTTTTTTTATTCTATAATACCTAAGATCATCATTTTTAAATGGAAACCTTTCTTGGAGTTTAACTTCACCATCATCTTCAAGCTGCGCCTTTTTTTTGCCCTGCTGTCTTTTGATTTTTTCAATCACAGTTCTCTTTTTAGCAAGCCTTGGATTTATACCATGTTTTTGATATCCAGCTCTTTTGCTGCCATCTGGCGTAACTAAAGTTGAAATCTTTTTCTTATCCATTTCAGGGAGTTCAAGCTCATCCATAAGATAATTAATAACGTCTTCAATTGTTATTTCTGTCTCATATATCTCCTCACCTTCGTCATTGCCTGCTCCTTTTCCAGTTCCTTTACTCTGCATTTGTCCTTTTCCTATTACCTGGCCTCTTTTTTCATTTCCTGTTCCGCTTCCAACCCCTGGCACATTCTTTCCATATATAAATTGATATTCTTTAATCCCCTTTATTGGAATTTTTATTTTTTTATCCTTACTCTTGCCTATTATGCTCTCTTCAGAAAGTATGTCGCAAAGATTGCCTTTTATGGATTTCTCAACAAGCTGTCTGTGCCTTCTTCTATCTTCAACTGCCCTATCACTTTGGAGAGATTTTGATTCATGGTCTCTGAATATAGCCACATTTAATCCCTCCACAAATTGTTAGCTGCATATTTTAATATTACATCGCAGCAGTGGTCACAATATCCATTTTCTTTCATCTGCAAAACCATAGTATTATATTTTTGATCCTGTTCTTTATCTCTAACCCTTGACTTTGTTATTATTCTTGAAAGATCCTTGACTGAAGTTGTAAGTTTCTTCTCTATTGCTTCTTTAAGAGGCTCATAAGAAGTGTAATCTATTTTGCCGCCTTTTCTAACTACATAAAACATATAAGAAGTAACATCACTTCTAAACCCTTTTGAAGAATTTTCAGAAATTCCAATTTGTTCTTCGATAGATCTCATAAACCTTTCATCAGGATTAAGCTCTTCACCAGTAGATTTATCCTTAAGTCTTGTTTTGTTTACAAAGGCCTCAGCATTGTCAAGATAATTGTTAAATAAACTCTCTGCCTGTTCTCTAAAACTGTTTATAAATGCCCTTGTTACTTCTTTTTCAAGTATTAAATTGTATTCCTTTCTTATTGTGTCTTTAACAAATCCCATATATTTTTTCTTCTCGTCTTCTGCAATATCAAGATCCTTTATAGATTTAATAATACTTTCCATGATACTAAGAGGATTTATGCAGTTATATTCAGAAACTGAAAGTGCATTATCTATAGCTTTTATTATAAATCTTGTTGAAATACCAGACATTCCTTCATTTAGTCCTGCTTCTTCACGAAGTTCATCAATATCAATCTTTTTGGTAGTTCCTTTTTCAACTATTTCTTCCCCATTATAAATTTTTAGTTTTGTAAGAGAATCAACTTTATTAGATGGTTTAAGTCTTGTAAGTATTGCAAATTTTGCTGCGGTTTCTATTGTATGCGGTGCAATATGTGCCTTAAAATTGCTCTTGTTTAAAATCTTTTTATATATTTTAACCTCTTCATTTAACTCAAGGCAATAAGGTACTTCTACTTTTACTATTCTGTCAAGAATTGCCTCATTTGTATGGTCTGATTTAAATCTATTCCATTCTGCCTCATTAGAATGAGCAAGTATTATTCCATCAAAATATAACATTGACCCTTTTCCTGGAGATGGAATAGATTTTTCCTGAGTAGCAGTAATTATAGTATGAAGATATTCTACATCATTTTTAAATACCTCGATAAACTCAACAAGACCTCTATTACCAACATTAAAAGCTCCATTTAATGAAAATATTCTTGGATCATCTTCAGAATACATATCCATCTTTGATATATCTACGGACCCTGTAAGTATTGATGTATCTTGATTATTAGGATCCACTGGCGGAACTACCCCTATTCCTTTTCTACTTCTTATTGAAAAATTAGTTGTATCAACCATAAATTTTTCATACTGACCTTTGTATTCATTAATAAGCCTATATCTGCATACTGGGCAGAGATCACCTTCTATTTCCACTCCAAGTTTTTCGCTAAATTGTTTCCTCAAATGTTTTGGTATTAGATGAAGGGGCTCTTCATGCATAGGACATCCTCTTAAATAATATACTGGTTTTGCAAGTTCTAGAGCTTTTTTTATTGATTCAACAAGAGATGACTTTCCTGCACCTACAGGACCTACAAGATATAACACCTGTCTTGATTCCTCACCTTTCATTGATGCAGAATAAAAGTAGTTCACAAGCTTCATAATAACCTTATCTATTCCAAAAAAGTCATTTTTGAAAAATCCATATCGCTTTATTAATTCATTTCCATATATTTTTCTTATTCGCGGATTTTCCTCTGGCTTAATGACCTCACAGCCCTTTTCCATTATCAAATCATACAACCTTTTGTGTGAAAGTTCTGCAATCTCAGGATCCTCTTTTACTTTTTTAAGATATTCTAAAAATGTACCTTGAAATTTTTCTTTACTATTTTTTTCTCTATCATTTTTTATGATATCGCTAAATTCCATTAAATTTCCTCCCTAAATAATATATATTCAATACTTGATTTATTAAAAATATATGTTGGTACAGGCGCTTAACATGATAAAAAATAAAAAAAAGATTAATATAGAAGACTTTTTTTCTTCTACAATTAATCTTTTTTACTTTAGTATTAATCTTTTAATACTTTAAATATTTATTTTAAGCGCTTTTTACATTCTTCAATCCGTCTTCATTTGAATTTCTTTTTTTGCTTTTTATATATCTTACAGCTGTTATAACAGAGCCTATTATGCACAAAATTGCTGCACAAATATAAACCCACTTCATTCCATACATAAATACATCTTCTCGCCCTTTTATAAAGTCATTAACTCTGTATCCTATTTTGTAACTCATTCTATTATAAAGTAAAAGTGTTGAAAATGATGTTCCTGAAACCATTCCTATATTTCTTACTAATCCATTTACACTTCCTGCAATTCCAAGTTTATCTTTTGTAACAGTTGACATGACAAGTGAATTGTTAGGTGATTGAAACATACCATTTCCTACAGTCATTATTACAATGAAACCTATAAAATAAATTGGCAGTGAATTTGCATGCAGAGTTGAAATTAGTAAAAGTCCAATACTAGTAAAAATTAGTCCTACTAATGTCAATATTTCTGATCCTATCTTATCTGAAGCATATCCACTAAAAGGTGCAACAATTGAAAGTGTAATTGGCGACACCATCATTAAAAGCCCTGCAATTTCAGCACTATATCCTTGTGCATTTTGAAAATAAAATGGAAGTATTATATTTGAAGCACTAATTGCAGTAAATGAAATAAATGCACATATTATACTTATTGTAAACAAACTATTTTTAAATATATTTAAATCAAGCAGCGGCTCTTTACTTTTCATTTCAACAAAAATAAATAGCGCAAATATAATAATCGACGCAATAAAACAAATTACAATTCCTGAATTAAATCCATTATTCTGTCCCTCTTCAAGCGCTACAAACAGCATTATTATAGATACCATAAAGAGTAAAGCTCCTTTTATATCAAGCTTTTCATCTAATGATTCTTGCGATTTTGGGAACACCTTAACCGTCATAAAAAAAACTATTATACCTATTGGAACATTAATTAAAAATATATATTTCCAATTCATCATAGAAACAATTATTCCTCCAAGTGGAGGACCTACCATAGCTCCAAGTGCAACAAAAGTACCTACAATCCCAAGTGCTCTTCCTCTTTCATTTGCTGGAAAGACATGTGTTATTATGCCTTGATTCGTAGCCATAGTTGCTGATGCACCTATGGCCTGTATAATTCTTGCCAGGATAAGTATAGTTAATGAATCTGTTAGTCCACATAAAAAAGATCCAAATGTAAAAAGTATAAGTCCAAATTTAAACACCTTCACTTTTCCTATAATATCTCCAAGTCTTCCAAATAATAAAATAGCTGCTGAAACAACTATTAAAAAACTTGTAACTACCCATTCTATAGCTGATGTACTTACATTAAGTTTAGTTGCCATATCTGGAAGTGCAACATTTACTATACTTCCATCTAAAGTGGCCATAAAAGTGGCCGACAAGACAGTAAACAAGATTATCCACCTGTTTTTATATCCACTGTCATTTATATTTTCCATTTTCACAAACTCCTTTACAAAAATTTTTTCTCCATTTTTCTCCATTTTCCAGAGCTTCATTTAAAATTTTATGAGTGATTTCTACTTCTTCATCTTTAGCATTGCCTAATAAAATTTCAAACCAATCCCTTAACGCTTCAACTATATACGGCACTACATCTGTTCCTTTTTCAGTTAAGTACAATTTATATGCTCTCGTATCCTTGATGTCTTCTATTTTTTTTATATATCCTAATGAAATTAACTTTTTAATAGCTCTTGCAGACATAGATTTATCCACATTAATCTCCCTACTTATTTCACTTTGATTTATTCCTGACATCCTACTTAGTACAAGTAAATATGGATATATACCTATGGTAATATTGAATTTTTCCAATCTTTTATCCATATATATCTGAGTACATCTAAGTATTTTACCATTTAATTTAAAAAAAATCCCTGGATTGCTATCCATATTAAAGTCTCCTCACAAAACAAATGTTAGCTACTGCGATATATTCTTTAAGTTACTATAAGTAAGTTTATCACAATATAGTTGATTAGTCAACTATATTGTCCTTGACAAAAAATTATTTTAATGATAGCATTATGTAAAATTTAATAATTTTATTCTCATCACGAGAGGTTGAAGGATAGGCCTAATGATACCTCGGCAACCATTAGTTAACTCTAAACGGTGCCAATTCCTACGAGTGACTTTCACTTTGTCAAACGAAAGATGAGAGAGGATATTTAAACTGCATTTTACCTCTTTCATTTATTTATGAAAGAGGTTTTTATTTTATTAAAAGAAAAGAGGGGCTATTTTGAGTGTAGAAAATGTAAGAAAATTTTTCACAGATAGAAATCTAAATGATCCAGTTTTTAGCCTTGATAAAAGTGGTGCAACAGTGGATCTTGCTGCAAAAACTTTAGGTATAAAACCTGAATTTATAGCAAAAACTTTAGCATACAATGTAAAAGAAAGAATAATCCTTGTAGTTACAAGAGGTGATGCTAGAGTAGACAACAAAAAATTCAAACAATTTTTTAAAACAAAAGCAAAAATGCTTAAATTTGAAGAAGTAAATGATCTTGTAGGTCATCCTGTGGGGGGCGTATGTCCTTTTGGTATTAAAGATGGAGTAGAAATATACTTAGATGAATCTATAAAAGATTTTCCTTATGTGTATCCCGCTGCAGGTTCCAATACAACAGCTCTTAAAATAACTCCTTCACAGATGAAAGAGCTTACAAATGCATCTTACGTAGATGTTTCAACTTATTAAATTCACAAGACTTGGAGGCCGACTATGAGTATTAAAAATGAAGTTTTAAAATATAAAGATTATATGATAGACCTTAGAAGATATTTTCATACTTACCCTGAGCTAAGCTTTGAAGAATCAAATACTGCAAAAAAAATAAAAGAAGAACTAGACAAAATAGGTATACCTTATGAAACATATAAAAACAGCAATGCCATTATAGGCACAATTAAAGGTAAAAAAAGTGGAAAAACTATTGCTCTTAGATCAGATATGGATGCTCTTCCTGTAACTGAATGTACTAATCTTGATTTTTCATCTAAAAATAGTGGCTGTATGCATGCCTGCGGACATGATGCACACATGGCATCACTTCTTGGTGCTGGAAGAGTTCTGAATAATTTAAAAGATGAATTAAATGGAACTGTAAAACTCTTATTTCAACCTGGTGAAGAAGTTGGAGCTGGATCAAAAAAGCTAATTGAAAATGGAGTTTTAACTGGAATTGACAGTATATTTGGAATTCACGTAATAAGTGATATTCCCTGCGGCAAAATTGCAATTGACGCTGGTCCTAAAATGGCCTCTGCAGATAATTTTAAAATAACCGTTAAAGGCAAAGGTTGCCACGGTGCAAAACCAAATCAAGGAATAGATGCTCTTGTTGCTGCTTCTTCAATAGTATTAAATCTTCAATCAATTGTAAGCAGAAATATTGATCCATTAGAGCCTGCTGTAGTTACTGTAGGTTCCCTAGTATCTGGCACTCAATACAATATAGTTGCAGATTCAGCAGTGTTAACTGGAACAGCAAGATGTTTTAGTAATGAAATTAGAGAGGAACTACCTAAACTTTTAAAAAGAGTAGTTGAAAAAACAGCAGAGTCTTACGGTGCCTCTGCAGATGTTGATTATAAATTTACAGTTGGACCTGTAATAAATGATGAATATCTTTCAAAGATAGGAGAAAATGCTGCTTCTAAAATATTATCCAAAGATGCTCTTTTAAAAGGCACAAAGCTTCTTATTTCAGAAGATTATTCAAATTATCTTGCGAAAATACCTGGTATATTTGCTTTAGTAGGAGCTGGAAATGCTAAAAAAGGTGCTTCTTATCCTCATCATAACGAGAAATTTACAGTTGATGAAGATTGCCTTGTAATTTCTAGTGGACTTCATGCTCAATACGCATATGACTACTTAAATAATGACCTATAATTTTCTCCCAAAATAAGAACTAAAGGTTTTTT
>JAQUXS010000064.1 GCA_028692255.1 Clostridium sp.
TGCAAGTACTGTTGTTATTGCTGCTGTTAATGTTGTCTTACCATGATCTACGTGTCCTATTGTTCCTATGTTTACATGTGGTTTAGTTCTTTCAAATTTTGCCTTTGCCATTTTTTTCTTCCTCCTTCATAAAGCTTTCACTTTTCAATTTAATAGAGTAAACTGTTCCACGTGTTCTGTTTATTCCAAGTTTTTGGAGCCCACGGCCAGGCTTGAACTGGTGACCTCCACCTTACCAAGGTGACGCTCTACCTCTGAGCTACATGGGCAGTTTCACTATGGAGCGGGAAACGGGGATCGAACCCGCGACACCTAGCTTGGGAAGCTAGTGCTCTACCACTGAGCTACTCCCGCACGGGTATAATGATTGTATACCAGTTACACATTATATCACTCTCTAGATGTAATGTCAATAAATTATAGTATTATTTTTCCTAAACGTTTTTCTAATTTTCTTTTAACTCTTTGAAGTGCATTGTCTATAGATTTTGAGCATCTATCTAAATCACATGCAATTTCTTGATATGATTTTCCAGCCAAATAAGATGCCAATACTTTCTTTTCTAAATCTGATAGTGCTTCTCCAATTTGTGATTCAATATCGTCTACTTCTTCTCTACTTATTACAAGTTCTTCAGGATTAGCAACCTTTACACTTGAAAGTATATCCAAAAGAGTACGATCTGATTCCTCATCATATATTGGTTTATTAAGTGAAATATATGTATTTAGTGGAATGTGTTTTTGCCTTGTAGCCGTTTTTATTGCGGTTATAATCTGTCTTGTTATGCATAATTCTGCAAACGCTTTAAAAGACGCTAATTTATTGGGATTAAAATCTCTTATGGCTTTATAAAGTCCAATCATCCCCTCTTGATAGATGTCTTCTTTATCAGCTCCAATTAAAAAATATGACTTTGCCTTTATTTTAACAAAATTCTCATACTTTCCTATAAGATATTCTTGTGCATGCTTGTCCCCATCTTTTGCATAAATAACTATCTCTTCATCTAACAATCCATCATACTTTGAATGTTGTGCTGCATCAATAACTTTTTTTGTCAAGATTACACCTCCACTAAAGCAAACATCTTCTTGATTATACATTAGTAATAATTTACAAGTCAAGATTTTTTATTTTTTTCTTCTCATTTCTTCTAATTTTTTAGCAATTTTACTATCAATGCTTTCCATAACGGTATATTTCTTCTGTGGATCCCTATTTTTACTCTCTTTTTTTATACTATGTTCCACCCTTTTAACTTCCTGATGAAATTCAATAGATGACATTCTAATTGCTCCTCTTTGAAATACAAGCTGCTGTTCTAATAAGTCAGAAGTTACAACCATTACTTCTGATTTTCTTCCTATTTCGTTTACATTTCTCTCTATAAAACTATCAGCTGTTTCACCCTCTTTGGTGAAAACAACTGTTAGTAATTTATTTATTTCTTCTTTATTTTCTAAACTTCTATGTTTGAGGTGACCATCAAATACTAAAAATATTTTGTACTCATTATATGTTCCATAGTTTAAAAGGATATCAATTAACTTTTTTCTTGAACTTTCCATGCTCCCTGTATTCACATCTCTTAGTTCTTTCCAACTATTTATTACATTGTAACCATCAATAAATATTATTTTCAATTTTGACCTCTTTGCATCCTTTGCTTTGATATCTCATACATAATAATTCCTGCTGCTACAGAAGCATTTAATGAAGTTATTTTGCCTTTCATTGGTATTTTAACAAGCACATCACATTTTTGTTTTGTTAATTTCCCAATTCCTTTTCCCTCACTACCTACTACTAGAGCACAAGGTCCTTTAAGATCACTTTCAAAGCAATATGATTCCCCATCCATATCTGCACCATATATCCAAGTTCCATTTTCTTTAAGTCTATCTATAGTTGCATTTATATTAGACACCTTTGCTATCTTCATATATTGAACAGCACCTGCTGATGATTTGTAAACTGTAGGGGTAACACCAACATTTCTCCTCTTTGGTATTATTATTCCATGAGCGCCACATATCTCAGCTGTTCTAGCAATTGATCCAAAATTATGAGGATCTTCTATTTCATCAAGGACAATTATAAATGGATCTTCACCTTTTTGTTTTGCCAAATCAAGTATATCCTCTACATCACAATACCTATATGGTGTTACTACAGCTATTACTCCTTGATGTGAACCAGTATTAGACATCTGATCCAGCTTTCTTCTGTCAACTTCTTTAATTGTTATTTTATTTTCCTTTGCCAGTGCATATATTACATTTATAGATCCTGTACTGTCACCATTTGCAACAAGTATATTTTCAACAGTAGTATTCTTCGATTTAAGTGCCTCTATAACTGCATTTCTACCCTCTATAATATCCTCTCTTATTTCTTTACTTGAATCACCTTTTATATTATCGGTATTTCTATTGTTTTTTTTACCACTACTGCGTTTATTTATAGTTTTATTTTTTTTCATGGAACTAGCTCCTCTTCTTCACATTAATCATGTGTATGCAAATTTTTATTTTTTTCGTCTACTATTTTCTCTAGCAAATAATCTATTCTTTCATTTTGTTCCGTAAGATACAGGAATCCAAAAAGTGATTCAAATCCCGTTGCTCTTCTGTAGTCACATACCTTAGCATTTTTAGGCATAGTAGCTGATTTAGCATTTCTTCCTCTTTTATATATGCTCATTTCTTCATCATTTAAATCATCCATAATACATTCCATTAGTTCACTTTGTGCCTTAGCTTTTACAAATGAAATAGCTTTTACATGAAGTTTATGCACATTCATCTCTCTATTTTCATTTACTATAAAAGCTCTTACAAATATTTCATAAATTGCATCTCCTACAAATGCAAGTACAAGAGGATTTAAATTTCTAGCACTATTTTTATCAAATTTTCCCTTTAACAACTCAAATTCCATAATTACTCCTTAACTTATGCCTTTTTCCATCTTACTCCTTGAGGCGTATCTAAAAGCATTATTCCTTTATTTTTTAGTTCATCACGTATTTTATCAGCAGCTGCAAAATCTTTTTGTTCCCTTGCCTCTTCTCTTTGCTCAATTAGCTTTTCTATTTCCTTCTCTAAGTTTACTTCTGTTGATCTCTGAAGGATACCTAGAGGTTTACCCAGTTCTCTTATTAAATCCATTGATAAATGGAGAAGTTTTCTTGATGAATTTTCATTTAAATTTGTATTTAAATACTTTACCAAATCAAAAATAACTGAAATTGCATCTGCTGTATTAAAGTCATCATCCATTTTAGAAATATATTGTTTCTTATATGAATTGAGCTTTTCAACACTTTCACTTTCATTTTGATTAAATTCTTCATTTTTAGCATTTTTAATAAGATTTTCAATATTATCAATTGAATTGTATATTCTCTCAAGTGAAGACTTAGCAGACTCTAATATTTCAGCACTATAATTTAGTTGAGTCCTATAATGAGCACTGAGCATTAATAATCTTATAACTTCAGGATCATACTTTTTTAATACTTCTCTAGCTGTAAGAAAATTATTTAATGATTTTGACATTTTTTTATTGTTTATATTAAGATAAGCAGAATGCATCCAATAGTTTGCAAATTTCTTACCATTTCTCGATTCACTTTGTGCTATTTCATTTTCATGGTGTGGGAAGATTAAATCCATACCACCTGCATGTATATCGATAGTGTCCCCTAAAAGTTTACGTGACATGCATGAGCATTCAATGTGCCAACCTGGTCTCCCCTTGCCCCATGGACTGTCCCAAGCAGGTTCATCATTCTTCTGCTTTTTCCAAAGTGCAAAATCAATAGGATCTTTTTTTCTTTCATCTATACTTACTCTTGCACCAGATTCAAGTTCATCAATATTCTGTCCTGAAAGCTTACCATAATCCTTAAATGATTCAGTGTTAAAATATACATCTCCATCTATTTCATAAGCATATCCTCTTTCAATTAATTTTTTCACAAAATCAATTATATCATCCATATACTCTGTAGCTCTAGGATTAGCAGTAGCCCTTTCTATATTTAACCCATCTGCATCTTTATAATATTCATCTATATATTTATCACCTAATTGCTTTATACTTATATTTTCCTCATTAGCCTTCTTTATCATCTTATCATCAATATCTGTAAAATTTTGAATATACCTTACTTTATAACCCCTATATTCAAAATATCTTCGTACTGTATCAAATATAATAAATGTTCTTGCATTTCCTATATGAAAGAAATTATATACTGTGGGTCCGCAGACATACATTTTCACTTCACCTTTAGTTATAGGGACAAATTCTTCCTTTTTTTGGGACATTGTATTATATATCTTCATTATTTTTCCTCCTAACAAACAAATTTTAGAATGTAATATATTTATTCAAATTACTTCCGCTCATTAATAAAATATATTATAATTGCAAATTATGTACTATATATAAATAGAATTATATCATTTAAAATATTTTAGCGTAAAGTATTTTGTACTAATAATTATTTTATATTACAAAAACCCATCCTAAACTTAATAGGATGGGGAAAATATTTAAATTTTTAACTATACTTAAATTCTTATTTATTTTTCAATATTTTTTCTCCAATTGCCATGTCATCTGGTGTCGTTACTTTAATATTATCATATGACCCATCATATAGGAACACTTTATGCCCATATAATTCAACAGCACTAGTATCATCAGTAATTCGGTCTTTTTTTAAGATGACATTTTCATGAGCTTTAAGTATCAAATCAAATTTAAAGCACTGTGGTGTCTGAACACAAAAAAGTTTATCCCTATTTAATGTTTCTTCAGAAAACCCATTTTCATTTTTTACTTTTATGGTGTCCTTTGGTTTAACGCCACAAGCACACGCTCCATAAACTTTGGCATACTTTATACCATCACTTATGATTTTTTCACTTACAAAAGGTCGTGCACCATCATGTATAAGAACAATATTACAACTTCCTATTGCCTTTAATCCGTTATATACAGATTCCTGCCTTTCGCTGCCACCTTCTACTATTTCTTTTACTTTTTTAATATTATATTTTGATACTATGTTATTTTTGCAGTATTCTATTTCATTTTTCGCGGCAACTAAAACAATACTATCTATATCTTTACAATTTTCAAATACATTTAAAGTATGTGCTAGTATTGGTTTGTTATTCAATGTAAGAAAAATTTTATTTACATCGTTCCCCATTCTTTTGCCTTTACCCGCTGCTAAAATCAAAGCACATTTGCCACTCATTTTATTACTCCTTGTCCTAGTTTTCCTTTTGTTTTGCAAATATCATTCTTCCAGCTGCCGTCTGAAGTACTGATGTTACTGCTACAGTAAGATTTTCTCCTATATGCTTTCTTCCACCTTCAACTACAATCATTGTTCCATCATCTAGATAAGCTATTCCCTGTCCAGACTCTTTTCCATCTTTTATTATTGTAATTTTCATTTCCTCGCCAGGTAAAACAACAGGTTTAACTGCATTTGCCAGTTCATTTATATTAAGTACAGGAACACCTTGAAATTCTGCTACTTTATTTAAATTGTAATCATTTGTTATTACTTTTCCATTCATAACTTGTGCAAGCTTTAAAAGTTTTATATCTACTTCTTTTATATCCGGAAAATCTTTCTCATATATCTGAACCTCAACATTTAATTCTTTTTGAATCTTATTTAGTATGTCAAGTCCTCTTCTTCCTCTGTTTCTTTTTAGTCCGTCAGATGAATCAGCTATATGTCTTAATTCTCCTAAAACGAAATTTGGTATTATAAGCGTTCCTTCCACAAATCCTGTTTGGCAAATATCAAATATTCTTCCATCTATTATTACTGATGTATCAAGTACTTTTGGTATTCCCCTTTTGGCAGTTTTATCTTTTTCTTTTGTCCTTTTTTCTTTTGCAGCTGAGTTTCTCTTTAGATTAGCGAAAAACGCCATCATATCCTCTCTTTTTTTAACTGCAATGTCACCTGAAAATATAGCAACTATAATACAAACAGTTACTTCTATAACTTTCCACAGCCACAGACCACTTAATTGAAATATCCCAAATATTGATGCTGAAACAACTAATCCAAGCAAAGCTCCTATAGTTCCAAAAATAATTTCTGAAGTTGATGCTTTTTTAGTATTCATTTCTAAATAATCTACAAATTTTGTAAGCGCTTTGATAATAAATGGTGATATGAGGAAAAATATCAATCCAACTATTAAAGTTAAGAAAATTATCAATAAGACCGATTCCAAAGTATTATTTTTGGAAATGTATTTCGAAAAATAAGGAATATCCTCAATTGCATTTCCCCCAATACCACCTAATGCAAGGCCTATAATTGTAAAAAGACCTCTTAATATTTTTTTCATTACAACATTCACCTCCATTATTATTATTAACAATAATTTCTATTTAAATACGTAAAAGTTATCATATTTACTATATAACATCAATTTTTTATTTTCAATAAAAAGTAAACGTTTTTTATAAATTGTTTACTTTTACCTATTTTAATTAACATATTATACATTATACATGTTTTTTACATTAATGTATCCTATATAATTAATTTCTTTTAAACTAAATCCCCCTATTAATAAAATAAATTTTGTTTTATTATAATAATCGATGTAAAAATTAAAAATATACTTGATTGATAAACTCTATATTAATTTTCTGTAGTCAACTCAAAACAAAATTATCACAGGGGAGATGAGTATTACGAAAGATATAATATTTGATAACTTGCAAAACAGTATTAACGATTCATTAATAAGACACAAGAGTTTACTTGACATAATGACTAAACTTGAAGAATCTGAAGCTCGAATAAATAGAGCCATAGCAAAATCTGTTACAACTTGTGGCTGCATAGAATTAGATGCAAAGAAGCAAGAGCTTCCAAAAGACAATAATAATTTTAATATAGAGAACCTAGGACAATGTTTAAAAACTCACCTAAAAGGTGAACTCTGTGAAAATTGCAGAGAAATTATTGGAAACGAACTAGGAACTCATATGTTTTATCTTGCTTCTCTTTGTAACACTTTAGGCATAAATCTTTATGATGTACTTTTAAAGGAATATGATGATTTAAATACCCTTGGCAAATACAACCTAAGATAGCAATGCTCAATGATCATAGAGGTTGAATTGATATTCAGTTTTTCAAATTTATAAAACTCCCTAGGAGCTTTTCCCTCAATTGATCATTGTACATTTGTATATTAATCATTATTCTAATATTGTCTGTTTAAAATAAATTGTTCTCTCAATCTTCTGAGTCCATTTTTTATTGCTTTTGCTCTAGCTTCTCCAATTCCCTCAACATTATCAAGTTCTTCATAAGAAGCATCCAAAACTGATTTTAATTCTTTAAAATGTTCAACTAAATTGTCAATTACATTTGATGGTATTCTAGGTATTTTACTTAACATCCTATATCCTCTTGGAGATATTAGCGTATCTACTAGTGGGACACCTGAATATCCTAAATATTTTGAAATAATATCTAAATCCATAAATTCCGCTGAATTTATATTTTGAATGTTCTTATATACATCTTTATATTCAATCCCACTTCTACAATAATCTCTTATTAAAAGGAGTCCGTTTTGCTCAACATTTTTTGCAAGTTCATTTAATTGCATGGATATTAGTCTTCCTTCATTTCCAAGTTCACATATGTATCGTTCTATCTCCATTACAACTCGCATAACCATCTCAGTTCTCTGTACCACAGTAATAACATCAAAAAGTGTAACTAAATCTTGAAATTCAAGCAAATTTAAATTGTTTACAACCCTATCCAGAACAGAAACGTATTTTTCAAGAGTTTGAAGTGCTTGATTTGCTCTTGCAAGTATTACACTGCTATCTCTTAATACATATTTTATATTATTTTTATAAACAGTTATTACATTTCTTCTCTGTGATATTGCCACAACAACATTTCCAGTTTGCCTCGCAACTCTTTGTGCAGTTCTATGCCTTGTTCCAGTTTCAAAAGTTGGTATTGTATAATCTGGAATAAGCTGTACATTTGCACTAACTATTTTCTTTAAATCCGAACTTAATACAATTGCTCCATCCATTTTTGCAAGTTCATACACATATGATGGACTGTAATCAGAATTTATTTTAAATCCACCGTCCATAATGCTTAGTATTTCAGAACTATCACCTAATACTATAAGTCCCCCAGTTTTGGCTCTTAAAATATTTTCAAGTCCATCACGAAGTTGAGTCCCTGGTGCAAGCATTTTAAGAACATTCATAAGCTCGTTATCTTGTTTTAACCTTAATTCATTCACCATATCACCTTATTTAAAATCCTTTATTAATTACTATACTATAAATATCGAGATTTATTTAAAATAAAACATAGTTAAATCTTTTATATTATCGCCTGCTGCAAATTTTTTTAAACAATAATCTAAAATTAACTTAATATACCTTATATTAATATGATATATTATAGGTCGATATTTTACAATACTGTTAAGATGGTATATTACATAAAGTATCGTTATTATAAAAGTCATTGTAATTTATTACTAAAATTTTATACACTAAACACATTATTTATTACATCTCGGAGGATTTTAAGTTCCACTATTTTAAGATTCTTAAGCTTCAATGGCCTTGAGAAAGCATCCTTGGAAACAAATACCTTCCTAAATCCCATTCTGTCAAGCTCTTTTACTCTTCCCTCTAAAGATGGAACTTTCTTAAGTTCACCCGTAAGTCCTACATCTGCAATAAATACATAATCATTTGGAATAGCTTTATTATAAATTGAAGAAGCTATACTCATAAGAACTGCCAAATTTATAGCTTGTTCTCTTATTCTAAGACCTCCAGTAGTCTTTATTACTACATTTTTATCATATAAGTTTATTCCTGCCCTCTGCTCAAGTATAGATATCAATGTATTTAGCTGATCTTTACTCAAGTTTCCACCAATCCTTGATGGATATGGTGTAAAAGATTTTGCCACTAAACTCTCAACTTCTAAAATTATTGGTCTTGACCCCTCTTTTATAACTGTAAGTGCACTTCCAGAAACATTATCTCCTTCTTCTCTTTTTGTCATAAAGAACTCTGAAGGATTGCTTATAGAAATCATTCCTCTTTCAGTCATACTAAAAAATCCAGTTTCTCCAGTGCTTCCAAATCTATTTTTAGTTGCAAGTATTGCTCTTAATTCCTCTTCATTTTCGCCTTCAATAACAAGAACTGTATCTACAAGATGTTCAAGTGCCCTTAGTCCAGCGATTTCATCATTTTTATTCATCTGTCCAATTATTATAACAGCTCTTTTTCTACTAGAATTTTTCGCCATCTTTAATAATTCATTGGCACACTCCATGGTCTGTGTTGGATTTCCAGCTCTTGAAGGTAAAAATTCATCCAATGCGAAAGTCTGTATACTATCAATAATTATAAGATCCGCATTAACATCATTTACAGCACTTAAAACGTTATTCATACTTGTATCAGATAATATCCATATATTTTTGTCTATATTTTTAATTATCCTATTTGCTCTACTTTTAATCTGGCTCTCACTTTCCTCACCTGATGCATATAAAACTTTATACCCTTTGGAAGCTACATCATTTGCTATAGTTAAGGTTAAAGTAGACTTTCCTCCTCCTGGTGGAGATGTTATTATGGTCATAGAATCTTTCACAATTCCACCACCCATAACTCTATTGAACTCATCTATATCCGTAATAATTCTATCACTTTTACTGTCCTGAACATCCTGTAATTTTGATGCCAACTTTTTTAACGAAGATATGGAACCACCCTTAGAGGATGTTTTTTTATCTACTCTTACAGTTATTTCATTCATAGTGTTCCAGCTATTACAATCTGGACATTTCCCTAACCATTTAGGCGATTGATAACCACATTTTGAACATTCGTATAATGTTTTCTCTTTCATAAATCTCTCCTGTTATATTATTAAAATAAGGGGGAAATTCCCCCTTATCTACTATTGATTCTTTGAAAATTCAAGCTCATTATTTTTAACTGAAACTGAAACCGAATCACCTTTGTGAACTTCTCCACTTAAAATTTCTTCAGAAATTTTATCTTCTACAATTTTTGTAATAGTTCTTCTAAGTGGTCTTGCTCCATAACTTGGATCAAAACCTTTCTTTGCCAAAAGTCTTTCAGCTGCCTCAGTAAATTTAATACCAATATTTTGATCTTCAAGTCTTTCACTTACTGATTTAAGCATAAGCTTAACAACTTTTCTCAAATCTTTTTCTTTAAGCTCATGGAATACTATTATATCATCAATTCTATTCAAAAATTCAGGTCTGAAAGAACGCTTTAACTCTGACATAATATTATCCTTCATCATTTCATACTCATCTTCATTTTCATCACTACTTTTAGCAGAAAATCCCATAGTGTTTTGTTTCTTTATAGTTGATGCTCCAACATTTGAAGTCATTATTATTATAGTATTTCTAAAATCTACAGTCTTTCCTTTTCCATCTGTAAGTCTTCCATCTTCAAGTATTTGTAAAAGCACATTAAACACTTCAGGGTGGGCTTTTTCAATTTCATCAAACAGTACTACTGAATAAGGCTTTCTTCTAACCTTCTCTGTTAATTGGCCGCCCTCCTCATATCCAACATATCCTGGTGCTGATCCAATAAGTCTTGATACATTTTCTTTTTCCATGTATTCTGACATATCTATTCTAATCATATTGTTTTCATCACCAAACATAACTTCTGCTAGTGCTTTTGAAAGTTCTGTTTTCCCAACTCCTGTTGGTCCAAGGAATATAAATGATCCTATTGGTCTCTTAGGGTCTTTAAGTCCAACCCTTGCTCTTCTAACAGCCCTTGAAATTGACTTAACTGCTTCATCCTGTCCAATAACTCTCTTATGAAGTAATTCCTCAAGATGCAAAAGTTTTTCTGACTCTTTTTGCGTTAATCTTTCTACTGGAATATTAGTCCACTTTGAAACAACTACTGCTACCTGCTCTTCTGATACAATATGATTTTCTGCATCACCGTTATTATTTTTCCAATTTTTCTTAAAGTCCTCTATCTTTGACTTAAGCTCTTTTTCCTTATCTCTAAGTCTTGCTGCCTTTTCAAAATCTTGAACTCTTATAGCATCTGCTTTTTCCTTTGTTGTCTTTTCAAGATCCTCTTCCTGATTCTTTAAGTCAGGTGGTGCCATAAGACTTTCTATTCTAACTTTAGCTGCAGCTTCATCTATAAGATCTATTGCCTTATCAGGAAGATATCTATCTGTTATATATCTTTCAGATAAACTTACAGCAGCCTCCATAGCATCGTCTGTAATCTTAACTCTGTGATGTGCTTCATACTTGTCTCTTAACCCTTTTAGTATAAGTACTGCCTCTTCATGAGATGGCTCACCAACTGTTACAGGTTGGAACCTTCTTTCAAGTGCTGAATCTTTTTCAATGTGTTTCCTATATTCATCTATAGTTGTAGCACCTATGCACTGTATTTCTCCTCTTGCAAGGGATGGTTTTAAAATATTTGCTGCATCAATTGCTCCTTCTGCTCCACCGGCTCCAATTAAAGTGTGAATTTCATCTATGAACAATATTATATTGCCAGCATTTTTAATGTCTTCCATGACCTTTTTGAGACGTTCTTCAAATTCTCCTCTATACTTTGATCCAGCAATCATTGAAGATATATCTAAAGTTACGACCCTTTTGTCCTTTAATATTTCAGGCATATTTCCTGATACTATTCTCTCTGCAAGACCTTCAGCAATTGCCGTCTTTCCAACTCCAGGATCGCCTATAAGGCAAGGATTATTTTTAGTTCTTCTGCAAAGTATTTCAAGAACTCTCTGCGTTTCTTTATCTCTTCCTATAACAGGGTCTAATTTTCCCTGCTCTGCCATAGCAGTTAAATCTCTTCCAAATTGGTCTAGGGAAGGAGTTGGTTTTCCATTTTTATTTGAAGTCTTATCTGCTGAAGCGGATTCTCCTTTTCCTGATGCTAAATTCTGAAGAAGCTGTTTTTTTAGTTTATCAAAGTCCACATTTAAATTATTTAATATAGTAAATGCAACTCCCTCTCCTTCACTTATAAGTGCCAGAAGAAGGTGCTCTGGGCTAATATAATTGTGTCCTAAATTAGTAGCTTCAATAGTGCTTATCTCAAGAAGTCTCTTTGTCCTTGGTGTAAGAGGGACTTCATTATTGTAAAAATCAATATCGCCTTTGCCCTCGTATTCTCCAATAAGTTTTCTAACAGCTTCACTTGTAACTCCCATTTTATTTAAGTAGCTATTTGCAACTCCACCATCTTCTTTTAATATTCCAAGGAGTATATGCTCCGTTCCAACATATCCATGCCTAAACATCTGAGCTTCCTCTTTAGCATAAATAAGCACCTTTTCTGTTCTCTCATTAAATCTATTAATAAACATAACTTTCACCACCTATTTTAATTTTTCTCTTAAATAATCAGCTCTTTTTATTTTAAGCTGTCCTACACTAAATTTATTATCAAATATTTCTTTTAGCGTTGCCGGCTGAGTATCTATCAACAAATTATTAAGCAAATTTTTACTTATATCATTGATTATACCCATTTCTACTCCCATTCTTACATTAGATAATAATTTAAGGCATTCTTTTGAATCCATAACCCGTGCATTTTTTAAAATACCAAGAGATCTATACATTCTGTCTTCTAGCTCATATTTATATTTCTTTAATAAGTTTCCTCTAGCTAAATTCTCCTGATTTATAATCTGATTAACTACTGCACTTAGATTATCCAATATATTTTGCTCATTTATACCCAAAGTTACTTGATTTGAAATCTGATAAAGATTGCTACTTGCTCCAGAGCCTTCCCCGTATAAACCTCTTATTGTCATACCAATTTGAGTAAGTGTATTTAATATATCTTTAATTTCGTTATTCATAGTAAGCGCAGGAAGGTGTATCATAACTGAAGCCCTAAGTCCTGTTCCTAAATTTGTTGGACATGCTGTCAAATATCCAAGCTTTTCATCAAAAGCATATTCTATTTTTTCTTCTAATAAGTCATCTATTTTATTTGAATAATCTAAGATATCATTTAAATTAAATCCAGCACCTATACACTGAAGTCTAATATGATCTTCCTCGTTTATCATTATACTAACTGTATGGTTATTATCTAAAATAAAGGCCGATTTATCACTATTTTCTACAAGTTTATTGCTGACAAGATGCTGCTCAACATAAGATAAATTAGAAGTCCTACTTTTCTCCCATAAATGCACAGTATTAAAACTATTTTTCATAGGTGATGCTGAAAAAAGAGCATCTTCTACTTCAGAAACAATTTTTCTTGCATCATCTTTGGGAAGTCTATCTGGAAATGGCTTATTTTTTATATTTCTTGCTAGCCTTATTCTGCTGCTAATAACTAAATTATCAGCACTATCTTCATTTTCTAGCCAATTTTCCATTTTATCCTTCCTTCTTTCCATTACTTATATCTCTTATTTCATCTCTTAGCTTTGCTGCTTTCTCATAATTTTCTAGTGCAACTGCCTTTTGAAGTGCTTGTTTTAAATTTTCAAGTTTTCGTCTCTCAATTATGCACTTACCACGTTTCTTAGGTATTTTACCTACATGTGCTACATTACCTTGAACTCGCTTTATAATTGGATTAACTGTTGAACTAAAATTCTTATAACATTCACTACACCCTAATATTCCTGTTTTTTTAAATTCTTCTAATGTCATACCACAGTTTTTACAAGAAATTTCTTTACCAACATCATTTTTAGGAACTGTTCCAATATAGTCCATAATTCCACTTAGAATATTTTGAAATGAAAAAGGTTCCATAATACTCATTTCTCCAAAATCATTAAAACCATTGTATTCTTTTGCACAATGTTCACAAAGAGCTACCTCATTTTTTTCACCATTAACTATTTTTGTAACATAAAAAACAGCCTCATTTTTTTTACATATGTCACATAACATAACTACTCACCCACCTTTAATTACAAGGAATATATTATAATTAAATTATACAGTCAAATGAACTTATTGTAAATTTAAAGCATTACGGCAACTATAATAGATTTTAGTACTTCGGCTCTTACTTTGTTCCTATTATCATTTATTAAAAACAACGCTCTATCATTTATGGCTGCCTTTAAAATATTCATTTCTCTTTCAGATATCATATCTGCTTCCTTAATAGCATCTATAAGTCTTGCACCTGCATCATAGGTTATACTATCACCTATTTTATCAAGAATAGCATCTAAGAGATCTCCCTCTTCTATATACTCAATTTTTTTTATTCTGATGCAGCCCCCACCGCCTCTTTTACTTTCAATATAATAGCCTTTTTCAGTAGTAAATCTCGTAGTTAAAACATAATTTATTTGAGATGGTGCACAACTAAAATGATTTGCTAATTCATTTCTCTGTATCTCCAATTCATTATCATTATTTTCTGCCATCATATGCTTTATAAAATCTTCTATTATATCGGATATTCTTACCATATTTATATTCCTTCTTACTTTGACTTTCTTTGACTTTAATTTAATTATAAATGCATTTTCATAATTTTGCAATACATCATTAAAATAAAAATGGAACTATTACACTATTTTTTTAGTGCAACATTCCCATTTTTTATAGATAAAACTAAAAATTTATTTACTTTCTGTTATTGCAAGTGCAATAGCTCCAATTACACCAGCATCAGTACCTAATCCTGCAGGTACAATCTCGCAAGACTGGGCCATAGAATCAAAACATCTGGTATTAACTACTTCTCTAACCTTATCAAAAACAATTTTACCTGCATTAGAAACACCACCACCAATTATAACTTTTTCCGGATCAAAAATCGATACAATGTTAGCAACACCTATTCCTAAATAGTTTAATGCATTATCAATAATTTCTGAAGCAACCTTATCTCCTTTTTCTGCTTCTTTAAATACCTCATATGAAGTTACATTTTTATAATTTTTTAAAGAAGTTTCTTGTTCTTTTTCAGCTGCTTCTTTTCCTCTTTTACCTATAGCCGTTCCAGATGCTAATGCTTCCAAACATCCATAATTGCCACAATTACATCTTGGTCCATCTTTTTCAATAGTTGTATGTCCTATTTCAAGTGCATTACATGTATTTCCTCTGTATATTTTTCCATTAATTATTGCCCCACCACCAACTCCAGTGCTAACTGTAACAAATACCATATTTTCTGTTCCTTTGCCTGCTCCAAAAATATTCTCACCTATAGCAGCAACATTTGCATCGTTATCTATATATGTTTTAGCCCCAAACTTTTCTTCAATTGGTTTTACAAGTTCAAAATTTTTAAATGGTAAATTAGGTGTTGATATTATAATTCCTTTTTTCACATCTAATGGTCCAGGAGAACCTATTCCAATTGATTTTATTTCATCTGTATTCTTACTGCTTTCTTGCAAAACCTTTTCAATTACATTAAAAATCCTATTTAGTACAGCTGATTCACCTTCTGAAGCATTAGTTGGGATTACATACTTACTTATAATATTTCCTTTTAGGTCAGAAACTGCCCCACTTATTTTTGTTCCACCTAAATCAATGCCTATTACATAATTTTTTTCCATCTTATTTTCCCCCACAAATTAAACTATTTTTGTAAAATTTTTTTATTCTACCTTATATGATAACTCATTTTATTGTATAAATAAATTTAAATTTCTATAAAAAAAAACGCTAACCTAAAAGTTAACGTTAAAATTCATAAAATGGCTCCGCGAAAAGGATTCGAACCTTCAACCTATCGGTTAACAGCCGAGTGCTCCACCGTTGAGCTATCGCGGAACATAAACCAGCAGCGACCTTTTCTCCCACAGGGCTTCCCCTGCAGTACCTCAGGCGCGTTAGAGCTTAACCTTCGTGTTCGGAATGGGAACGGGTGTAACCTCTAAGCCATTACCACTGGATATTCCT
>JAQUXS010000065.1 GCA_028692255.1 Clostridium sp.
AATCGTAAAATTAATTGAATCAATCGAAGAATAATAAATAACTTTTGATTACATAATAAAGGGACAGCTTATGCTGTTCTTTTATTTTTAGTATATTTAAACACGAACAAATATGTTTTATAAATGCATAATGTATGCTATAATGTGAAATATAATAAATAATTGCAATGTTATGTTCGCTAGGAGGAATCTTGATGAGAAATATGTATCAAACGCCATTAAATAGTAGATATGCATCTAAAGAAATGTCATATCTTTTTTCAGATGAAATGAAATTTAAAACATGGAGAAAACTTTGGGTAGCTCTTGCTGAAGGTGAAAGTGAACTGGGGCTTAATATAACTGATGAACAAATAAAAGAATTAAAAGAACATATGAATGATATAAACTATGAAGTAGCAGAAAAAAGAGAAAAAGAAGTAAGACATGATGTTATGAGTCATGTATATGCTTATGGAGTGCAATGTCCAAAAGCTAAGGGAATAATCCACCTTGGTGCAACAAGTTGTTACGTTGGAGACAATACGGATATAATAATAATGAAAAATGCACTTGAACTTATAAGAAAAAAAATGATAACAGTTATGGATCATCTATCAAAATTTGCACTAAAGTATAAAGATCTTCCTACACTAGGATATACGCACCTTCAACCTGCTCAGCTTACTACTGTTGGTAAAAGAGCAACACTTTGGCTTCAGGATTTATATATAGATTTTGAAAATATTAATTTTGTCATAGATACACTTAAACTTAGAGGTGTAAAAGGTACAACAGGGACTCAAGCAAGTTTTATGGAACTTTTCAATGGCGATGAGAAGAAAATAAAAGAACTTGAAAAAAGAGTAACTGAAAAAATGGGCTTTAGAAAAGCATATAATGTTACAGGTCAAACATATCCAAGAAAAGTTGACTCAATAGTATTAAATACACTATCTGAAGTAGCACAAAGTGCATATAAATTCAGTAATGATTTAAGACTTCTTCAGAACTTTAAGGAAATGGAAGAACCTTTTGAAGCTCATCAAATAGGATCTTCAGCTATGGCTTATAAGAGAAACCCTATGAGAAGTGAAAGAGTAAGTGCACTTTCAAGATATGTAATTGTAAATTCTCTTAACCCTGCAATAACTGCTGGAACTCAGTGGTTTGAAAGAACACTTGACGATTCCGCAAATAAGAGGATTTCTGTTGCAGAAGCATTCCTTGCACTTGACGGAGTACTTAACCTTTACATAAATATTTCAGATAACCTTGTAGTTTATGACAAGGTTATAGCTTCACGTGTAAACAAAGAGCTTCCTTTTATGGCTACAGAAAATATATTAATGGAAGCTGTAAAAAGAGGCGGAGACAGACAGGAACTTCATGAAAAGATAAGGGAATATTCAATGGAAACGGCAAAGAGAATAAAACAAGATGGTCTTGATAACAACTTAATTGAAAAAATTTCAGCAGATCCTGCTTTTAAAGTAAGCAAAGATGAAATTGATGCAATACTTGATGCTAAAAACTTTATAGGAAGAGCTCCAAGCCAAGTTGTTGATTTCATTGACGAGTGCATAAAGCCTATTTTAGAGGCAAACAGTGAAGATGCCAATGTAGATGTATCAATAAACGTTTAAAATTATATAGTAATTAAAAAAATATTTTATACTAAATGTGCCGTGTTTTTATGGGTACGTGTAGCTTATGTCATGTTAGAAATGATGTTAAGTGTGCACTGCCTCCATAAAGATTGGCACATTTTTTTGTGATTTAATGAGGTGTTATTTATTAAGAGAAACCGTAGCCACTGTATTAAAAAAATGTTGTTATGTTGTAACGTATATTTTTATAAATTATATAAGATAATATAATTATGTACATAATTTATATAAATTAAAGTAGGTGAGTATTATGATGGTTGTTTATCATGATGTAGGTGGAGCTCATTCAACTGCAGTTGCAGCTAATATACATATTAACAAACTGCCCATGGATAGAATACCAAGCAGCGAGGAACTTTTAGATTTACCGACCTTTGATAAAATTGAAAAGGATCAAATTGGTCATTTAATTTATATTGGAAAAGATGAATATGACACTAAAGTCTATACGCTGGCAAGAAAATATAAGCCTAATATAGTTATACCAGCTATTACGGATATGTATTCTATTTTATATGGCTCAACGGATGGTCTCTACATTGTAGACACTAAACCAGCTGTAAATCTTCTTATGGATATTGGAGGCTATGCTTCAAGAAAACTGCATTTTGTAAGCTTTGGAAGGCCTATAGTTACAAAGGGAACTCAAAAGGCATATATGGATATAGTTAATATAGTTAAGGGGGTAAAAAATAATTTAAAATCTAAATAAAAGTTATAAAATTCTAACAAGAAGAAAAACTATATACGTATTAAATAAAAAGGAGTGATTTTAAAAATGGCAGATGTAAACAGTTACCCTAAAAAAGTTTCAGATCAAAAACAGGATGTACAGCCAGGACGGGAATCAATAATGAATCCACTTCCAATATTTGAAGATGCTGAATATAAGGGAACTGGCAAGCTTAAAGGTAAAGTTGCAGTTATTACAGGAGGAGACAGTGGTATAGGAAAAGCTGTTGCACTGGCATATGCAAAAGAAGGAGCTAAAATTGCAATAATATATTTAAATGAGGACGACGATGCAAATTACACTAAAAGTATTATAGAGAAGGTAGGTTCAAGCTGTATATTAATTAAAGGTGATGTTGGCTGTGAACAGTTTTGTAAAGATGCTATAGATGAAATTATAGGGCAGTATGCAGCAATAGATATTCTTGTTAATAATTCAGCAGAGCAGCATAACCAAAATAGTATAGAAGATATAACTAGTGAGCAGCTTCAAAGAACTTTTAAAACTAATATATTTTCAATGTTCTATATGACTAAATATGCAATGCCTCATTTAAAGGATGGAAGTGCTATTATCAATACTTCATCTGTAACGGCTTACAAGGGTAGCAAATCATTAATTGACTATTCTTCTACTAAAGGAGCTATAGTTTCATTTACAAGATCTCTTGCACTGTCACTGGCAGGAAGAAATATAAGGGTTAATTCAGTAGCACCAGGACCAATATGGACACCTCTTATACCATCTACGGCACTTAATGCTTCTGATGTTGGAAAGTTTGGCGCTAATACACCACTGAAAAGACCAGGCCAGCCAATAGAACTTGCAGGCGCATATGTATTCCTTGCTTCCTGTGAAGCTTCATATATTACTGGGCAGACAATACATGTAAACGGTGGAGAAATAGTAAACGGATAAAGGAGCTGATGAATTCATCAGTTCTTTTTTTATGCTATAAAAAATAACAAATTTAACAATATGCATTATACTGGAAACAATGTTATAATTAACATTATATTTAGGAAAATTTAGTATGAATTAAGGGAAGTGGTACTGTGAAAATTAGAAAAGCAGAATTAAATGATTTAAAGAGTATTATAGATATTTTTAAAAATGCAATTGATGTTATGAATGAAGGAAATATACCACAATGGGATGAAATATATCCTACTAGTGCAATTTTCAAGCAAGATATATTAAAACAACAAATGTATGTTGGAATTGAAAATGATGATATTGTTTCTGTTATAGTTGTTAATGATGAATTCGATGAGCTGTATAAAAAAGGTGACTGGAAATATAAGAATAGAAAATTTGTTGTAATACATAGATTATGTGTTAATCCAATTTATCAAAAACAAGGTATTGGAAAAACTACGATGCTTATGATTGAAGCTTTATTAAAGAAAAGGGAAATACAATCTATTAGATTAGATGCATTTTCATTAAATCCCTATGCATTGAAGTTATATAAAGCACTTGGATATAGGAAAGTTGGAGAGGTTAACTTTAGAAAAGGTGTATTTTACCTATTAGAAAAGGAGATTATATGATAGATTATAGTGAACAAAACAAAAAGGCTTGGGAATATAATGCATATGATTTTTGGGTAAATAAATCGGGAAAACCATCGGATAGAGCTAAGAAAGATTTAGAAAATCCTAAGAAAATGTTAAAAAAATATGCCAACTATTTTGATACGTATGAAGGTGTTAAAATTGCTAATATTTGCGGCTCATGTGGTAAAAAAGCAATTCCATTAGCAATTTTAGGCTCAGAAGTTACGATCTTTGATATTTCAGAGGATAATAAAAAATATGCACTTGAAGTTGCAAATGAAGCTAATGTGAATATTGATTTTATAGTTTGTGATGTATTAGAAATTGACATGAATAAATATGAAGAACATTTTGATGTAGTTTTTATGGAGGGAGGCATTCTTCATTATTTTCATGATATTAACCAATTTATGAGAATAATGCATCATCTTTTAAAAACAAATGGAAGAATGATTTGCAGTGATTTTCATCCATTTCAGAAGATATCGGATACGCTAGAATTAGAACAGCCAACAATGAGTTATTTTTCAACAGATGTATTTGAAGGTGAAATGGCTCATGCAAGGTTTTTCCCTGATGAGATTCGCAGAAAGATGCCTTTATGTAGTTATAGAAAATATACTATTAGTGAAATTATTAATGCAGTTGTTGAAAATGGATTTACTCTTAATAGATTCGATGAACATCCATCTTGGACAAATAAAAATGTACCGGGAGAATTTACAATTATAGCAACGAGGGATTAGATAAATCCTAATTTATCTTACTAAATAAATTTAAGGGGGATACAAATGGAGAATAATAATATTCCAGTATGGGAATTGCTTCAAAAGCAAATAACGTGTAGGCAGCTAAGCTTTATACATAATAAAAAAGTATTGGATTTTGGAAGTGGGAGGGGAATTACCGCTTCATATTTTGCAAGTGATAATGAAGTTACTGCAATTGAACCAGATGATAAAATGCTTTCAGAAAGGATCACTAATAATAAGTACACTCAAATACATGGAGGTATTGAGGTTCTGAAGAAATTTGCAGATGAAGCATTTGACGTTATATTATGTCATAATGTTTTTGAATATGCTTTAGAAAGGGAAACAATCACTAGGGAATTTGCTAGGATTCTTAAAAAAGGTGGAGTGCTTTCTATATTGAAGCATAATAGATCAGGAAGGGTTATGCAGATGGTTGTTTTATTAAATAATTTTAAGCATGCTAGGGAATTATTAGAAGGAAAAGATGGAAAAGCGGAGAAATTTGGAGATATACATTATTATAATGACATGGATATTTTAAAATGGTCGAATGATTTTGAAATAGAAAAAATATTAGGAATGAGAACTTTTTGGGATTTACAGCAAAATCAAGATATACAAAAGGATAAAAGGTGGCAAAGTCAAATGATTGCAATGGAGCAGAGAGTATGTGAAATAGATGAATTTAAAGCAATTGCTTTCTTTCATCACTTGATACTTAGGAAAAGGTAGTATGAATGAAAGGAATTAGTATCATTTATGTTTTTGATGTACAAATAAATAGTAATTTCAACTACAAATTAATTATAATTGATAGAAAAGGAGTGATTTCTTGAAAGTTTTAAGTACATCTTTAGAAGAAGTAAAAATTCTTGAATATGAGTTAAACTCTGATAACAGAGGATTCTCATATCCTTTATATTGTAAAAATGAATTAGAAAAGAAAGGAATCAACTTTAATTATATAGAGGAACGTATTTATTGTTCTACTAAGGCAGGTACACTCTATGGCATACATTTTCAAAATAAACCCAAACCGCAGGCTAAATTATTATTTTGTATTAAGGGCAGTGGAATTGATTATGCCATTGATTTACGAAAAGACTCTTCTACGTACTTAAAATGGATTAGTGTGGAATTGAGTGAGGATAATCGAAAACAGATATATATCCCTAAGGGGTTCGGTCATGCTTTTATTTCAATGGAAAATGATACGAAAAACGTTATGCAGTTTGATGAGCCATTTGATTCTCGCTATTCAAGACAAATCGCATACAATGATTCTGAAATAGGAATTAAGTACCCAATTGATAATCCAATACTGGCGCCTCATGACATTAATGCACCTACATTAGAAAGTACTGATTTAAATTTATAATTAAGATTAAGAGAATGATATACATTCGTTAAATCCTAATTTATACAATCAAAACATGATTTTAATTTAGTTAGAGTTTATCTGAGAAAAATGATTACTTAATTGTATAACAGTAAAAATATTAATTATACCTAAAATTAACTAATGGTTAGTAAATATGAAAAATTAGTAAAAGGGGAAGCTATAGTATGGGTAAAATAGTTGCTATAGGTGGCGGAGAGTTGATGTTAAACGAAACATTGCCAATTGACAGGTGTATAGTTGGATTTTCAGAAGTTCCAAATCCAAAGTTATTATTTATTCCAACAGCAAGTAATGACTCATATAGATATATAGAAACTATGAAGAAGATATATGGAGAGCAGCTTGGCTGCGAGATTGATACATTATTGCTTGTAGATTCTGATATTGATGAAACTGAGATACGGCAAAAAATTCTGGCAGCTAATATTATTTATGTTGGTGGCGGTAATACTGTTACAATGATGGAGATTTGGAGAAAAAGGAATGTTGATAGATATCTTAAAGAAGCATACAAAAATAATATCGTTCTTTCAGGAATAAGTGCAGGTTCAATTTGCTGGTTCCTAAAAGGGTATAGTGACAATAATTATGATGTATGGGATTACACGCAAGCACTTGGAATT
Organism: Clostridium sp.; assembly: GCA_028692255.1. Lineage (GTDB taxonomy): Bacteria > Bacillota > Clostridia > Clostridiales > Clostridiaceae > Clostridium_I. The sequence continues at coordinate 6,722 of JAQUXS010000065.1, forward strand.
GGTTTGATTGCAGCAATTCATTGCCCTCATTACAATGAAAGTGGACGAGAGGGGTTTGATAAAATGATGGAGGCAGAAGATATTCCTGGTGTGGCTATTGAGAACAATTGTGCAATTGTTATAAAAGATAATATGTATAAAATTGTTAAATTCAATAATAATAGTAAGGCGTATTTGTTAAAAAATCATTGTGGGACAATGTATAAAGAAGAAATAAAGGCAGATGAATTTACAGCACTATCTGAAATTTTATAATTTATCAAATTCTAATTGGGTAAAAAAATAATAATCAACAAGGTTATGATGGCAAAATGTACTAAAAGCTTAAATTTTTATTATATAATTTTGAATGTTGAGGTGATGTTTAAATTAGTGATTCATTAATTGAACTGACTATAAAAGCATTAAGAAAAAATTTAACTGATAATAATAATTTGATTGAAATATACCTTGGACAAGGTGGATTTACAAAAGTGAAATGTTCGTTTAATCCTCCTGCTTCTGATGAAGAAATTAAATTATTTGAAAATAATAATAAAGTAGTTTTGCCAAAGGACTATAAAAATTTCCTAAAGCAATGTAATGGATGTAGACTTTTTGAGGATGTTAATTATGGAGGAGAAAGTTATCTATTTAGTTTAAAACAAATTGAAGAGTATCCAAGTGAAAGTGTACCTAAGGGATGGCTTTTAGTCGGATATTTCTATGAAGATTTAATAATAATAGATACAAATAAGAGCAATTCAGGTAATATGAATTATTTGTTTGTCAATGACTGCTGTCTATCATTTAATTATGCTGAACCATTAAATTCAAATTTTGAAATATGGTTTGATAGAGTAATTATTAGTCAAGGTGAAAAATTCTGGACTTGGAAATTATATAATGCTGAGAATTATTACAAATTATGTAGATAAAAGTTATGAAGTAAAGTTTCTAAGTGTTAAGGGGAGATAAAATTGAAATATTTACTTAATGTAAAAATTGAGCCAAGCAAACATTATATTCATGTTAAAGGTAAAATACAAAATGCAATTAGCAATACTTTTTATTTAAACGAAAAATTTAACATTTTGTATGCAAGGGCTGATAATTTAGATATTGGATTTGAAATGGATAAAACTGCACCACATCCTGAATTTGATACTGTATCAAGACCAGTGACTTTTAATACTAACTTTAAAAATATAGAGTTTGAATATGAAGGATATATACCTAAAATTATTTTTGATGTTAATCAAATTAATGAGGGTATAGTTGAACTTGCCGGTTATACTGGTTGGTATCCTAAACCTAAACTTAATACAGTATTTGATTTTGAAATACAATTGGACTTGCCTTGTGACTATGAGCTCGCATCAAATGGGAAGATACATGATAATAAATATATTAGTTCTACAGGCAAAGATAATAATGATATTGTAATATTTGCTTCAAATAAAGTCAAAAGAATTGCTTTTTATAAAGGAAAAATGAAGATTATATTTTTATGCCCTAATGAAATGCTGTCAAGTATAGCTAATAGAGCCAAAGATATAGCAAAAGCAAATGATTACTTTAAGGAGAAATATGGTGAAATAAAAGTTGAATCTGCTAAGAAAGAAATTATCAGCGCTTTTAGACCTTGTGGTGGCTGGGGTTATAAAAGAGGAAATGCTACTTTTATGTCCGGCGAGTCTAATAAAAACAAGACAAAATATACTAGAGATTTTCATGAACTTTCCCATGGTTGGTGGAGTATTGCAAATGTAATAACAGATGACTGGATAAATGAAGGCGCAGCAGAATTTTCCGCATATGCAGCCTCAAAATATATTTATGGCAGTAAATATGCCGAAGACCTTTTAGATAATTATATTGAGGAAATAAAAAAATCTAATAGCAAAATATCAATTATTCATACAACATCAACATCGCCTGACAGATATTTAAATCATTATATAAAAACAACAGTAATGTTTATTTATGCAGTAAAATGTTTTGGAGAAGAGAGGGTGTTTGCACTGCTAAAAGCTTTGTATACTGAAAATTATAATGTTATAGACCTTGATGCTGATAAGATATGAAGGAGGCGCAGCTATAAATATGAAAGTTAGTACTTTAATATTATTCATAAAATATGCTCTAAAAAATATTAGAAGGAATGTCAATGCTGCCATTTCTATTATTGCTTCAGTAATGTTAACATTATTCGTTTTAGGGGTATTTTTGCTTTTCGTGCTGAATGCTAAAATAGGTATTATTTATATTGGCTCACAGCCTGAAATAAGAGTTAATTTAAAGTGTAATATAAATAGTATAGATGAGAAAAAGATATATAATAAAATAAGTGCATCAAATAGTGTAACTTTTTTTAGTCTTGAAAATGATAATCCTCTATCAGTATCATACCTAATTAAAGTTAACAAATCTAAGGATATGCCTAAAATAATTTCTCAAGTTAAAGGATTAAAAGGTATAAATAAAATTAATAGTGGACAAAGTATTTCACGGGAATTTTTAGTAACTGCTAAAATAATTCAATGGGTAGGAATAATACTTTTCCCTATATTTGTGTTAGCAGCATTTTTCCTAATTAAAAATACAATAAGACTTGCTTTATATTCGAGACGTAATGAAATTAGTATAATGAAATATATTGGTGCGGCAGATCAGTTTATTGTAGGGCCATTTATTTTTGAGGGCATAATAATTGGATTTTTAGGAGCGGTTTCTGCAGTTATATTACTCTATTTATTTTATAGTTTTATATATAGATACTATTTAGTAGCAGCGTTCAGTGGCTTTATATCTCCATCATTTATATTCACAGCTATATCATGGAGTTTTATACTTATTGGAATAATTCTAAATACTATAGGAACTATTTTGGTTGTAAGAAAGTACTTGATAGAAAAATGAAGTTACGTAGTAGGACATTTTGATTTGAAAATAAAAGTATTACTTATATAATAATATTAAAAAATTGTACAAATGATTTCTATTTAATACAAGAAGGTTGAGTTTAATGAAGAAATATAAATTAAGATCACAATTTATAATTTCATTTTTGTGCATATTGACATTTAGTTTATTTTTCACAATAATAACATATTTATCTGCTATAAGTATATATAAACATATTCAATACAGAATAATATCTCCAGGTAGCTATTTTGAAGAGAAACTTCCCAATATACAAAATTACATTAGCAAAAGAGGACAAGAACTTCTTAATATCAAAGAAAAAGGTATTTTAAATAAAGTTATTTTTGGAAAAGAAGTGTCTTATGAAGTTTTAGATGAAAATGGGCATATAATATATGGAACCAATAATAATGATATTATTCAAAATAAAGTACAATTTTATAATACTATTAATACTACCTTAAATGTCAAAGGTAGTAATCAAAAGCATGAGAGATTAATTCCTATAATAGATAATAATAGCAGAATATTAGGAGGAGTTCTTATTTCATATAAACTCACGGCTGCTTATAAAAATAATTACGGGAAAATATGGGGCATATTTTTAGTTATAATAATTCTTATATCTCCCTTTATTTATATTAGTTTATTTACATTTATTTTCTCTAAAATTTTAGCAAATAATATAAGTAAGCCATTAAAATTGTTAATGAATGCTTCTAAAAATATAAAGGAAAAGAATCTTGATTTTAATATTAATTATGAATCAAGTAATGAAATAGGACAACTTTGTACGGCATTTAATGATATGAAACAAGAACTTCAAAAATCATTAAGTTTGCAATGGAGAATGGAACAGGAAAAATTAGATATAATTGAAAGTTTAGTTCATGATATGAAAAATCCACTTTCAATTATTAATGGTTATATTGACTTAATTGAAGAGGGAAACATTAAAGATAAACAAAAATTGCAACAATATTTAGATATAATTAAAAAAAATATTTATAAAAGTTTTGAATTTATAAAGAAAATACAATACAATGAAGTTAATGGAAACTTAAGTACCAATATAAGACTTACATATATTGATATTATTACATTTATTAAAAATAAAGTCGAAAATTACAAGCTGATTGCTGCACAAAATGGAATTGATATAATTTTACATATAGATGATGAAAGACAGTCTGAAAAAGCTATGTTCGTAAATATAGAAAATTTAGAACGTATATTTGATAATATAATATCTAACAGTTTTCGTTATACTCCTCAAAAAGGGAATATAGGAATATCCGTACAAATTTATAGTGAAAAAATTTATTTTTCAATCTGTAATTCGGGTAAGTCCTTTGATACTAATGATATTCCAAATATTTTTAAAAAGTTGTATAGAGGAGTTGAATCAAAATCAACAAAAGATGGTCATGTAGGGCTGGGTTTATATATTGCTAAGCAACTTGTTGAAAAGAATGGGGGAACAATAACTGCATTAAATCCAGAGCAAGGGGGAGCTTGTATAAATTTCGAAATTAAATGCAATTGGAATTAATACAGGTTTTCCCATTTATAACCTATGCCCCATACTGTAGATATATATTTATTAATACTATCAACTGCGAAAAATTTTGCTCTAATATTTTTTATATGTTCTGTAATTGTAGAAGAATCTCCTTCGCCCTCAAAGCCACAAATATTTTCATAAAGTTGCTCTTTTGAAAATATTTGTCCTGCATGTAATGCTAAAAGTTCAATTATGTCAAATTCTTTCCTTGTTAAATTAATTTTTATGTTGGTTATATACACTTCACGTGATTTTAAGTTTACTATAAGATTTTTAAAATATAATAACCTATCTTTTTTAGTGCTATTTATAAAAACAGCTCTTTTTTCACGCCTTAGATGTGCTTCAATTCTAGCTCTTAATTCTTTTATGCTGAAAGGTTTTATTATATAATCATCGGCACCCAATGAAAGCCCTTTTATCTTGTCTACTTCTGATTGCTTTGAACTTAAAAATATTATTGGACATGATACATATTTTCTTATATTTTTACATACTTCGAAACCACTCATACCAGGCATCATTATATCCAATATTATAATATCAGGATGTTCTTCTAATTTTTTAATGCCAGTATTACCATCATAAGCACTAAGAACAAAATGACCGTTGCTTTCAAAACATTCCTTTAGAAGATTTACTAAATCTGGTTCATCGTCTATGACTAGAATTTTACTCACTGTAGAATACATCTCCTATATAAATTAGTTATAGGTTTTTCTACCTTCCCAATTTTTAAACCAAATTAAACTTGCAGTTAATATAATTATACAACATATTATTACAGATACTAATCCTTTTATTGTTTCATTATAAATATTTATGTGCAAAGTTTTATTATTTATAAGAGAGTATGATTGTATTAAGCTTAATCGTTCTGGCCAGGTCCAGATAACAAACTGCCAGTATTTATCTGCTATAATTGCCATAAGAGATGCAATAACTACTCCAACACCTCCAAAGCCAATTGATGTTCCCATTCCGAATGCTAAACTTAACCATAAATTGAGTGCGATTAAAGGAATTTCGCCTATTTCGGATAATATAGCACCTTTAATAAAAATTATCCATGAAACATGTATATTAATAACAAAAGTTAAACTTAAAATAAAAATTAAAGTTGAAATAAAAATACTTGCTGTAGTAAGTATTATAAGCATAATGAGTTTTCCTAAATATATACTTGAACGAGATAACTTAGTTCCTAAAAAACCGTTAAAATCTCCAGCTAGTTCTTCTTCATGTACAATAAAAGCTGCAAGTAGACCTATTCCAAATGGTATAAATAACGTTGTCCAACATTCAAAAAACATTCCAAACATTTTAGATTGTTCTTTATTTGATATAGAATAATATATTGCGAAAAACACTCCATATAAAATAGGGGTTAGAAAAGTAATCCACCTTAAAGGAGATCGCTTTGTTTTAAGCCATTCAACATATAGTATTTTTGAGAATGTCATTTATTTTACCTCCCTTTTAGTAAACCATAAAGCTGTTATCAAAGTAAATATTAGAAAAGTCATCATTGATAAAGCTAATCCACTGGATACTACAACAGGATAAGTTAATACATCACCTGATTTTAAAGGGAGAGCATTAGGTCCTATGCCAAGAATTGGACACATTATTCTTGTTGGATAACTCCAAGGAATAAACATCCAGTATGGTTTAGATGCGGCTATAACTCCAGCAGGAATGCCAATAAAGCCTACTGCCATACTTAATAGAGTACCTTTCCATGTAGATGCCCAAAGTTGAATTGGTATTAAAGTAAGGGATGTTATCCAAATATAAATAGGACATAAAATTACTTTAGGAAGTGGAATGTTTTTTCCATGTAATAATATAAAGAAAACAGCAAGTAGTAGAATTATAAGTATGAAACAAGAAAATAATAAATTTATGGACAAGGCTATAATTTTTGCTATCCATATATGAGCAGGTGATATGTTATGGATTAATAGGTTTCGGTAATTCCCAGCTTTTTTTTCTTGCATACTCGTTAAACTTGCAAATAAAGCTATTATAATAGGCAAAAAAATTGCTGGCCATAGATTGCATGTTTCTTGTAAAATATATTTCCATTGGGTACACATTGCCGCAAGTATAGTTACAATTGGTGCTAAAATAATCAATTTTTTAATAAATGTTCTTTTGGATTTAATATATTCTGATTTTAATATATCTATCATTTTTATTCCCCCTTTACAACTTTCATAAATAAGTCTTCAAGATTTTCATTTTGATGTATAGCTCCTTGGTATTTAAGTTCTCCATTATTTACTATTCCTATATGATCTACAAGCTGGGAAACTTCTGTTAGTACATGACTTGATAGTATTACTGTTATTCCAAGTTTAGGAAAAGAACGAATCAAATCTCTTAATTCAGTTATAGCTATGGGATCAAGTCCATTAGTTGGTTCATCTAGTATTAAAAGTTTAGGATCACCAAGTAATGCAATTGCCATTCCAAGTCTCTGTTTCATTCCCATTGAAAATTGAGCTGATAGTTTTTTCCCTGTGTCCTTTAAGTTAACTACTCCAAGAACTCTGTCAATTTCATTTTTTTGTAATCCCATTAATTTTGTATGAATCATAAGGTTTTCAACTGCAGTAAGATTTCCATATATAGCAGGGTATTCAATTAAAGCACCTATATTTTCAAGATGTTTTCTTCTCCATTTTTCACCATTTATAAATATTTCACCTTTATCATGACGAAGAAGTCCAGTTATCATTTTTAAAGTTGTGCTTTTTCCTGCTCCATTAGGACCTAAAAGACCATAAATTGTATTCGCTTTTATACACAGGGAAATATTATTAACTGCAAGTTGTTTCCCAAAACGCTTACATAAATTTTCTGTTCTTAAAATATATTGTTCCATTTTACTCATCCTTTCAATTGAATAATTATCTTTGTAAATAACGTAACATATAATTATGAAGACTTTATAAGATTTTACATTTAATTTTTGATTGAATAGACGCCTATTGGTAATGTAGAAGGTGTTAAGTTAATGAAAAGATTTGTATATATCTATTTATTATAGGAGTATAATATATAATTATAATATAAGGATGTTATATTCTGAGTTTATGGAAAATTAATAAAGGAGAGTAAATCATATGGATTTTAATATTAAGGCTGATAAATGGGATACTGAAAGAAGAATAGAAAGATCAAAGATAATTGCAAATGAAATAATCAAGTCAATTGAAATAAAAGAAAACTACAATGCTTTAGAGTTTGGTTGTGGTACCGGACTTGTAAGTTTTAATCTTATAGATAAATTTAAACACATAACACTAATAGATACGTCAGAAGGTATGATAAAAGTTCTTAATTCAAAAATTGAAAATTATAAAGTTAAAAATATGACAGCACTTCAGGTAGATATAAATGATAATCTAGAGATACGTAAAAAGAAATATGATGTTATATATACTTCAATGGCATTACATCATATTATAGATGTCAAAACTACCTTGAAAAATCTGTACGAAATGCTTGCCTATACGGGAAATTTATGTGTTGTTGAATTGCTTGAAGATGACGGAAGTTTTCATAAATCAGTAAAAGATTTTAGTGGACATAATGGCTTTAATCAAAATAATATGAAAAAAATGTTTGAAACAGTTGGATTTAAAAATGTAAAAACAAAAAATTTTTATAATGCTGTTAAGATTATTGATGGCTCAGCAGTGAAGTATTCTTTGTTTATTACGACAGGAGAAAAATAGTATTTCTAATTATAGAAGTTTATATAAGAAATTTTTATATCATTAGTGGAGCTTATGGTTATATTAAAATTGCCACTTGCATGGGCTCCAATGATTCTAACTATATATTTTCCAGCTTTAGGTGTTGTAAAACGTATATTTCCATTGCGTTTTACTTCATTTTTTTTCGCTGCAATGTTATATTTTGAATCTAAAACTACAATATAAAATTTGCCACTGGCAATTTTTGTGCTATCATTAATAGTGATATTATTATTCTTATTAGATGAGAACTGCATTAAGGACCATTTACCATTAAAGTTTTTAAAGTTAAAACTTTTAGTATGGCTACTACTTTTTTCATTCCCAAGGTAGTCAAAACTTTTTTCGGATTCATCTCTGTTTGATAAATAACTAATTGAATCAATATTATAAAAATAATTTTTATATAGTGCTGTTCCTATGCCCGCAATGATTAAGATTATTAAACAAAAGATAATTAAATTCTTTCTTGTTTTCATTTCTCTAATTCCTCATTTCTAAATTTTGAAAAAAACCTTTATGGAATAGTATACAAGGTATATAAAATTATAACATTAGTTTTATAAAATGTAAATATATGGACAGCTGCTTTATATGTTAATATTATATAAAAACCTTACTTAGGATAAATTATGGAGGTAAATTTTTGATTAGTTTATTATTAATGAAACAAATCGCTGAACTTTTTTTAGTTATAATTATGGGATTTTTTTTAGTGAAAACACATTTATTGAAGTCAGAGGACAGCAAAAGTCTTTCTATTGTTGTTCTTTATGTAATAATGCCTTGCGTTATTATAAATGCCTTTCAGGTTAAATATACAGAAAGTGTACGTAATGGATTGATTCTTGCTTTTGCAGCAGCAATATTGATTCATATTGTATTATTGATTTTAGCAAAGATACTTAAAGGGATATTTCACTTGGATGCAGTTGAAAAAGCATCTATTATATATTCAAATGCGGGGAATTTAATAATTCCTATAGTAACTTCTGTACTGGGAAAGGAATGGGTTATTTATTCTAGTGCTTTTATATCTGTGCAGTTAATTCTT
>JAQUXS010000066.1 GCA_028692255.1 Clostridium sp.
ACTTTTACTGCTAGAAAAATATTTAATTTATCAGGAAAAATATATGAAAAGCTGTGAAATAACCTATAAAAATCCTATATTAGCTGGTAGTGATATTTTTTTTGCTGGGAAAACTCTCAAAATCTAATGGGAATTTCAGATAACAAATTGTGTTTTAAATTAACTTTAAAATAAAGGTGATTATATGTCTCAAAAAGTGTACATACTAGGAGGGCTAAGAACTCCCATAGGTAAAACTAATGGTTGTTTGAAAAATTTTCTTCCTGAAAAGTTAACATCACATTTAATTAAAAATATAATTGCTAAGTTCAATCTTCCTAAAAGTTCAATAGAGGAAGTTATGCTTGGCAATGCTGTTGGCACTGGTGGAAATTTGGCAAGGTTAAGTGCCCTAGATTCAGGTCTTCCCTTTTCAGTTTCCGCTGTAACTATAGACTTTCAATGCGGATCAAGCCTTCAGGCAATAAACCTAGCTGCTAGCTTAATTAAATCCGGCGAAAGAGATTTGATTATTGTTGGTGGTGCAGAGAGTACCAGTTTAGCTCCCAATAGGCAATATAACCCTAGAGATAAAAGATACAAGGGAAAGGATATATTTTATAAAAAAGCTCAATTTTCTCCCTATTCTATTGGAGACCCAAGTATGGTAGAGCAATCTGAAAATGCAGCAAAATATTGCAATATAAGTAGAGATTCTATGGATTCTTATGCTTTAAGAAGTCATTTAAAAGCTCACAACGCCGAGAATATTTTAAAAGAAATTATATGTGGTGTGACAAGCTCAGAATCTATAATATGTAAAGATCGATGCATACGCAAGAATCCATCTTTGAAACTTATGAAAAGAGCTTTACCTATAATTGAAAATGGCAGCATAACTTCTGGCAATGCCTGCACTACCAATGACGGTGCTGCGCTTATAGTACTAGCCTCAGAAAATGCCGTTAAAAAGTATAACTTAAAAGCTGAAGCAATTTTTATTTCAGGAACTAGCACTGGAGTAGATCCTAATTTATCACCTTTAGGTGCTATTTTTTCCACTGAAAAACTATTAAAAAATAGAGAATTGGATATAAATGATATAGATCTAATAGAAATAAATGAAGCTTTTTCAGTAGTTCCATTGGCATTTTTAAAACATTTTAATTGCAGTGAAGGAAAAATCAATGTACTAGGTGGGGCATTAGCTTATGGCCACCCCTATGGAGCCTCAGGTGCAATAATTATGCTTCATCTTCTAAGTGCACTTAAATACAAAGACTTAAAAACTGGCATAGCAACTATGAGTGTGGCTGGCGGTCTAGGAATATCAACTATAATAGAAAGGTTATGAAGAACATGCTTATTTTTTCAAGTATATATGAAAATGCAAACAAAACTCCAAATAAAATATGTATGACTTTAGGTGATATACACATTACTTACACTGAACTTGTACAAGCTGTGGATAAAAGAGCAGCATTTTTAGTTAATAATTTTAAAATCGGTGAAAAAATAATAATACAATGTTCTAATCCCATAGATATAATGATTAATTTTTTAGCTTGTGCAAAAGCTGGATTAATATGTTTAGTAGTAAGTCATAAAACTTTGCCAATTACCTTTAATAAAATTAGAGATAAAATAAAACCAAACTGCGTAATAGATGACAATTTCAATTTAAAATTAGAAAAATGTCAGGATACTTGTAACTTACCAATAATTAAAGATAACAGCATTTTTCTCTTAATCTTAAGTTCTGGCACCACAGGGCATAACAAAATTATATTAAGAGACCACAAATCCTGGATGGATGCTCTAAAATACCACGGAAAGGTATTTAATATTAATTTCAGTGACACTCTTTTTCTAGTGGGTTCACTTTCTTATTCTGCCAATCTATATAGTACCGTTCATATGTTAAATGAAGGTGGAACTATTGTATTTTCAAGACATATAAGTCCCAAAGCTTGGATAAAAGAAATGAATTTAAATAACGTAACAACTATATTTATGGTTCCAGCTCACTATAGACTGCTTTTAAAGGAAACCTCTAAAACTATGCCAAATATTAATTCAACCTTGAGCTGTGGGGATAAGCTAGATGCTAAAACCATTGATGGATTAAAAATTAAATTTCCTAAAGCACATATTTATGAATACTATGGAGCATCTGAACTTGGCATTGTAAGCTTCATGGATTTTCGTAAAAGTTCTAAAACAAGCAGTGTAGGTACTGCCTTTCCTGGAGTTGAATTGAAAATTAAAGATAGTTTTTTATGGGTTAAAAGCCCCTACTTAGCACCAGATTTTGCACCACAAGCTACTGTTTATGATATAGCTAAAATTGATTCAATGGGTAACCTATATATTTTGGGCAGAAAAAATGATACCATCAACAAAGGTGGAATAAAAATTCTTCCATATAATATAGAAAAAATAATAGATAAGCACCCTAATGTTTTAAAATCAATAGTTTTTGGAGTTAACGATTCAATGAAGGGAAAAGAAATCGCGGCAATTATTATACCTAAAAATAACGACCTTACCATAAAAGATATTAGAGAATATTGTAAAAATAATTTAGAGACATGCTGTCGCCCTAAAAAAATAAAAATAGTACAAGAAGTTAATCTAAATTTAAACGGAAAAATAGATAGAAAATCTTTAATTTCTAATGCAGTGAATTATTTATAAATAAAAAGTAAAAGGTAATAAGTACTAGTGAATAGGTGCTGTAGATTATTCGGCAAATCCGAAAATCATCCATAACTATTTCACACCCTCAAAAATTTTTTTCTATTTGTATTCATCAGAAAAATATAGTAGCTATTTTTGCAAAACTCAATTAATTCTTAATAGTAATTATTTAGAATTAGTTACTGATTTAGATGAAAAGCATTATAAATGGAAAACTATTGAAAAGATATATTTAATAGATAATTATATTTTTATTAAAACCTTATCTCATGATGATTTGTTAATTCCTACTAATGCTTTTGAATCTATGGAAATGAAAACCTATTTTTTAAATACTATTCTTAAGTTAACTAATTTAAGAATAGAAAATAAAAATCAGTAGGATATTTATTTTTTAACTTAATAATCATTCTGTGGAACTCATATATTAATTTTAATTATGCCAAGTGTATCCATCTGAAGAATAGTAATTACCCCACCAACCAACTTGTACTACAAATTGACCGTTAGAATATGATAAAGTTGGATTATCTCCTAAATATGATTCAGTAACAACTTCAAAATAATAGTTTAAGTGATGATAAAAAAAAGTATATTGAAAATGCAGCAAACGATGCAAAACAAAATATATTAAGGTATTATATTTAGAATAGTAAAATAATTAAAATTAAACTCTTATTGACATTTTAAAAAATGATATAGTAATATATACATATTGTTCTCAATTATAATGTTTATATCAATCATATTGATATATCAATTTAGGAGTTAAATTATGTTTTCTAACGTGGTAGTAGTTGCTTATATTTTATTAATAATAGTTTATATATTTGGTCCTTTTCTTTTTAGAAATAGAAAAATTAATACAGTAAAACTTAATATTATTTTTTCTGTGATTGGAGTTTTGGTTATTGTACTATATTTAATTTGTGCAAAATTTCCTCCTAAATTTGGTCCAATAGGTATGTAGCTATCTTATAGATTGAATATTTATAGAAATAATTAAAAATCTGCTCTTTTTGATTTTTTCAGTAGTACAAACAAATCCGACAAATGCATTAATACCCCAATATATTTTGTCTGATTTTAATACATTAGGTATAAAACAGGCGTGAAGAAATTCATGTTTCAAATATGCTTATGCAATCCAAAATTTACATATATATCCTTGTTTACCATTATACTTACCATTTCTTGATATAGTTTCACTACCACAAAGAGGGCATACTTTCCCCTTGGAAAATCTAAATTCTTTAACCTCTTGTTCTACTTGGCTTACTTATGAACCTAAGACGAGAATTTCTTCTAAAGTTGAAAGTATTTGTTCTTTCTGATATCCTAAATATACTTTCTGTAATATCTTTAGTAGTAAAAAATAAAACGTCTGTTCCAATACCCGCATATTTGGGCAAGTCATTACCTATTCCTACATACTCATTGTGTACAGAATCATATAAAGATTTAGATGGCTGATAAAGTTGATCTGAAATTAATGAACTATACATATTATCATAATTAATGTTGCAGCATTAATTATATTATAGAATTAATTAACAAAAAATAAAATATAAACTAGGTCTGATTTAATTTTCTATATAAGTATAATTTTTTTGAAAATATAACGATATATTAATTAATGATGCTATGATACTTAGACAATAATGTTGTAATAATTTAATGGAGGTATGTGTAATGAAAATTAACATATTTAATGAATCTAGGATATTTCCACAGCAAAACAAATTCAATAAAAATGCTGTAATTACTACTATACAAAATAAAATTATCTCAAAAAGTAAAGAAAAACAAAAAACAGATACAGATACTATTACTAAAACTTTAAATACAGATACAGATTTAGATTCAGAAAAAAAATCAAAAGGTTGTATGTCATTTTTAATTGACGATGTAAATGAATCTTATCAAGCATTAAATGATACATTTTCATCTATATCAACAAATGCTGATTTATATAACAAATATTCTAAAAAACTTAAAGACACAAATTTAAGTGACGATAAAAAAAAAGAAATTGAAAATGCACAAGATAATATAAAAGAAGATATAACTCAGCTTTCATCACCAGAATATATAAATAAACTTGAGTCACTTTATAAACCATCTATTGATCGTGATATAAAATTAGTGGAAAGTGTTACAGGTAATACTAATGATAGTTCTTTAAATTTTAGTAGTTTAATTCCTTCAGCAGAAGACCTAGGATTAAAATCTAATAAAAACATGACACTTGATCAAATTTTAGATGAAGTAAAAAATGCTGAAAATAATTTTGATAAAAGAATGTCCAAGCTTGATGATATAGCTACTAAATATGGAATTAATGATGAAATATCAAAGTCTAATGATAGTAACAAAAATAATTCATTAGGAATAGTAGATTTATATGCATAAAAAACATAGAATCTTTATAATATAAATTAATTATGATTAGATTAAATATATAAGAACAGGAGATACTCCTTTAAAAATAAAGAGATATCCCTGTTCTTATATATTTAACTTAATAACCGTTCTGTGGAATTCATATCACGACATTTTATAAAAACATTTGCTGATTAAGTTAACTGTGAAATAGATGTTGGTAGTGCTATAATATTCGTAGCCTTTATAATCTCCTCAGGTGCTCCCTTTGGTGGCCAAATTCCTTTTTGATACAATTCTTTTCTCACGTTAAGTCGGAATTCAAAACTTTCGTACGCTATGATATGCACTATACGAGCCGGTCCGTCTAAGGCATACATTGCCATTACTACAGGTGATATTTTTTGCCGTGCTGGCAAAGCTTTTTCCCATGCATCTATGCTTTTTTTAATACCACCTACAGCAAGCTGATACTCTCTGAATTCGTATATTGACCCCAATTTACCACTTTTTATCGGAGGCATAAAATGAAATGGCATAAAGGACTCCACCTTAAATCCTTTTAACACATCGCCTATACCGAAAGGATTCTTATTTAATAAGAATTTTTTCCTTTCTTCAAATAGATCTTCTGAATTATCAAACTCCCGTAATATAAGCAAACAATCAGGCCCAATAGGACCAACTTCAACTTTCCAGCATCCTAGTAATCTCCCATTACTTTGTGATGTATTTTTATAGTTTAAAATACCTTCCACAGCTTTTTTTGTTCCCCAAAGATGTAGATGCATAGTCATCAGTTCATAAATCATCTTTTTTTACCTCCCGATATTTTTTTTACTTCTTATAGACAGTATTTGAATAGCTACTTTAGATAATTTGCATTATTTAAGTAGGTCGTGTTATCCTTCACCATTTTTGTCCTGAGTTATACCTTCAAAAGAGTTAAAGAAAACTGTATCATTAATATCATAACGCTTGCTATGTAATTGATGTGGAGCTGAATCACTTCTTGGATAACCTATTGGAAGAAGTGCTACTGGAACAAGATATTCTGGTAGTTCCAAGTTTTTTTTGATAATATCAGCATTAAAATGGCCTACCCAAGTGCTACCTAATCCTAAGTCCGTAACTTGGAGCATCATATGAGTTGTGACAATGCTAGCATCAACAACTCCCATGTCTACTTTATCATAAGTCCTTTTCCAGCTAACTGTGGAATCATAGCACACCAGCAATACTAGAGGTGCATTAAAATGATAAGGTGTGCACGATTTTAATTTAGTCAAGCTGTCTTCATTATTGATAACGAGTATTCGTTGTGGCTGATAATTATCAGCCGTTGGAGCAACTCTACCAGCTTCTAAAATCAAATCTAAATTTTCTCTTTCTACTTTTTTGTCGCTAAATTTTCTAACTGAATATCTTTCTTTTACTAGTTGTAAAAACTTAATATTACCATCTCCCTATTTCAAAATGTTTCTGTTATAATTAATATAACAGAAGGGCATATAGATACAAGTATGCAGTTTTTTCTGTGTTGGTATAAAAAGTATACTATTGCATTTAAAGGAGTTTCAATTATGAATAATGATATGAGTTGTAATGCAGAAGCACCTAGTAATAATATATATGAGACAGAATGCCCTATTATATATGCACTTAATATTGTGGGTCAAAAATGGAAATTACCTATCATGTGGTATCTATTTAAAAATGAGACCACTAGATATAATGAGTTAAAACGAAGAGTTAATGGTATTACTAATATGATGCTTACAAAATCTTTACGAGAATTAGAAGAATGTACGCTTATTGTTCGAACTCAATATGAGACGATTCCTCCTAAAGTTGAATATTCTTTAACTGAAAGAGGTAAAGCATTACTTCCTGCCCTGGATGAATTGTATATATGGGGTGAAGAACAAATTAAACTTGATAAATCAAAATAAAGTTATATATTATGAGATATATTTATCATCAGATGGCTTATCTGCATACTCAAAATATTCCAAAAGAGTTTCTTTCATAGATAGATTTATAGGAAAATTTCTTTGCTTCCTTTTTTCATTTTATTATTTTCCATTCTTATCCATAACTTAGTTAGTATTATCACTACTATAATTCTACTTTAACTAACTTGTTTTGAGCAAAAAAATAATAGTTTTATCATTTAATGATTAAACACTAGATATATCAATGCTATATGATGATATTATATATTTTTTGGAGTTAGAACTATTTGGCATTAATTCTAAGTCAGAATATTTTGATAAAATATATTTTTAGTAATAACTGTCTTAACGTATAAAATCCGCGTTTCGCAAGCACTACTCCAATTAGCTTTAAGTTGTTTTTTAATTCCTGTTGGTGTGATTCAGAGAAATGTTGGCGAAAACTCTTATAGGTAAAGACAACATTAAGTATAATAAACAGTACTATAAAGAGAACAAATACGTGGTAAAAAGGATGATTTACTAATATTTAAGGATGATTTAAAAGAAATCATAGCATATAAACAGCAAGGAAATAAAATTCGTATGATAAAGCCACTATCTCCATTGAAAAATATAACTATCTTAGAAATATTAGATTGTGATAAAGTGATTATAAAAAAGTACAAATATAAGTATGCAGAAGCAATGAAAGTAGAAAAATTTTTCATTGAATATTGGAAATAAAATATAATTTAAAAATAGATAAAGAAATACAATTATAATTTTTATGTTCTTATAAGCCTATACTAAAGGAACTACATTAAGTAGTTCCTTTTAAATACACACAACTATTGTTTTGTGAAATTAAAAAATTGAGCTGCTCAATTTTACATAATAATCATTCTGCGGATCTCATTGCAATTAATTTACTATAAGTTAAAATTTGATATTTCTATATTATGATATAATTATTAATTATAATGAGATTGGAGCTTTACAATGGAAATAAACTATAATATTACTAAAAAAGAGTGGGTTAACTTTCTTATTAGTTATATAACTGAAACGAAGAGATATAAATACCAAACTTTTATTCTTATTATATTAAGTTTTTTATTTTGTTTAAAAATTTTTTCCTATTGATATTCATCAGAAAAATATAGTAGCTATTTTTGCAAAACTCAATTAATTCTTAATAGTAATTATTTAGAATTAGTTACTGATTTAGATGAAAAGCATTATAAATGGAAAACTATTGAAAAGATATATTTAATAGATAATTATATTTTTATTAAAACCTTATCTCATGATGATTTGTTAATTCCTACTAATGCTTTTGAATCTATGGAAATGAACACCTGTTTTTTAACTCAATAACCATTTCATGGATCTCCTGTGTCCAGTTAATTCCATCATTGCTTATATAATATAGCCTATATAATCTTGATGAACGGGATCATATACATGTTGAGCCACATCAGTTAGAACGGAAATTTCACTTGAATTTAATAATTGATTATTTTTGTATCTATCTATTTAGTTTTTCCACCTTCAACTACAATTTGATTAGCAGTAACATCTGATGGGAAACTTGGTTTTAATGTTTTTTCATAATCTTTATTGAAGAATTTTTCACTGTTTAATTTACCTTTAATTAAATTATTTACATAGTTTAATAATTCTTTGTTTCCTTTTTTAACAGCACCAGCTATATAATTTTTTTCGCCTAATTCTTTTATGCCAACTACATATCCAGGATTCTTCTTTGCCCATACAAGTACTGTTGTATTATCCTGTGAGAAAGCAGCGACTCTACCTGAAGTCAAATCTTGGAATCCATCTGAAACAGCGTCTACCCTTTGTATATTTACACCTTGTGTTTTAGTTGAAAAATATGAATCTTGTGTAGTTCCTGTATTAACAGCTAATGTCTTACCCTTTAAATCATCTACAGATTTTATAGGAGCTTTTGCACTAGAAACGACTCCTATAGATACTTGTTCATAAGGTACTGTAAAATCTACATCTTTAGCTCTATCAGGTGTAACTGTAAAATCTGCAAGCATTATATCCACTTTACCTGTTTGTACATATGCTACTCTATCAGCTGGGTTTACAACTACCCAAGTGACTTTATTTTCATCGCCAAGTAATTCCTTAGCAAGTCTTTTACCGAATTCTACATCATAGCCTTTATAACTTCCATCAGCTGCTTGATAGCAGAAAGGTGCATCATCAGAGAAAACTCCTATTTTTATTTTACCTGCTTTCTTGATTGCCTCTACTGAGCTATTATTTGTTCCTTTGCTTGAGCTTGAACTTGAATTTTGTTGTGATAAATTTGTAGAGCAAGCTGTAAGACCTACTAAAAACACGGCACAAATTGCTAATATAATTTTTTTCATTTCTATATTCTCCTTTAGCTAATTTTTATGTAAACTATCATTTTCTGCTTACTAATTGTGTAAATTTAAGAACCTTCTTGCTGCCTCTGTACTTGGTGAATGAAAGAACTTATCTGGTGTATTGGTTTCTACGATTTTTCCATTTTCCATAAATATTATTCTATCAGCCACCTTTTCTGCAAAGTCCATTTCATGTGTAACTACAACCATAGTAAGGCCTTGTTCTCTTAAGCCTTTAATTACATCTAAAACTTCCCTTACCATTTCTGGGTCTAATGCAGCAGTAACCTCATCAAACAACATTATTTCAGGGTTCATTGAAAGAGCCCTACAAATAGCTACTCTTTGTTTTTGACCTCCAGATAATTCTCTTGGATAAGATAATTTCTTTTCTAATAAACCTACTCTTTCTAAATGCTTTAAAGCCTCTTTAGTAGCATCCTCTTTACTTCTTTTTTCTACTTTCATAAGACCTAAAATGACATTATTTAAAACATTCATATGTGGGAAAAGATCATAGCTTTGAAATACCATCCCTATTTTTTTTCTTATTTCACACCAATGCTTATATTTTGCATTAGGCTTTGTAATTAAAGTATCATTTAAATATATTTCTCCGCTTTCAATTTGTTCAAATCCATTAATGCATCTTAAAAGTGTTGATTTTCCACAGCCAGAGCGACCTAATATAGCAATTACTTCACCTTTTTTAACATCAAAACTAATACCATTAAGCACAGTATTTCCTTTAAAGGATTTTTTGATATTATCTACTTTTAATAACATGTATTTTACCTCCTGTACAAAAAATTCGTTTTATAATGCTGAGACTCTCTTTTCTAGGTATTTTGAAAATAATGATAAAGGATAACAAATAATAAAGTAAATAAGTAATAGGACTAAATACATAGTAAAAGGTATATAGCTAGTAGGATTACTATAATATACTACCTGTATAATATTTTGAGAAACCTTTAACACCTCTGAAACACCTATTAAAAATACTATATTAGTAGTTTTTATAAGACGAGTTGCTAAATTAACTACAGCTGGTATACTCCTTATTAGTACTTGAGGTAAAATTACATATATATACATTTGAGGTTTTGTAAGCCCTATGGCAGCACTTGATTCAAACTGGCTTTTCGGTAAACCTTCTATATAACTTCTTACTAAATCTCCCATTTCAAATGTTCCCCACAAGGTGAAGACTATAATTGACACCACTACATTATCTGCTTGCACATTGAAAATATAGGAAATTCCGAAAAAGAATACAAATAGCCAAATTATTGGGTGTATCAATCTAAATGCTTCTAATAGTATTCGTAGTATAATTCTAATTAATTTATTTTTAGAAGTCATAATTATACCAATTATAAATCCTAGAAAAATAGATAATATCAAGCTAACAATAGATAATTTCAAAGTAACTGCTAAACCATCCATTATCCTTGGAAAGGCTTTTATTATTTCATTAATCCCCAAATTCTGCAAAACGTATCTTCCTTTCTAATATGGAAAATCCATATGACATTGGTATCAAAATAACTAAATACGAAATAATCATACTTATAATTATAAGAACAGTTAAGTCTGCACGTAAACTTATAATAGCAAAAGCTTGATAAACTATTTCTGGCAGTAAAATTATTTTCATAGTAGAAACTTCTTTAGTCAAAAATATGGAATTGTTGTTTATAGCAGCAACAGAAATTGAAATGGCTTGAGGTAACATAAGATATCGTATAGTATCAAATCTTGATAATCCTATTGCCATTGCAAGCTCTTTTTGACTTTTGGGAATTGCTTTTATCCCCGCATAGATAGCTTCACACATATATGCTCCTCCTAAGAGAGAAAGCACTATTACAGAACAAACGAAACTATCTAGCTTTACAAATACCTTTGGTAGCCCGTAAAAAATAAAGTAAGCTTGCACTAATGAAGGTGTATTCCTAAAAAATTCCACATAAATATAGATAATAGTTTTTAATACTGGTATTTTATAAAATAAAGTTATGCTGCATATTAGTCCTATTGTAAAAGCTATCAATATAGATAAAAACGCCACTTCTACTGTTACTAATGAAGCTTTTGCAAATATATTAACCAAATCAAAAATACTGTTTATCTCCATAAATCCTCCAAAGTATAAATAAATTTCATATTACTAATTTTGAAATATTAAAAATTTTTATAATCCCTCCCTTTTTCTTGATAAGAGTTTAAATTTTAAAATCACATAAATCACAATAAAAAGCCTCTTTACTGGAAGAGGCTCTAACAATCATTTTTATAACCTTATCTTTCAGCTATATGCTGTTGGATTTAGCACCATGTATGCAAGTGAAACATACTGGTTGCCGAGCTTCATAGGGCCAGTCCCTCCACTACTCTTAATAAGTTGTTATTTAGTTTTATATTATCCATATAGGTTTTGTAGGAATAACTATATTATACCTCTATTTTCTACTGTGTCAATATATTTTCCCCTTGTTATTGTATAAATATACCACGTACAAAGTAGAAACTAAGGGTACAAAGTACAAGTAAAAACTAAGAGCTAAGAACTAATCACTAAGGGATAAAGTTATAATTATTTTCGTTCCCTTTTCCTCTTCACTCTGTATGTCTATATTTGCATTATGAATGTCGCAGATTTCTTTAGCAATTGATAAGCCAAGCCCCGTTCCTGCTTTTTCTCTTGACCTTGATTTATCAACAGTATAAAATCTTTTAAATATATTTTTTATTTCTTCTTGTGGTACACCTATTCCATTATCACTGACGGTTATTACTGCAAAATTATTCTTTTTAATGGAGCTTAGTGTTATTTTTTCACCTTTTTTAGTAAATTTAATACTGTTGTCTATAAATATTCTCAGCATCTCTTTTATCATTTTATAATCAGCTGTAATCTCTATATTATCGTTTTCCCCTACTGATATAATGTGATTCTTGTCTATAAGTTTGCTTTCATTTACAACTTCAATTATCAATTCATTCAAATGGAAAAGCTTTTTATCTATTCTTTGTACTCCTTTGTCTCCTCTTGCTAAGAATAATAATTTTTCTGTCATATCTGCCATATAATTAGCTTCAATCTTAATGGATTTTATTGATTTTAAAAGAGCTTCTTTATCGTTTTTTCCCCACCTATCAAGTAAATCTGCATAGCCTTTAATAACAGCAATTGGAGTTCTAAGTTCATGTGAAGCATCAGAAACAAACTGATTCTGCCTTTCAAAAGCATCTTGAAGCCTGTCTATCATATTATTAAAAGTACTTGAAAGTCTTTTTAATTCATCATCAGGTCCCTTTATATCAATTCTTTCTTTTAAATTGTTTATGCCAATATTCTCTGCTGTCTTGGTTATACTGTCAATTGGCCTAAGCATTCTTTTGCTAAAAATGTATCCTAATATAATTGAAGCTATTATGCCTATAAAGTCCGATATGCCCATAAAAATAAATAATATCTTCAAAAATTCGTATTCTTTACACATACCTTTAACTATCTGAATATATATCTTCCCATACTTAGGACTGTTTATTGCAATATTCTCGTATGCTAAATGTCTCTCTTTTTCTTCAACATGCATTATTAAATTATAATTATTTTTCATGTTAAGTTTATAATCAAATTCATCTGATATATTTAATACTTTTCCATTTGCATTTACGATTTTTACATCCAAATTTTCTTTAAGTGGCATATTTTTCAAAAGGCTTTTGTCTGCTATGTCCACATTGCCCCCACCAGTATGCTCTACATTTTTAACTAATATCTTTTTAATTTCAGAAATTTGTTTATTTCCTTCATTATAGAAATAATTCTTCACCCCATATAAAACAGAAGCATTTAATATAAGCAATATAAACGAAAACATAAAAGCATATATTATAGTAAGTTTAACTGAAATTTTAGCATTCTTAATTATTTTCATCTTTATCACCCTTTATAACATAGCCCACGCCTCTGACTGTTGTAATTATTTTTTTATCAAAACCATCATCAATTTTAGCCCTTAAATATCTTATAAATACATCCACTACGTTAGTGTCTCCATTATAGTCATAGCCCCATATTTTATTGATTAATTGATCTCTTGTAAGTACAACATTTTTATTTATAAGGAGAGCTTCAAGAAGGTCATACTCCTTTTTGGTAAGGTCTATTTTTTTGCCTCCCCTTTTTACCTCATGGGTTTTATCATTCATTACAACGTCATATACTTTAATTTCATCTCTATTGTATTCAGGTTCTTTGCTTCTCTCTATTACACGTATCCTTGCCAAAAGTTCTTCAATTGCAAAAGGCTTTATCATATAATCATTTGCTCCACTATCAAGACCATCTACCCTATCTGAAATGTCACCTCTTGCAGTTAACATTATAACTGGTACACTTGAAAACTTTCTTATCCTTTTGCATACTTCAATTCCATCTATGGTGGGCAGCATAATATCAAGAAGGATTAAATTATAATCACCTTTTTCAGCTTTTTTAAGTCCTTCTAAGCCGTCATATGCAGTTGCTGTTTTATATCCTTCATGATTCAATTCCATTTCAATAAACATAGACATTTGTCTTTCATCTTCAACTATAAGTATTTCAAAATTTTTCATATGTACCACATCCTATAATAATTATCTTGTTGTAAATTATCCCTCTATATTATTAAAATTAGGTTAAAATAGAATTATTTTAGCCTAATTTTTAAATAATTTCTTATATATTATTTTTTATTTACATACGCTGCTATTCCATCAGATAAATTTTCGGCAAGGTCTCCTAATACTTTATCATTTAAAAGTCTGCTTCTATCCTGACTGTTAGTTAAATAACCTGCTTCTACAAGTACACTTGGATATTTACTGAGTCTAATCACTTTTAGTTTGTCTCTCATTACTCCATCATTTTTCCATCCATCACTTTTTGTTGCATATTTTAATATTGTATTTGCAAATTTAATTCTTTCATTATGCTGAAATCCATTTTCATCATAATAATAAGTACCTATGCCTTGATACTTCTCAGTATTCGTCTCCATGCCATTAATATGAATAGACATAAATACATCTGGTTTATTTTTATTTGAAAAATTAGCTATATCACTAAGCGCTTGTCCTTCATCTTTATCTCTTGTAAGGATTGCTTTTACACCTTTATACTGTAAATCACCCTCCATAAGTTTTGCTATTTTAAGTGTTATATTCTTCTCATGAATATTACCAAAACTCTGCCCATTATCAATGCCTCCATGTCCTGGATTGAGCACTGCTTTATGAGTAAAGGGTTTCTTTACTTTGCTTATTAATACTACAACCTTGTTACTATTATTGCCATTATTTATGTATACGAAGTTATTATCTTTGTAATTCTTTTTAATCACTAAATTATTGTTACCACCATTACTGTTTGAATATATTTCACCTGCATACTTTGCATTGACAGATGAATTTAATTTTAAACTTGTATTCTTAGCAAAATTAATTGTTATAGAATCATTTTTTTGTTTATAAGATACCTTTTTAGTTGCAGTGGGAATTTCTATTGTGTATCTTTTAAATATTTTATTTTGCTCAATTTGTATATTTCCATTTTTATCTTTAGGTATTTTTAATGCTGTTTGGTTTTTGCTTACAAGTGTTTTTTTATAGGTACTTTTGCTGTCTTTATTGGCTAAATTAACGTTTTTATATATATAAAGCATGAGAATAGCTAAAACCAATAATAAAGCAATTATAAAAAGGCTCCTTCTTTTTCTACTATACGATTTTAAATCCACCTATCATCCCTCCCGATTTTATATTAATTAATAGCTTAATCCAATTTTTTACATAAAGCAATACTTTTAAAAAATTTTTTCTATTTTTTGTCATCTTTATCTTTATCTCTATTATACATTTGCATATAACATCCATCTTTTGCTATGATAAGTATAGTTTGAAGTCCACCACACATATCTCTATTCCACGATTTTATATTATTAATCTCTATGTTAAAGGCATTTATTTGCTCCTGATCCTCTTTTGAAGATATTAATATTTTTTCATTATCCATATAGATTATTGCCTTGTTATAAAATTTTAAACCATTTTCTGTTCCACCTATTTTTAGGCCAAGCTCTCTATCTTCAAAATAGTCAAAATGTCCTCTTAATTCGTCAAGATATAGTTTTGCCATTTGTTTTGTACCTCCAGTTAATATACTATTATCAGCTCATATTTTATCATAAAAGTGAATGTCATATTCATATTATAAAAATATTTTATACAATATTTTAGTAATGTACAAAATAAAAAATACCAGGTAAATTCTAATAAAGAATATGTAAAATCTATGAGGTAAAAATGAAGAAGTACTAGTGAAGAGTTATTGATAAAACTCAAAGAGTTTTCATAATTAATTTCACATTACGGATAGACCCCCTCAAATGGGAATAATTCATTCAAATTCTTGATAATTCTTAGAATTTCATATTGATATGGCACTGATTTTCAGTACCATATCAATATTATTATAATCTAACAACTAAGTTTTCTT
>JAQUXS010000122.1 GCA_028692255.1 Clostridium sp.
TTTCTTATAGAATTTATTTTCTTCATAAGCTTCATCATCGTTAGTAATTCTAAGTTTTTCCTCTGGAAACTCAAATTCATAAAGATGATAATCCGACCAATCCATAGAAATTTGTATTGTATCATGTAGTCTCTTAAAAGTAACATCAGCAGGAATTATAACTCTTCTCCAAATAAGTGGTTTTGAGTCTATTAATTCTATTTTTATTTGATATGCTTTCATAGTCTATAATCCTCTCCTTTAATATTAAAATCTATACTTAATTATTACATATTATAATTATGGTCACCAAATAAAAATTTAATTCCACTAAATGATGAAATGAGGCATTACAAATTAATACATCAAAAAACTTATCTTTTAAAAGGCTAAAAGCTGATACCGTCTTAAAGACGGTGGTTTTAAACCACGCGAATAGAAAATAAAAAGCACTTAACACATAAAATGAATTTCCCATTTCAATCTTCTCACATTCCTCTACTATATGTTTTTACCACAGCACTTTTTATATTTTTTTCCACTTCCACAAGGGCATGAATCATTTCTTCCAATCTTAGGATCATTTTTTATAGGCACTTGAATTGTTTCATTTTCAAAGCTATTTTCATTTTTGTTTTTTGCTATACAATCAAGCAATTGAGATAGTTTTTGACTATATCTCTCTTCATTAAATGGAGCTTGATTTTTCATAACATCATAGATTTCTTCAACAACAACAGATGCTATCATTTCTTTTGTTTTCTTTTCAGAATGTCCCAAATCAATTAATCTATTAAATGTTTCTCTTGTGCATTTAGGTTCATTTGTTTTTAATTGATTTTCAACAATATCTAATATTGCTGCTTTTAATTTATTATTAACCATTTTCTCATCCTTTCTATATTGGGATTACTATTCCAATTTTAACATTTTTTTAATTTGCTGTGGTGTATAGGCTGGATCTTTTGCATGTATTACCAAATGACAATTAGGACAAATAGGAAGCAAGTCTTTTTCCTAATTGACCAACTGCAGAATTATATGAATTAGGCTGTTTCCCTTCATCATTTGCTATTTCTGTAGCTGTAGCCATGTGATTTGGTTTATCATAAATTCTAAGTATAAGTTCTTTATTGTATGTTTTTATTAACTTGTCATTTAAAAATATTTCTTTCCATTGTTGTTTATTTATATTAATTGAATCATTCCATTTGATATCAATATACTCCAATTAAAAACCTCCTCTAATTTTTTCAATATCATTTTAATCCTCTTGTTTAATAATATCACATTTCATAACATTTAAAGATATAGTATTTTATTATCCATATTAAAGAGCACCCAACCTCAAGATTGAATGCTCTTTATATCACATATACAATTAAAAACTTTCTAAAAATTTACAACCATTTTTCTACTTTTTATATAGCAGAACCACAGTCTCAACGTGAGGAGTATTAGCAAACATATTAAAATTTTATATTTCCTTTGTATATATTGCCAAATCAACTAAATCTATTATAATTCCTGCTTCTCTTAGAAAATCTAATCCCAATAATCCGTTAACTTTTTCATTTGGATCGATTTCTCCAAAATCTATTTTAAAATTATGAAGTTTAATCCCATTACAATCAATTGAATCAATTCTTTTCCTTACTGCATAACTAGAAGCTCCTCCATAACCTGAAGCTTCAATAAGCTTATCTTCATTAGAAAATTTAGCTCCCATATCGTCTAAGAAATCTGTTGTTATTATTGTGTGAAATGCTCCAGTATCAATGATCACATCATCTATAATTATATAATTCCCTTCATGTACCAATTTTATAGAAGTGTATAGTAATCCATTTTTTATTGATATTTTTGTTTTCATTATATACTCCTTCTAATTCCAATATGTTTAATTTTCTCTATAACAACGCTTTCATTTTCTGTGCTATACACTAGTTGACCATTTTTGCATTTTGTAAATTCTTTCATAGCTTCTCTTCCATCTTTTATTGCTTTTATCACTGCAACTTCATCAACATATTTTGTTTTCTCATCTTCATGGTATTCCACAATTTCAAATTTAACAAATTGATTTGGATACATTTCTCTAACTTCCTGCCATTTCATTTGAATCAGCTCCTTTACATTAAATACCAGATCTTATTCTTAATTTGCATTTTTATTTTATACTATAAGTTCTTATCATCTTTTTATTTTAATTATAACTTACCATATAACTTCTTAAAATAAAAATTTCACTTTGAATAAATACAAGTTCCATGTTTGAAATATTATTTTTTTGTAATAATTGTTCCCGCTAAAAAATGCACACCCCTAATTCCAAAAACATTAGAGGTGTGCATGTCCAACATAAAATCTATAAATTTACTCTCTAAAACATAAAATTTATACTAAGATTTATCCCAATAAACACCGAAATACACTGAAATCAGTGGCTTTGCATTGTATTAAAATTCTAGTTCTTATTTGGTGGAGGCGAGATGTGACCTTTAATATCCACTATAAAAACCTCTCTTGTATTTTTTTCTCAACACACTTTTATGCTATATATTTTAATTAGTCTCTAATATATACACCATCTGGATTAATAATTGTATGTGCTGCCCCTGTATCTAAAACTACATTTTTAAGCACTACTTTTTTACCTTTATATTCAATATTCATATCAATAAATAACAAACCATTTTTATATTCTAACTTCATTTAAGGCACATGAAAATAAATAACAAGTCCAAAGTTGCCATGAATATTTTTCATCAGGCAAGGAGACGAATTGCCCTCATAGCGGGCCTATTAGGTCAATTTGCCGACGCAGCATGATGGAAAATAGGCTGGCAAATGGACTTGTTATTTATTTGATTGTGCCTAAATACTCCTCTTAAAATTGGCATTTGTATTATATCCATTGCTAATTCATCTTTTGATGTGTGAAAAACAAAAGTATCACCTTTACATTTAACTAATAACTTACTTGCTTCATCATCATCTAAAACTTTTATTATTGCTACATCATCTATACACTTTTTATTATTTTCAATATGCTGTTCTAAACTTCTTAAAAGCACAAATTTATCAGGATAAATTTTCCTTACTTCACTCCATTTCATATTATCACTCCATTCTTTATTTTGTTAATTGCTTCTTAATAACTTTCTCTTATCTACCATCTAATGTTATTAACATTATATGCCTAAAATTCACCTTATTAAACATTTTTATGTTAAAAACAAATAATGCTTATAACGTTAATTCTAAATAATTATTTATTCTGTAACATGAAATAATATACGTCCTCACATATATCCTTATCAGGAGGTGATTTTCATGGAGATTAATGAATTAATAGGACTCATAGGTAATGTCGGGTTTCCAGTAACAA
>JAQUXS010000067.1 GCA_028692255.1 Clostridium sp.
TTGAAGAGATAGCATTTTTTGTTTGAGAATTATCTAAATTGCCTTCAAAATCTATATAGAAAAGGTACTCCCAGGGTGTTCCTTCAATAGGTCTTGACTCGATTTTAAGCATATTAAGTGTGTTATCAGCAAAAATTTTAAGTATATTGAAAAGAGAACCTGTCTTGTGCGACACACCTAGTATTATACTTATTTTATTACAACTATTATTGTATTGTAACTTATCACTTATAATTATAAATCTTGTATAGTTACTTAAATTATAATTTATATTTTCTTCTAATATATCAAGTCCGTATAGTTTAGCAGCTTCTTTGCTTGCTATAGCAGCAATATTCTTATCAGCTCTATCATGAACCAGTTTTGCACTTATAGCGGTGTTATAGTAGGGGATAAGTTTAAAATTGCTGTGATTTTTTAAAAAAGTACTGCTTTGTTCGAAAGCTTGAGTGTGAGAATAAACTTCAGTGATATCAGTAAGTGTAGTACCCTTTTTTGCTAGTAAATTGTGAGAAACCTTTATGCATTTCTCTCCTGTTATATATAGGCTATTTCTCTTTAAAAGATCATATACCTCGCTTATTCCACCAGTAGATGAATTTTCAATAGGAAGGACTCCATAATTTATTTCACAGGCTTTTATTGCAGTAAAAACATCTTCAAAGGTATTATAGTTAGAAAAAGGAGCGTTTTTTGAGAAATATTTTATAAAAGCTTCATAGCTAAAGGAACCAGGGACACCTTGAAAGCCAACTTTAATAGAAGGTGAAGCTGGCTCTTTTTTATTAGTAGGAACTTTTAAACAATCTATTCTTTTTTTTTCATACATTTTGCTTATATTCATTATGGATTTAAAAAAGTCTTTAGTAGGTTCTTTAAAGTTATCATTTTTTAAATGTTCTACATTTTTCTTTATAACTTCATCTTCTCTTGAACTATTTAAAACTGGTATATTATTTTCTTTTTTATAGTCTGCTACCTTTAAAACTAAGTTTAATCTTTTTTCATAGAGTTCAGTTAATTTAGTGTCAACAGTATCAATTTCATCACGTAATTTTTTCAAATCATCCAATAGAAAAACCCCCTTATTTTACATCCATTAAAAGATCCAGTATTGTAAGTGCACTGCAGGCTTCAATTACAGGAATAGCTCTTAAGACTATACATGGATCATGGCGCCCTTTAACTATGAGGTCTGCATCTTCATGTTTTGAAATGTCAATCGTATGCTGAACTCTTGAAATAGATGAAGTTGGTTTTATAGCGGTTTTGAAAATAATAGGCATTCCACTTGATATTCCTCCAAGAATTCCACCATTATTGTTTGTTTTAGTTTTTACCTTATCTTTGTCCATATAGAATTCATCATTTGAAGATGAACCGTGCATTCTTGTTATGTCAAAGCCTTCGCCAAATTCAATTCCCTTTACAGCAGGAATTGAAAAAATAATCTGTGAAAGGTGCGATTCAATTGAATCGAAAAAAGGTGAACCAACTCCAGCAGGAACATTTATAATAGCGGTTTCAACAATTCCACCTACTGAATCAACATTTTTTTTAGCTTCAAGTATTGTATCCTGCATTTTTGAGCCATTTTTAATATCTATAACAGGTAGAGTTTCTTTTGCTAGATTTTTTAATAAATCAGCATCTATTGAAACTGGGTTAAAGGTGTCGTCCTCTATATTTTCTATGCTTTTAACATGGCTTCCTATAACTATGTTTTTATCAAGGAGCAGTTGCTTTGCAATGGCACCTGCAAAAACTAGTGGGGCTGTAATTCTACCTGAAAAATGACCACCGCCTCTATAATCATTAAATCCATTATATCTTATATTACCTGTATAATCAGCATGCCCAGGTCTCATAAGATTTTTAAGGTTTCCATAATCAGTTGAATGGTGATCTTTATTTCGTATTATTGCACAAAGGGGAGTACCAGTTGTTCTTTCATTAAAATAACCTGAAAGTATTTCAAAGGAATCACTTTCATTTCTGGCAGTAGAAAGATTATTCCTTCCAGGAGCACGCCTTTGCATTTCAAAATTTATTGCGTCCATATTGAGTTTTATACCTGGCTTTAAGCCATCTATTACGATGCCTATAGAACTTCCATGAGATTCTCCAAAAATGGAGAGCGTAATATTTTTACCCCAAACTCCACTCATCTATTTTACCTCCTAACATTTTAAAATCCTTCCAAAAGGTTGGGTATGACTTAGTTATACAGCTGCTATTTTTTATTACAACGGGATTCTTGCATTTTAAAGAAGCTATTGCAAGGGACATTGCTATTCTGTGGTCATTCCAGCTGTCTACTTCTCCTCCTAAAAGTTCGCTTTTACCTTTTATTATAAGTCCATCACCTTTTATTTTTATATCTGCACCAAGTTTGTTAAGTTCTGTGCACATTGCTTCCAGCCTGTCAGATTCCTTTATTCTAAGCCTTTTTGCATTTATTATTTCAGTGGTTCCACTACTTAGTGCTGCAAGAGAACACAGCGGAGGAATTATATCAGGGCACTGAGAAGCATCTATAACTGTGCTAATTGTTTTAGAAGTTTTTGTATATACAATTTCGTTTTCATTAACGATATTTATTCCCATTCTTTTGATTATGTCTATAATTTCTCTATCTCCTTGGATGGAATTTAAATTTAAATGAGAGCAGCCTATGTTCCCGTTAATGCCTCCTGCACACAGCCAAAAGGCAGCCTGAGAAAAATCTCCTTCAACTTCATAATCAATGTTTTTATATTTTTGATTTCCTTTGATAGAGAAATTGCTGTAGCTGTCATTTGTTATGTTAATTGAAAAATCCTTGAGTACATCTAAAGTTAAATCAATATAGCTTTTTGATTCCAATTCAGTTGTTATTTCTATATTTGAATCACCAGAAAGTAATGGTAGAGCAAATAATAATCCAGTTATAAATTGTGAGCTTATATTTCCTTTTATTTTAAAATTACCTGGATTTATAGGACCTTTTACATTAAGTGGAAGATTGCCACTAGTTGTAGAATAGGGAATTCCTTGCTCGTCAAAAATTTTATAATATTCATTAAGAGGTCTAGAAACAAGCTTCCCTTTGCCTTTAAAAACAGCATTATTGTCTTTTACAAGGAAAATAGGTATGAAAAACCTTAAAGTTGATCCAGACTCAAAACAATCCATATTGTTATTTTCTAATTTTAAATTAGTACTTCCAGCTATTTTTATATTATAAATATCATCATTTACTTTGGTTTTAGAGATTTCAGCACCAAGATTTTTAATGCAGTTTAAACTTGCAGTTATGTCTTTTGAAATCATTATATTTTTTATTGTACTGACTCCATTTGAAAGTCCAGCAGCAATAATTGCTCTGTGGCTTAGACTTTTAGAAGGAGGCACAGATACGGTACCTTTAAGCACTGATGGACTTATTTTTACATAGTTCATTTAGTAGCCGCCTTTCTAAATAAAATCACTTACTTTAGATTTATCTATTTTATGGATAAAAGCATTTCCTATTTTATTAAGGAGTATTAAATTTATATTATTTTTATCGTTCTTTTTGTCATGAGATATAGCCTCGAGTACTTTCTTTTTATCAAGACCAGTTATTTTAAATGGAAGGTCGTACTTTAAAAGAATATTTTTGATTTTTTCACTGCTCCCTGTCTCAGTTAAACCCATGCTTTCACTTTTGGCTGTTATGTAGTACATACCAAGAGAGACAGCTTCGCCATGAGAGTACTTGCTATAATTGAAATATTTTTCTATGGCATGACCAATTGTATGACCAAAATTAAGTTTCATTCTCTCTCCGGTATCACGTTCATCTTTTTCAACTACATCTTTTTTTATGCTGCAGCACTGAAATATAATGTCATCTATATTGGTAAGAAGATCAGCATCATCTTTAAAACTTTCTAGTTTGCTGAAAAGTGCACTGCTTTTTATTGCACCGTATTTTATAACTTCACCCATGCCGTCATGTAAAAATTCAGTACTTAAGGTTTTTAAAGTGTCAGGATCTATAAAAACTGCTTCAGGGTGAAAAAAACTTCCTATAAGGTTTTTACCACGAGGTAAATCTACTGCAACTTTACCGCCAATGCTGCTGTCAATTTGAGCTAAAAGGGAAGTTGGTATTTGAACAAAAGGAACGCCTCTTAATATAGTTGATGCTGCAAAACCAGTTAAATCTCCAACTACACCGCCCCCAAGGGCAATTATAAGATCTCCTCTTGTTATGTTAAAATCAAGCAAATCATTATATAAATTTAAAAGCATTTCAATGGATTTGCTTTTTTCACCTGCAGGAACTACAATTTTTTTAACTGTAAATCCGCTATTTATAAGGCTGTTTTTAACGTCATCTCCATATATATTATTTACATTGGTATCTGTTACAAGAGCTATTTTTTTACCGCTATATATTTTTTTTATATTTTCTCCGATTTTTTTTATTAGACCTCTTTCAATATGGAGAGTATAAGATTTACTCGAAAGATCTATAGTAATAGTATTACTCATTGTGATTAAGTTCACTCCTTTTTTCACATGCATCTTTTAAAATTTCCTCAAGTGCAACAGCATTGTTATCTTCAACAGCTGTTTTTAATGCACTTAAGTTCTTTTCAAATTCACTAATTTGTTTTAATAAATTGTCTTTATTTGCAAGGAAAAGTTCACTCCATAATGAAGAATTTATAAGTGCAACCCTTGTGGCATCTTTAAAGCTTCCTCCAATAAAAAACTTCTCATTATTTTTTAAATTCATGCATTTAATTAGTGATACTGCAATTGCATGAGTTAAATCACTTGTTAAAGCGACAAATTCGTCATGAGATTTAGCATCTATTGATATTACATTTTTACATCCAATGGATAAGGCAATGTCTTTTATAAGCTTTAGATTTGAAGCACTATTTTTACTTGTAGGAGTTAATATATAATTTGAGTTTTTAAATATATCTTTTGAAGCGTAGGCTAATCCTTTGAATTCATTTCCTGCCATAGGATGTCCCCCTATAAAATCCAGATAATCTGGAATAAAAGATGAAACATTTTTTACAATTTTATCTTTTATTCCAGAGGTATCAGTAATAACTGCACCTCTTTTAAAATTATCTATATTTTCATTTATGAATTTTATGGCAAGGTCAGGATATAAAGACACTATAATTATATCAGATTTACAAAGAGGTATTTTGGCATCAGTATATCCTTTATCTATAATTCCCATATTTTCTGCAGTTTCAATAGCATTTTTATCAATGTCCACTGCCCATAAATTTTTAGGATTAAGTTCCTTTAGGGCCATTGCATAGGAGCCGCCTATTAAGCCAAGCCCTACAATGGTTATATTATAAGTTGAGTTCACTTGTATCAAATCTCCATTTGAATTTCTCTATTTCCTTTAGAGACTTCATAAGATTTCTGAATTTTTCAGGTTTTATTGATTGCTGTCCATCGCATAATGCATTGGCTGGATCATTATGCACTTCAATTATAAGACCATCAGCACCAGCAGCAACTGCAGCTTTAGCTAGTGGCTCAACCATCCACCACATTCCAGCAGCATGACTTGGATCAATTATTATTGGAAGGTGACTTTCTCTTTTTATAGCAGGAATAGCACTTAAATCAAGAGTATTTCTTGTGTAATTTTCAAAAGTTCTTATTCCTCTTTCACATAGTATAACTTTTTCATTTCCGCCTGCCATAATGTATTCTGCTGACATAAGAAGTTCCTTTATTGTACCGGACATTCCTCTTTTAAGAAGTATTGGTTTGTCTATTTTTCCAAGTTCCTTTAAAAGTTCGAAGTTTTGCATGTTTCTTGCTCCAACTTGAATTACATCTACATCTTCTACAAATTCATCAATTTTATCTGCAGACATAATTTCAGTTACAATAGGAAGACCTGTTTTTTCTCTTGCGATTTTTAAAAGTTCAAGTCCTTCTTCTTTAAGTCCCTGAAAGCTATAAGGTGAAGTTCTTGGCTTAAATGCACCACCTCTTAGGAATGAAGCACCTGCCTCTTTAACGTCCTTTGCAATTGATACTATTTGATCTTCACTTTCAACTGAACATGGACCTGCAATAACAGCTAAATTTCCGCCACCTATTTTTCTTCCACATATATCTATAATT
This sequence comes from Clostridium sp., assembly GCA_028692255.1. Classification (GTDB taxonomy): domain Bacteria; phylum Bacillota; class Clostridia; order Clostridiales; family Clostridiaceae; genus Clostridium_I. Next base: position 6,145 of record JAQUXS010000067.1, read on the forward strand.
GTATCTTGTGGGTGGAATAATCTATTTGCTTTTTTATAAGGTTCAGTTACCTTTATTACTTTATCAACGATGTTATAGGCCTCTATTTGACTTTTATCAATACTGCTAGTATCCCCAATTAATCCTAAAATACAGTATTTTTCTCCGAAGTCTTCATGGACTATGAAGCCTTTTCCTTCTAGTCTTTCTTTAAATTTTTCTATTTCATTTTTTGAAATTCCTGCTTTAATTACAATTATCAAAATAATTGCCCCCTCTTAAGATGATTTTAAGTTTAAATTGTTAATTAAAAAAGTTATTTATATATAAAAAAGGGAAGACCCCAATGAGTCTTCCCTTTTTCAATTACACTAATGCAATTGAATTATATACAAAATGGCATACAGTTTTTTAACTCATTATGAAAGTTTATATTAAGTTTTTTTGTGCAAAAGTAATAGCCAGCGCTAAAGTAAAAGCCCCAGTTAAAGTAATAACCATATGCAGTTGTAACATTTTTCATAATAGAGTTTGCCATAATAAATTCACCAACTTTTTTAAATTTTCAATAAATAACTTTGAATTTATTATAACAAACTAATTATCTATGTCAATGATAATAAATGCATTTACACCAATTAAGATAAATATTTATGAATTTAATATTTTTATACACTAAAAAATATTAAATTGTCACAATAATCTCCTGCTGCTATTTTATAAAGTATAAACTTTAGAAAGAAAATATATTAGAACTTTTGTTAAAAGATGAACAAATATATTGACAAAGAATATAACAAATAATATACTTAGCTTATCTAATAGTAAATAGAATTAGATTATTAGGCTAACTAAATACATTGGAGGTGAAACAGTGGAAGATAACGTAAAAGAAACTTCTCAAAAATTATTAAAATCGTTAAATGAACTAAAGAGACTTCATAGGCATGAGAGTCCAATACCAGGAATGACATACAACGAAGCTATTATAATGTTTACTATAAACAGGCATATTAAAAAAGAAGAAAACGGAATTATGATTTCCAAATTAAGCAATATATTAAAAGTTGCATCACCAACTATAACTAAACAAATAAATAACTTGGAAGACAGAGGCTATGTAACGAGAGTCCCCGATAAAGATGACAGAAGAGTTGTTAGAATAATATTTACGGAGAATGGAAATAAGGTTTTGCGTAAGATTAATGAAGATTTTACTAGATCAATAGAAGGACTTGTTGAGTGTCTTGGAGTTGAAGATACAAATAAGTTAGTTGAAATTTTATCAAAAACATACAATTATTTTATGAAAAAAAATAATTTTAAATAGGAGATGATACATTTTGTTAAAGCTAATTAAATATTTAAAAACTTTTGCACTATCTATACTTATAGTGCTGGCACTATTCTTTGTTCAGTCTCTAGCTGAGTTGTATTTACCAACACTCATGTCAGATATTGTAAATAACGGAATAGTTAAAAGTGATAACAATTATATAATAAAAATTGGTAAACTAATGATTCTCGTGTCAATTGGGGATGCATTATGTGTTATTATTGCCAATTTTATAGGATCTAAAGTTGCCATTGGTTTTGGTAGAAAGCTAAGAAGTATGCTTTTTAAAAAGGCAGAGAGTTTTTCACTTCATGAATTTGACAGAGTTGGCACAGCTTCAATGATAACAAGAACTACAAATGATATAGTTCAGGTTCAGCAGCTTATTGTTATGATAATGCGTATGATGATAAGTGCACCACTTATGTGTATAGGTGGAATTATAATGGCAGTACACAAAGATGCGAAGCTTTCAATGATATTCCTAGTTTCACTTCCATTTTTGCTTATTGTAATAGGTATATTTATGTTTAAAGGTCTCCCATACTTTAGGGCTATGCAGAAGAAACTTGATAAACTTAATCTTGTTACTCGTGAAGGTTTAACTGGTATAAGGGTAATACGTGCGTTTAATAGAATAGGTGACGAAAAGAAAAAATTCACTGAAGCTAATGCTGACCTTAGATACACAGGAGTTTCAGTAAACAGAATAATGGCAGGACTTATGCCAATTATGATGGTAACTATGAATGTTACGCAGCTTGCAATTATTTGGTTTGGAGCTATTAGAGTTGATAATGGTGGAATGCAAGTAGGAGATATGATGGCATTTATTCAGTATGCAATGCAGATTATGTTCTCATTTATAATGATGGCGGTTATGTTTGTTATGATACCACGTGCTGAGGCTTCTGCTTCAAGAGTAGCTGAAGTATTAGAAATGGACGCTGAAATTATAGATAAAAATGAAACTGAAAGAGCAGATGGAAAAAGAGGGTATATCGAATTTAAAGATGTTACATTTAGCTATCCTGGAGCAGAAGAACCAGCAATTGAGGGTATTTCTTTTAGTGCAAAGCCAGGTGAAATAACAGCAATTATAGGTGGAACTGGTTGTGGTAAATCTACTATTGTAAATTTAATTCCTCGTTTCTATGATGTAAGCAGTGGAAGTATTTTAGTTGATGGAGTAGATGAAAGAAATATTTCACAAAGTGAACTTAGATCAAAGATAGGATTTGTACCTCAACAATCAGTGCTTTTTACAGGAACAGTAGCTGATAATATTAGATACGGTAATGAAGAGGCTAGTGACAGCGAAGTTAAACATGCAGCACAAATTGCCCAAGCTTCTGATTTTATTGCTGATATGAAGGAAGGATATGACTCATATGTTGCACAAGGTGGTAACAATGTTTCAGGAGGACAAAAACAGAGACTTTCTATTGCACGTGCAATTGTAAGAAGACCGGAGATATATGTATTTGACGATAGTTTTTCTGCTCTTGACTTTAAGACTGATGCAAAACTTAGAGCAGCTCTTAAAAATGAAACTAAAGAATCTACAGTAATTATGGTAGCTCAAAGAATAAGTTCAGTAATGGAAGCAGATAGAATTATTGTCCTAGACGAAGGCAAAATAGTTGGGATGGGAAAACACAAGGAATTATTAAATGACTGTGAAGTATACAAAGAAATTGCTTATTCACAGCTTTCAAAGGAGGAATTGGCATGAGTGAGAGAAAAAGACCAGCTTCACAGGGACATAGAGGAGGACCAATGGGAGGATTTGGAGCACCGGTTTCAAAGGCCAAGGACTTCAAGGGAACTGTGAAAAAACTTTTAAAATATTTTAAACCGCATTTGCTTAAAATTATAATAGTATTTTTATTTGCAATCTTTAGTACAGTATTTAATATAGCAGGACCTAAAATTATGGGTAAAGCAGTTACTAAGCTTTATGAAGGTGCCTATGGTAAGATTGTGTTAGCCAAGTTAAATGCACAGGAAGGTGTACTAGAAAAACTTGCAAGTAATCCACATACTGCAACTCCTAAAGTAAAAATGGGACTAATAGCAGTTAAAAAAGGAATTGCCCAGGTTATGGATAAAACTGGGGGTAAAATTGATTTTACTTATATAGGTAATATAGTAGTAATGCTTATTGCGTTATATGCAGTTAGTGCATTGTTCAGCTTTGTTCAACAATATGTTATGGCTGGAATTGGACAGAATATAGTATATGAAATGCGTGAAAATTTAAGTGAAAAATTAAATAAACTTCCACTTAAATATTATGATTCAAGGACAAATGGAGAAATATTAAGCCGTGTAACAAATGATATGGATAACATTTCAACCACATTTCAACAGAGTTTAACGCAGCTTATAACATCTGTTGTAACAATTGTTGGTGTACTTATTATGATGCTCACAATAAGTCCTATATTAACACTTGTAGCTGTAGTTATTCTTCCAGTATGTGCTATTGCAACAAAAGGACTTGCATCAAAATCTCAGGATTACTTTAAAGGACAGCAAGATGCAATTGGTGACTTAAATGGTCATGTAGAAGAAATGTATACAGGACATAAAATAGTAAGAGCTTTTGGAAGAGAAAAAGAAGCAATAGATAAATTTGAAGAAATAAATGATGAATTATACACAGTTGGCTGGAAAGCACAATTTATATCTGGTGTTGTAATGCCAATAATGAATTTTGTAAATAATCTTGGATACATTGTTGTATGTGTTGTTGGAGGAATATTTGTTACAAAGGGTAAAATATCTATAGGTGATATACAAGCTTTTATCCAGTATACAAGACAATTTACAATGCCAATAGTTCAGACTGCTAATATAGCAAATGTTATTCAATCAACTGTAGCTTCTGCAGAACGTGTATTTGAAGTTCTTGAAGAGGTAGAGCAGATTGCAGATAAAGAAAATTCAAAAGTTATTGAAATGGCAAAGGGACAAGTTAAATTTGAACATGTTGATTTTGGTTACAAAGAAGATAAATTGCTAATAAAGGACATGAATCTTACTGCAGATCCAGGCCATACAATTGCAATTGTTGGACCAACTGGTGCAGGAAAAACAACTCTTGTAAATCTCCTTATGCGTTTCTATGAAATAAAAGGTGGAAGTATAACTATAGATGGTGTTGATACAAGGGAATTAAAGAGAGAAGATTTAAGATCAATGTTTGGAATGGTTCTTCAAGATACGTGGCTATTTAATGGAACTATAAAGGACAATATAGCTTATGGCAGGGATGGAGCTACAGATGAAGAGGTTCTAAGTGCAGCTAAGGCAGCACATGCAGATCACTTTATAAGAACACTTCCACTTGGCTATGATACAGTGCTAAATGAAGAAGCTTCAAATATATCTCAAGGTGAGAAACAACTTTTAACTATTGCAAGGGCAATACTTAAAAATCCTAAAATATTGATACTTGATGAGGCTACAAGTAGTGTTGATACAAGAACAGAAGTACGTATACAAAGAGCCATGACAAACCTTATGAAGGGTAGAACAAGCTTTGTAATAGCTCATAGACTTTCAACAATTAAAGATGCAGATACAATCCTTGTAATGGATAACGGAAGCATAATAGAGCAGGGAAATCATGATGAACTTATGAAAAAGAATGGATTCTATGCAGATTTATATAACAGTCAGTTTGCTGATGAAGGAGAAAATGTTGGGTAGAGAGAATGATCAATGATTAAAAGACAATGATCAATGTACGAATGATCAATGATCAATGATGAAAAGATAATGATCAATGGTCAATAAAAAATAAAGAATAATGAAAGAACAATAAGCAACGAACAAAAGATTAACAAACAATATATGGGAAAAAACATTTCAGAGTTAAAAGGTTTTAACTAAGTTTAAGAAATTGCAGCGCAATTTCAACATGCAATGATCATTGATCATTGACAACTGATCATTGCATGAATGATTACAATTTAAAAGGGTGGAGTTTAAAATGAATAAATTCATTTTAGGCTCCACCTTTTTTTCAATTTTGGGAACATACATATAAATAATAATAACAAGTAAAAGCTATATATTTTCAGTATTAGTATTATCCTAAAATTTAAAAATTACTACAGAAACAAATTTCCATAGTAATTTCCAGTTGAAATCAATCTATTCTATTTTAATGTACACATACCTAGAGACGTTGTCCTTTTTTAGGGTTTTAAAAAGAATTAATTTAGTTTAAGAAATTGCAGTGCAATTTCAACATTCAATGAGCATTGATCATTGTATGAAAAGAAAATGATCAATGTACGAATGATCAATGATCAATTGCAAAAGATTAAAGGATCAATAATTAATATAGAAAAAACTTTTTTAAGGTTTTAAAAAGAATTAATTTAGTTTAAGAAATTGCAGTGCAATTTCAACATTCATTGAGCATTGATCATTGACAACTGATCATTCTTTTTTTCAATTTCTTTTATGGCTTTTGCATAATTTTTAGGTGAAAGTTCAAACCTTTTTTTAAAAGATCTCTCAAAGTTTGAATAATCGCCAAAGCCACATTCCATGCAGACATCCATAATGGGATTGTTTTGTTTTATGAGTGAAGTGGCTTTAATTAATCTTTTTTGAAGAATATAACTGTGAATTGTGTAACCTGTTTGTTCCTTGAATTTATGCATAAGGTAATATCTATTAATGAAAAAATTTTTGGATATATTTTCAATTGAAAGGTCATAATTTAAATTAGTATTTATATATTCTAGGATGTCTACAACCCTTTTATCATATTGTACGTCTACTGTACAATCTTCAATTTTATTTTCAATTAGGAATCTATTCATCATAACTATAAATTGTATTATGAGAGAATTTTTCAAAATATAATTACCGTAGTAATCATTATTATTTTCAAATTCAATGGATTTTAATAGTGACTTTACCTTGAGTATGTTTTCATAACTTAATCTTAGCAAATTTCTTTTTTTATCAGATGCGATTTTAAAACAATTCATAAGGTCACAATTTTCGTTATTATGTTTTTTTATAAAAAATTCATTTATCCATATTATAATTCTTTCATAAGGTTTCTTATCACTTATGACTGGTTTATGCACTTCATTGCTGCTTACTAAAATTATATCCCAAGGTTTTAATTTATAGGATTTTCCTTCAATTAAATAATTTACATTTCCAGAAATGAATATTATTATTTTGTTAAAATCATGGTAATGTGATTGAAATTCCATGCTTTTTTTATCAATTAGATGAAAATATCTAAAATCTTCTTTTAAGTAACCTTTTTTTATTTTAAGTATTGTTTCAGTATTCATGTTTATCACCACATAATTATTATAATAAAGTAATAATAAAGCAGTGAAATATATAATTCAAGCATAATTTATAGTTGACAAGACGAATTACTTTTAGTATTATAGTTACATAAAGTAATTAAATAAGTAAAAACGATATAACTGGGGGCGAGGTAAAATGGGATATAAAAGTTTTAGTGAATTAATAAAGGCTAGAAAATCATCTAATAATTATATAGAAGGAATTGAAATAACAGAGGCACAGTTAAATGAAATTTTTGAGGATCTTTCTCTTGTACCATCATGTTTTAATTTACAACATGCTAAGTATATTGTTGTTAGAGATAAAGGAATTAAAGAGGTTTTTAGGAATAGAGCATGTCATCAATATAAAGTACATACGGCATCAGCTGTTGTTATAGTTTTAGGTAATAAAGAGGCATACAAAGATGCAGAAAAACTGTATGAGCCAATGAAAACATTGGGAATGATGGATGAATTAGAATATACAACTATGGTGCAAAATATAACTTCTTTATATGAAAGCAGAGGAGATGCATTTAAATATGATGAAGCAATAAGAAATGCTTCACTTTCAGCAATGATGTTTATGCTTATAGCAAAAGATAGAGGCTGGGACACTTGCCCAATGATAGGATTTGATGTTAACGAAACGAAGAAATTATTTCATATTGAAGACAAATATGAGCCAGTTTTACTTATAACATTAGGCAAGGAAGATCCTAATAATATAAGGCTTAGAGGATACAGAAAACCTATTTCTGAACTTGTTAAGTATATTTAATGTATAAAAAACACTTTTAAAGGGAAAAGATAAAAATCTCCTTTTAAAAGTGTTTTTTTAATTAATTCAAACTTTAAAAATATTTTTTGTGGTTTGAAAGGTCATAAACTCCATCTAAAGCTTCACCAAAACGTTGATAATGAATAATTTCTCTTCCACGAAGAAATTTTAAAACGTCAATTACATCTGGATCATCGGTAAGATTTATAAGGTGTTCATAAGTTGACCTTGCCTTTTGTTCTGCAGCCATGTCATTGTGTAGGTCTGTTACTGAATCTCCTAAAGAAGAAATGTAAGATGCAGTCCATAAAAATCCATTTGCATCTGTAGGGAACACAGAGTCACCATGCTGTGTATAGTGGCCTCCAAGGCCTGCAGCTTCCAATTCTTTTGGAGTTGCATCTTTAGTAAGTTGATAGACCATTGTGCATATTATTTCAACATGTGCAAGTTCTTCTGTGCCTATATCGGTGAGCAAACCTTTTGTCTTGCCAGTTGGCATTGTATATCTTTGATTGAGGTAAGTTAATGATGCACTGAGTTCTCCATCAGGTCCACCATATTGTGTATTTAAAAATTTTGCCATACGAATGTCTTTGCTTTTTATTTTTACTTTATGCTGAAGATTTTTTTCATAATTCCACATTTACAATTCCTCCTATTCCCCAATTTCCCATGGCCAAGGTTCATTTGTCCATTGCCATGGAAATTTACTTTGTGAGGAACCAAAATTTATGAGTGGACCATAATTTGTTTCATAAAATGAAATAGATTTAGTTAAGAGTTCACTTATTGTATTATAATCCTCAAGTGCTTTTTCATTATCAGGATGAGTGTCTAAGTATAGATTAAGGTCGACAGCAGCAAATTTTAATTGCCTAATTTTATTTAATAATTGATTTCTGTTGTCAATTACATTAGAGTTGTTTTCCATATTCACTAGTACCTCCACGTTTAGTATTTTCATAATTTGTGTCTATATTATCAAATACAGTACCAACATCCATTGCTGTATCTAGTGGAAGCAAACCACTATAAGGTTGATCTTTTATATAGATCCTTGCTAAATTGAAAGTCTTAGGGACACCTCTTAAAAATTCAGGAGGTACTGTGAAATAAGGGTCAAAGCTTTGATACATTAAATATTCACCTCTAAAAATAGCTTACAGAATATAATATTCAAAATTATAAAATTAGTGTAGGTAAAATACTTCTATAAAAAAGTAGAATAATATTCAAAATAACATTGAAAATAATATGGAATAGTATTATAATAAAAATATAAGATAATCATTATTAATTAATTACAATTATTAAAAGATTACAATTGTAAGCAAGGTGGTGTTTGGGTAATGAAAGATGAGAAAAAACTTGATCTTGTAATAATTGGAGCTGGTGCAGCAGGACTTACAGCATCAATATACGCGGCAAGATCAAAATTGAATACAGTTGTTTTGGAAGATGAGTTAGTTGGAGGACAAATAAGAAATAGTAGTAGCATAGAAAATTTTCCGGGATTCGATAATATAAGCGGCGAAGATTTATCTAATAAATTTCAAGAACAAGCTTTAAAATTAGGAGCTAATATAAATGAATTTGGAAATATAAAGTGTTTAAAATTAAAAGATGACGAAAAGATAATAGAAACAGAAGATACTATATATAAGCCTAAAGCAGTTATTATAGCTACAGGAGCAAAGCCAAGAGAACTTCCAGTACCAGAGGAAAAAAAGCTTCATGGGAAGGCAATACATTATTGTGAATTATGTGATGGTGCAATTTATACGGGAAAAGACTTGGTGGTTGTTGGAGGAGGAAGTTCAGCAATTGAAGCTGCTGATTATTTAACTAAGTTTGCTAAGAATATAACTATAGTGCATCGCAGAAGTGAGTTTAGTGCTGAAAAGGCAGAA
>JAQUXS010000068.1 GCA_028692255.1 Clostridium sp.
TAGAACTTCATTAGAATTTAAATTTAAAAGTTCAGCTGTAATAGATGCCATGGATTTTGCATCTCTGTATCCATTTTCACCATTACATGCATTTGCATTTCCGCTATTTACAACAATAGCTTGGGAATTTGCATTTTTTATTGTTTCTATATTAAGTAAAATTGGTGCGGCTTTTACTTTATTTTTAGTAAAGGTTGCAGCTGATACTGCTTTTTTTTCTGTATATATTACGCATAAGTCTTTTTTTCGTTTTTTTAATCCACAGTGTATCCCGCTTGCCTTAAAATAAGGTACATCTGTAATGTATTTATCTTTTAATATTTTTATTGAATTCATTTTTAACGCATCTCCTTAATTTATGTCATGCAAAAATATGTACTGCATGAAGGTATTTATTTATGGGAAAATTGGAGCCATATTAATAGCTGTTGTTTCATCAATTCTAAACATAATATTCATATTTTGTATTGCCTGTCCCGCAGCTCCTTTAACAAGATTATCTATAGCTGAAAATACTATTACCTTTCCTGTCCGTTTATCTACTCGAAGGCTAATATCACAAAAATTAGAGCCTTTAACAAAGCCTGTTTCTGGAAGGTCATCAATAATTCTAACAAAATGTTCATTTCTATAGAAATCCTTATAGAGATTAAGCAGTAAACTTTCATCTGTATATTCTTTTAAATTTGAATAGCATACAGAAAGTATTCCTCTTTTCATTGGAACTAAGTGAGGAGTAAACGTAAGAAAAATATTTTTCTTTGCTACGCCAGAGAGAGTCTGCTCAATTTCAGGAGTATGTCTGTGGTGTGGAGTGCCATAAGCTTTTATTGAATCACCACACTCAGCATATAGATTATTAACTGAAGCTTTTCTGCCTGCACCAGTTACACCTGATTTTGCATCGATTATTATAGAAGAAACATCTATTAAATTGTTTTTTAAAAGAGGCAAAAGAGCAAGGGTACTGGCAGTTGGAAAACAACCGGGATTTGCAATTAAAGAAGCTTCTTTAATCTTATCCCTATTTAATTCTGGAAGACCATAAACTGCTTTTTCAAGTAAGTCTGCTGAATTATGCTCAAGATTATACCATTCTTTATAAAGTTCAGCGTTTCTTAGTCTAAAGTCTGATCCTATATCTATTAATTTTTTATTACAGCTTATTGATTCCTTAGCAAATCTAATTGCCTTTCCAGAAGGAAGGGCTGTAAAAATTACATCAACATTTTTGATTTCATTTAAAGCTTCATCTGTACTTACACATTTTTTATCAATAATATTTTTATAATTTGGGTATATGTGGCTGTATGATTCATTAGAATGACTGTTAGAGCACAAAAAACTAATTTCTATTTTAGGATGTTCTAGAAGTAGCCTAACAAGTTCTTCACCTGCATATCCTGTTGATCCTATTATTCCTACTTTTATCATAATATCACTCCAATTAAAATTAACTTTAACATGATTATACAGAAAAAATTATAAATATTCAATAAAAATATAAAAATCATATAAAAACATTGAAAATTTTAATTATGTTATGTATAATTATACACATAACATAATTAAAATGAATACAGGAATTTAATATTAAATATATATGAAAGAAGATGTGATGTATGTCAAGAGATAATATAATGAATACTTATGGAAGATATGATGTTGTATTTGAAAAGGGAAAAGGTGCAAGAATTTTTGATGATAAAGGTAAGGAATATATAGATTTTGTATCAGGAGTTGCAGTAAATTGTTTAGGGCACGCCAATGATAAAATAGTTGAAACTATAAAAAATCAGTCAGAAAAATTAATGCATATATCAAATTATTATTGGAATAATAATGCAATAAATCTTGCAGAAAGTTTGTGCAAGAATACAGATCATGATAAAGTGTTCTTTTGCAATAGTGGAACAGAATCAGTTGAGACTGCTTTAAAACTCGCAAGAAAATATGGAAAATTACATTCAAATAATAATGATAAAAATGAAATAATATATATGAAGAATTCTTTTCATGGAAGAACTATGGGATCGCTCTCAGTTACAGGACAGGGCAAATATCAAGAAAGTTTTAAGCCTTTAATACCTAACGTTAAAGATGTAAAGTTTAATGATATGGAAGACATAAAAGAAAAATTCAATAAAAATGTATGTGCTATTATAATTGAGCCAGTGCAGGGTGAAGGAGGAATTTTATGTGCAAATAAAGAATATTTACAGCTGCTCCGTGAGTTATGTGATAAAAATGATGCTCTTTTAATATTTGATGAAGTACAATGTGGAATGGGCAGAAGTGGCAAGTTATTTGCATATCAGAAATATGGTGTGATCCCAGATGTTATATGTATTGCAAAGGCTCTTGGAGGCGGTTTCCCAATAGGTGCAGTTCTTGCAAAGGAAAAAGCTGCTAGTGCATTTGTACCTGGGGATCACGGAAATACATACGGAGGGAATCCACTGGCAACGGCTGTTGGATGCTGCATAATGCATGAACTTGTAGATGGTAAAATAATTGATAAGGTTGATGAAAAAGGTAAATATATAAGAGAAGGTGTAAATAAAATCAATACTAAATACAACATTATTGATGAAGTAAGAGGTATGGGTCTTCTAATAGGCATAAAACTAAAAGTAAATAATAATGAATTTGCAAAAAAATGTTTTAAAAATGGTCTTTTACTTATAACCGCAGGAGACAATGTTGTTAGAATACTTCCTCCACTGAATGTAAGTAAAGAGGACATGGATGCAGCACTAAAAATTATAGAAAAAACAGCTAGCGAAATTTAATAGTATAAAAAAACTGGGATTTAAGATGAAATTTTAATCTTGAATCCCAGTTTTTTTATGTTCAATTATTTACTTTGTTTATATGACTCAAGCGCTCTTGAAAGTTGATCTGGACAGGAAGTTCCTTTTCCACCACAATCAATTCCTCTAAGTCTTTTTATAACTTCGTCTATGTCCATTCCCTCAACTAAATGAGATATACCTAAAAGGTTTCCAGGGCAGCCACCTTTAAATGAAAGATTAATAATTTTATTGTTTTCAATGTCAAATTCTATTTCTTTTGAACATGTTCCTTCTGGTTTAAATTTAAACATTTCAATAACACCACCTTTCGCAATAAAAGTATAAATTGAATTGCATTAATAAGTCAATGTCACAATATGGATTAAGTTCATATTATAAGGATAGAGAGGTGATGTAATTGTTAAGGAAATTATATGTATGTAATAATTATTTAGATACTGTTTCAATAATAGATACATTTTCTTTAAAGGAAATTAAAAATATAAAATTAAATGTTAATAATATGAGAAAAGGTCCAGAGGGAATATGTTTATACAAAGATAATTTATTGATAGCTAACAATTACAGTGGCTCTCTTTCATTTTTAAATCTTAAAAATAATAAGGTGGAAGGAGAGTACTTTATAGGTTCATATTGCAGTGACGTAAAAGTTTGTAATAATAATGCATATATAATATGTAGAGATTCAAACAGTATAGTGAATTTCAACATAATAAAAAGAAAAATTTCTGAAATTATTGCCTGTGAAAATATGCCTCGGAGGATAGATATATATAAGCCAAAAAAAATTATAGTAACTGCAAATATGTTAAGTGACAGCATAACCATATTTAAAAATGGAGATTTTAGTTTTTTAAAAAATATTAGAGTTGGAAAATATCCTACAAAAGCTATATTTGGAATTAACGGGAATAACATTTTTATATGTGAAAGTAATATGGGAACTGACAGCTGTGGAAGTATAGCTATATTTTCTCTAAAGGATTTAAGGGTTTTATACAGAGTTTCTGTAGGTAAAACGCCAATAGATATGTATGTAGAAAAAAATATGTGCTATGTATCAAACTTTGGTGATGGAACTATAAGTGTGGTAGATTTGAATAAATGTATTGAAACTAAAAGAATTGACATTGGCGGTATGCCAGAAGTACTTATAAAAGATAAGGGAAGGGTGTATGTTGGTGATAACTATAATAATGTAATAATTTCCGTAGACTTAAAAAATGATAAGAAAAAAATATTAATAAAAAAAGAACCATCAGCAATGGTTCTCTCTTAAGAATTAGTAAGCATTTTAAGTATATCATTATACAATTGTGTAGAATTAGCTTTCCATTTTTCACATATTGATTTTGCACTTTTATTTGTAGGAACATTTATTTTTAAATCTATAAGAGTAATTTCTTTTTCATATGCACATAGATTTACAGTAAAGCTGTTATTTTCTGCTATTGTATAATCAGCGGTTAAACTTATTTCATTTTTTATCGTGCTTATATTCTTTTGTATATATGAATCAACTATTTTTATTTTGTCATAAGATATTCTGTTTTTAAACATCTTAAGTACTTTATGACCTTTAGAAGTTAATTTAAGTCTATGTTTTTTGTCAAATTCAGTACATTCTAAGAAATTAGAAGAAATAAGCTCATTTATATATTCTTGAAGAGTAAAATAATTTATTAAATTATTTTCCAGTACAATTTCAGTAAGTTTGTTCTTTGAAATTGAAACATTTATTTTTTCTAAGATGTATATTAAAAGAAGCTTGTTTTCAGCTAATTCAAGAGTATCTTCAAACATCTTCTTTCCCCCCTAATATATATATAAAATCATAATATATTATAACATAAAAAATTATATTATATAGAAGATTTTTAATTATATATAAATTAATATTTCATAATAAAATGGAATATAGATTAAATACAGAAGATTTTAGGAGGGGGAAAGATGCACGTAATTTTAATAAGAAAAAGTTTCTTGAAAAAAATTTTATTGTGTTTAGTAATTTTGGTACTAGCTATTTGTATATTAATTGTATTTGGAAAAAGAACCAAGAAAACGTGGATGAGAGGTAGAACACTGCCTATATATTCTGTAAATACAGATGAAAAGAAAATTGCAATAACTTTTGATACAAGCTGGGGATATGATAACACGGAAAAAATTTTAGATGTACTTAGTGATAAAAACGTTAAGGCCACATTTTTTGTTATTGGAAAATGGGTAGATTCATATCCAAGTGAGTTAAAAGAAATAGCAAATAGAGGCAATGAAATTGGGAACCACTCTGATTCCCATAAAAATTACACGACATTTTCGAAAAATCAAATAATTCAAGATATTGACAAAGCAGATGCAAAAATAATTAAAGTAGCAGGAATTAAACCAATTTTGTTTCGATTCCCATCTGGGAGTTACGATGAAAAAAGTACTATTATAGTCAAAGGCACAAATCACATACCAATTCAATGGGACGTTGACAGTATTGATTGGAAAAATAAAGGGTCAGATTTAGAATTTAACAGGGTTATAAAGAAAGCTAAAAATGGATCAATAATTCTATTCCATAATTCAGGAAAATATACTCCTGAAACACTTGAAAGAGTTATAGATTATTTTAGCCAAAGAGGATACAAATTTGTAAAGGTTTCAGATCTTATATATAAAGATAATTACTACCTTGATGAAAACGGAACGCAAAATAAAAATTAAACTATTGAAATTTAGGGTTAAAATATATTATAATGGAAATAGGTGGTAAAATTACAATAAAAATAAATATTTAACTATTGTTGAATGTTTATGTAATTAATTAAATAGTTTGCCAAAGATTTGGTTATATATTTTTTTTATTAGAATACTTTATTATAAGAAGAAATACTCATAAAACTAAGGGAGAGTGGGATTGTAATGGACAGTTTAATGCTTAATAACAAACTTTATTTAGAAGGAAAGGTAGCATCAGAACTTAAATTTAGTCATGAAATGTATGGAGAAGGTTTTTATACATTTAATCTTGATGTACAAAGATTAAGTGACACAAAGGACAGTCTTTTTGTTACCGTTTCTGAAAGACTTATTAATGGAGTTGACTTAACTGAAGGGAATGATGTAATTGTCGAAGGGCAGTTAAGGTCTTATAATAAGTTCGTAGATGGTGCAAATAGACTTATTTTAACAGTCTTTGCTAGAAACATTGAGCCAAGAATAGAGAAAAGTAAAAATCCAAATCAAATATATTTAGATGGTTATATATGCAAGAAACCAGTATATAGAACAACACCTTTTGGGAGAGAGATAGCAGATATGCTTTTAGCTGTAAATAGAGCTTATAACAAATCTGACTACATACCAACTATAGCATGGGGAAGAAATTCAAGATTCTCTGAAACGTTAAAAATTGGTGATAATATAAGAATATGGGGAAGACTTCAAAGTAGAGAATACCAAAAGAAAATATCTGAAAATCAAGTAATTAAAAAAGTTGCGTATGAAGTTTCAATTTCCAAGATGGAAAAGGTTAATAAAGACACTGAAAATGATGTTCTACATGTAGATGAAAATTTTAACGAAGAAGATTATAAAGTTGGAAATGTAGATAAAATAAGTTAAATAAAATTTAGAGCATATAAAAAGTGTGCCATCTTAATTAAGAGAATTTTATATCTTCACTTAAGAGCGGCACACTTTTGTTTAACATTTAAAACTTTTAATAATTTCTATTTTCTTAGATCATCCATAAGTTTTGTCTTATCTTTTGTTTTGTCGTCAACATTTTTAATGATTTTAGCAGGTGTTCCGGCAACAACTACATTTGCTGGTACATCTTCTACAACAACAGAACCAGCAGCAACAACTGCACCACTGCCTATTTTGACACCTTCAAGTATTACTGAATTAGCACCTATAAGTACATCATTACCAATTTCACAAGGAGATTTGCTTGGTGGTTCAAGGACGCCTGCAACAACTGCACCTGCACCTAAATGAACTCTTTTACCAATTTTACCTCTAGCACCTACAACAGCATTCATATCAATCATAGATCCTTCGCCTATTTCAGCACCAATATTTATAACTGCACCCATCATTATAACCGCATTCTTTGCTATAGAGACCTTATCTCTTATAAGAGCACCAGGTTCAATTCTAGCATCAATGTTTGTCATATCAACAAGTGGTATTGCTGAGTTTCTCCTATCTTGCTCTAATCTGAATTTCTTAATCTTATCTTTGTTTTTAATTATAAAATCAGATACAACTGAGCTTTCTCCAAATAGAACATAAAAATTTTCACATCCGTACATTTCTATATTATCACATGTTGCACTTTTAAGATTGCCATCAATATAAACTTTTACTGGTGTAGCCTTTTTGGCTTCTTTTATATATCTTGCAATCTCATATGGATCTGTTAAATCGTATTTCATATAAATTCCTCCTACAAAATTTTACTTATGTTTACAAATTGTTAATTAAACTACACTAATTCATTATATTAAATTATTGAAATAAATAAAAGCATAAAATTTGATAAATATTCTAAATTAATATATTATATATTATAATTTATTAATGAGGTGGAATAATGGAGAAAAATAAAATATCAGATAATGTAAATAATATAAAACTATCAGGGATTAGAAAATTTTATAATAAAGTTTCTAAAGTTGAAGGGGCTATCTCGCTTACTTTAGGTCAGCCTGATTTTCCAGTACCAATAGATACAAAGAAAGCAATGCTGGATGCTATTAATGAAGATAAAACAGTATATACATCAAATCAAGGCATATATGAGCTTAGAGGAGAAATAAGTAAGTTCTTAAAAAGTCAATCTATAAATTTTGATCAAAATGAAATATGCGTTACAGTTGGTGGAAGTGAAGGAATTATGGATGTGTTCTTAACCTTTATAAACAAAGGTGATAAAGTATTAATTTCAAGTCCTGCATATCCAGCTTACGAGAGCTGTGTTAAGCTTTGTGGTGGAGAAGTAATAAATTATGATCTTAAAAGTGATGATTTTTCCATTAATTTTGATAAACTTGTAAAAATTATAGACAAAGAGAATCCTAAGATTATAGTTGTGTCTTACCCGTCAAATCCTACTGGGGCAGTATTGAGTAAAGAAGCAAGAGATAGTCTTTATAAAATATTAAAAGAAAAAGATATTTTGATTGTAACTGATGAGATGTATAGTTCTCTTTGTTTCGAAGATGAATATTATTCTATAGCACAGTATGAAGATATAAAAGATAAAATGATACTTGTTGGTGGATTTTCAAAAATGTTTTCTATGACAGGGCTTAGAATTGGATATGTATGCTCAAGCAATAAGTATATAGATTCAATTATAAAGGTACATCAGTATAATGTGTCATGTGCACCTTCAATATCACAATATGGAGCTTTAAAAGGATTGAAAAGTAGCATGCATGATGCAAGATTGATGAAAGAAGAGTTCATTAAAAGAAGAAATTATTCATATAAGAGGCTTTTAGATATGAAGTTTGAAGTGGCAAAACCAAAAGGAGCATTTTACATATTTCCTTCAATAAAAAAATTTGGTAAGAGCAGTGAAGAATTTTGCGAAGATCTTCTTAAAAATGGTAAAGTAGCAATTGTACCAGGGAATGCTTTTGGAAAGAATGGAGAAGGTTATGCTAGGATATCTTATGCTACTGGAATAGATACTTTAAAAGAAGCTTTTGACAGAATAGAAGAATATATAAAAAAATTAAAATAACAATTTATTAATAAAAAGCCATTTAATTATCATATGCTTAAAAAAGTTGTAAAATAAATTAAAATATTAACATTTTAAAATTATCTTTTGTTTTTTATACTATTATCAAAAATACGGTGAATTATTGATGATTTATCAATGAAATTAATATGTTACGAAACAGTTTGTCAACAAAACCCCGTCATCATTAAAGATATGAACATTGACAATGTGTTAATGGTATGCTAATATTTAAAACAATATTAACAACGGTGCAGTTATTCGCTGCTAAAAACGAAAGAATATATTTATTAAGTGTACTTTAAGTGAATAATTACTTGGTTACTAGATAAATATATGTTTGTAAATTGTTTTATATTTGGTAATATAGCTAAAATTAATTAATAATATAGCTTTTACATAATAAATATTACAAAAATAATAAGGGGGAATTTTTAATGAAAAGCAAAAAATTATTATCAGTGCTACTATCAGCAACAGTTATTTCAACAGTAGCATTGTCTGGTTGCGGCAGTTCTTCAAGCACAACTGGCGGTTCAGCAACACTTGACAAAGATCAGCATTTAAATGTTGAAATTCCTGCATCTGACATCAAAACACTTGATCCTTCAAAGGGAACTGACGGTTATTCTGCATATGTTTTGCAAGAAACAATGGAAGCTCTTGGAAGAATGGAAACTAAAAATGGTAAAGATACTATGGTTCCAGCAGGTGCTAAAAGTTGGACTACATCATCAGATGGTCTTACATGGACTTTCCATTTAAGAGATAATAAGTGGTCAGATGGAAAGGCAGTTACAGCTGATCAATATGTATATGCACTTAGAAGAAGTCTTGATCCAAACACAGCTTCAGAATATGCATATTTACTTTTAGGAGCAGGAATTAAAAATGCAGATGCTGTAAACAGTGGTAAAATGCCAACTGATCAATTAGGAGTAAGTGCACCAGACTCAAAGACTCTTGTAATAACATTAGCACATCCATGTGCATATTTTGAAAAATTACTTGCTTTTAAATTCTTTATACCACAAAGAGAAGATATGGTTAAGAAGGCAGGAGATAAATATGGTTCTGCTGCAAACACTTTAGTATATAATGGACCATTTAAGATTACTTCAATGGTCAGTGGAAATAAAATAGAACTTGCTAAGAATGATAATTACTGGGATAAGAAGGATGTAAAACTTAACCAAGTAACAATGTATTTTATGAATGACGCAAGTACAATGATGAACGCACTTCAAAGTAAACAAATTGATGTTGCTGATACAGATTCAGCTGATTGGACTAAAAAACTAAAGAGTAATAGTAATATAACTAATGTAACTGGAAATACAGCAAGCGATGGATATTTACTATTCAATGTTAAAGATTCAAATAAACTTTTAACAAATGATAAGATAAGAAAAGCTATTTCACTTGCAGTTAACAGAAAAGATTATGTTAAGACAGTACAAGAAGGTCTTGGAACACCATCATATAATTGGATTCCAAAGGCTGTTCAATTAGGGAATACTTCATATAGATCACAAGCTAATACATCATCAATAGAAGAAAATAATGCAAAAGCTAAGACATTATTTAAAGAAGGACTAAAAGAACTTGGAATGAGTACTGACTTAAGTAAAGTTGTTTTAAATGATGAAGAAGCAGGAACAGATGAAAAGCATAAAAAAGAGGGAGATTTCTTAATCAATGAATTTAAGAAAAATCTTGGAATTACATTAAAGGTTAATTATGTAGAATGGAAACAATTCTTAACAGATGAGACTAGCTTAAATTATGAAATGCAGAGTGGAGAAATGTGGTCAGCAGATTATGATGATCCTATGACATTCATGGATATGTGGGAAACTCAAGCAGCTGCAACTACAAATGGATACTCTAGTAAACAATATGATGATTTAATAGAAGCAGCAAAAAGTGAAAATAACCAGACAAAGAGATTACAAGACTTTGAAAAGGCTGAAGATTTACTTGTAAATAAAGATGTTCCATTTACTCCAACATATAGTATAACTCAAAATATATTTGCTTATAACTATGTTAAAGGATATGAAACACCAACATATTCAGCATCTAGCCCAAGAAATATAGAATTTAAATATGCTTATATTTCCGGAAAGAAATAAATAATAAATAAATAATCTCAATTATATATTATAGTGAGATTGCGGCAGAGATATAAATTATCTCTGCCGTATAAATATATTATATAGTTATACTTTTAATTTAGGAGGAATAAAAATGCTGAAGTATACACTTAAAAGATTTGTATACATGATAATAACCATATGTGTAGTTATTACATTGACATTTGTAATGATGCATTCTATACCAGGTGATCCATTTTCAACTGGAAAAAATTTACCTGCACAAACAAGAGCTAATTTAAATGCGAAATATGGATTGAATAAACCATTGATTACACAATACGGACTGTTTATGAAAAACCTTGTTTTACATGGTGATTTGGGAGAATCTTATACTTACCCAGGGTTAACTGTTAACAGCATGATAGCACAGAGAGCACCAGTTTCAGCAGCACTTGGGGCGGAAGCACTTATTCTTGCTATAGTTTTTGGAATGATTTTTGGAATTATAGCTGCCTTTAAAAGAAATCATTGGCAGGATTATTTAGTAATGGTTATTGCAATATTAGGTATAGCTATACCATCTTTTGTTTTAGCAGCTTTATTACAATATTTTTTAACAGTACAAATAGAAGCATTACCAACCTCAGGATGGGGTGGAATTAGTTACACAATATTGCCAGCTATTTCTTTAGCTTTAGGAATATTGGCTATTTATGCAAGATATATGAGAAGTAGTTGTATAGATGTTTTGGGACAAGACTATATTATGACAGCAAAAGCTAAAGGTGTTTCTAAAGTCACATTAATTTGGAAACATGTTTTAAGAAATGCCATTTTACCAGTTATTACTATAACTGGACAGCAGATTGCAGCTGTTTTAACAGGAACCTTTGTTATTGAATCAATTTTCTCTATACCAGGAATGGGTAGATATTTTGTTACTTCAATAACAAATAGAGATTATCCTATGATACTTGGTACTACTATTTTTGTTGCAGTTGTTTATATAATATCAGTCTATATAGTAGATATATTATATAGTTTTGTAGATCCAAGAATAAGATTAAGTAGTAAAAAGTAGGAGGAGAAAAAATGGCTGAAATTTCGAATGAAAAGTTTAAAATTATTGGATGTGAAAATAACAATTCTGAAGAAATAGTTAGAAAGAATGTAACTTACTGGCAAGATGCATGGCGAAGATTAAAGAATAATAAAATTGCAGTTGTTTCACTGGGGCTATTAATAGTAATAATAATTTTAGCTATAGTAGGGCCTATGCTTAGACCTTTTGGAACAAATGATGTAAATAGTGCTATTCAAAATCAAAGTGCAAGCTCAACTCACTGGTTTGGAACTGATGATCTTGGAAGAGATTTATGGGTTAGAGTTTGGGTTGGAACTAGATCGTCTATTATAATAGGTATTGCTGGAGCAGCTATTGAGCTGGTTATCGGTGCTTTGTATGGTGGAATTTCTGGATATTTTGGCGGAATTGTTGATGATATAATGATGAGAATTGTTGAAATACTAAATAGTGTACCTTACTTAATTTTAGTATTAATAGTTATGATTGTACTAAATAATACAGGACTAGTGCCATTAATTATTGCTATGACTTTAACTGGTTGGGTTGGTATGGCAAGAATTGTAAGAGGACAAATTTTATCTATAAAAGAACAGGAATATGTACTTGCAGCACATACTTTAGGCGCAAGTTCAGCAAGAATAATATTAAAGCATTTACTTCCTAATGTTGTAGGAGTAATGATTGTTGATGTTACATTTGCCGTTCCAAACTATATTTTTGCAGAGGCCTTTTTAAGTTATATTGGATTAGGTGTTAAGCCACCAAGCACAAGTCTTGGAGCATTATGCTCTAGTGGTCAAGCAAATCTAATGTTTTATGCTTACCAATTGTTTTGGCCTTCACTTATTATATGCCTTATAATGCTTACATTTAATCTTTTAGGTGATGGTTTATCAGAAACACTTGATCCTAAACAGAGACAGTAGGAGGTAACTTATTAATGGAAAAAATATTAGATGTTAAAAATTTAAAGGTTTCTTATCATACTTATGCAGGAGAAGTTCAATCAGTAAGAGGTGTAAGCTTTCATCTAAATAAAGGTGAAACTTTAGCAATAGTTGGTGAATCAGGCTGCGGAAAATCAGTAACTTCTAAATCTATAATGAGACTTATAGATTGTCCTCCTGGAGAAATAAAAGAAGGATCAGAGATTTTATTTGGTGATAAGAACATCCTAAAGATGGATGAAAAGGAGCTTAGAAAACTTAGAGGCGGAGATATAAGCATGATCTTCCAGGATCCTATGACTTCTTTGAATCCTACTATGAAGGTTGGAAACCAGATTGCTGAAAGTATAGTTACCCATAGGGGACTTAAACAAAAAGAAGCTTTTGAGGAAGCTATAAAAATGCTTAATGCTGTTAATATACCAAATGCAGATAAGAGAGCAAATCAATATCCCCACCAATTTTCAGGTGGAATGAGACAAAGAGCAATGATTGCAATAGCATTAGCTTGTGATCCTAAAATTTTAATTGCTGATGAACCGACAACTGCTTTGGATGTTACTATTCAAGCACAAATAATGGAACTTATGAGTGAACTTCAGGTAAAACTTGGAACAGCTATAGTGCTTATAACTCATGATTTAGGAGTAGTTGCAAATGTAGCCAATAGAATTCAAGTAATGTATTCAGGACTTATTATGGAGAGAGGAACCACTGATGAAATTTTTAAAAATCCTCAGCATCCTTATACTTGGGCACTTCTTCAATCAGTACCAAGATTGGATACTTCAAATAAAGGTGAGTTATATTCATTAAATGGTACACCTCCTGATTTACTTAAACCACCAGTAGGATGTCCTTTTGCTGCAAGATGTAATTATTGCATGGAAATTTGCAAAGAAAAAATGCCAGAAGCAACTAAAATAAGTGAAACTCACTCAGTTAGTTGCTGGTTAAAGCACCCAATGGCACCTAAAGTGGAATCACCAATTAACAAAAAAGGAGGTGCAGAGTAATGTCTCAAAATGATAAAGACGATGTTTTAGTTGAAGTCAAGAATTTAAAAAAGTATTTTAATGTTGGACCTGGTGCTACATTAAAAGCTGTAGATGATGTTAGCTTTACTATTAAAAAGGGTGAAACCTTAGGACTTGTTGGAGAATCAGGCTGTGGTAAAACTACATGTGGAAGAACTGTTTTGGGATTGTATGCAGCAACAGCAGGTGAAGTAAACTTTGAAGGTGTAAATATACATACTTTAAAAGGTAAAGCTAAAAAGAATTTTACTAAAAAAGCACAGATGATATTTCAGGATCCTTATGCATCATTAGATCCAAGAATGACAGTAGGAGATATAATTGCAGAAGGAATTGACATTCATGGTTTATATAAAGGCGAAGCAAGGACTAAAAAAATATATGAAATGTTAGATCATGTTGGTCTTAATAGAGAACATGCATCTAGATTTCCTCATGAATTTTCAGGTGGACAGAGGCAGAGAATTGGTATAGCAAGAGCACTTGCTGTAGAACCTGAATTTATTGTGTGTGATGAACCAATATCTGCTCTTGATGTTTCAATTCAAGCTCAAGTTGTAAACTTGCTTATTAAACTTCAAAAGGAAATGGGTCTTACTTATTTATTCATCGCTCATGATCTTTCAATGGTAAAACATATTTCTGATAGAGTTGGAGTAATGTATTTGGGAACAATGGTTGAGTTCGCTACTAGCCATGATTTGTACAATAATCCGCTTCATCCATATACAAAAGCTCTAATGTCAGCTATACCAATACCAGATCCTGAGGTTGAAAAAAATAGAAAAAGAATAGAACTTGAAGGTGAAGTACCAAGTCCAATTAATCCTAAGCCAGGATGCAGATTTGCAGCAAGATGTAAAAATGCAAAACCTGTTTGCTTTGAAAAGAGACCAGAGTTCAAAGAAATTGAAAAAGGTCACTTTGTAAGTTGCCACCTTTATTAATATAGTATAATAAATGGGACTGCAGCACTTTTAGTGTTACAGTCCCATTCATTTAATTCATTTTTAATACATTATCCATATCATAAAATCCAGATCTTTTATCTTTCATGAAAACAGCAGCTTTTAGTGCACCTACTGCAAATACTTCTCTTGAGAGAGCTGTATGTTTTATTTCTATAGTTTCACCTTGACCGGCAAAGACAACATCATGTTCTCCTACAATTGTGCCGCCTCTTAAGGAATGCATACCTATTTCATTATGTTCTCTTTTGTGAGTTCCACAGCGTCCATAAACGTAATTAGTTTTTTCATCTATTGCATCTTTAATTGTATCACCAAGTAAAAGTGCAGTTCCGCTTGGAGCATCAACTTTTTGGTTATGGTGAGGAGCGGCTCAATGTGGGAGGTGCCAGTCCGGAATACCTGGCGAATTATGCGTCGGCCGTACTAAATAATCGATGGTATATTTTTGGGGGAGTGCAGAATGACGCATCCGGTAGTCAACAGGTTAATCGTTTGGTCAAT
>JAQUXS010000123.1 GCA_028692255.1 Clostridium sp.
TAAAGAATGTAAGGTGAAATTAGTTGTAAAAAGTTCAAAGTGTGAGTTGTACAAGGCAGGAGATGAAATTTATTTAGATGGAGCTGTATTAAATAAAGAAAAATCAGCTAATGTTTGCTTAACAGCAATTAATGCTTTTTATCCTTTTATATATGCAGCACGAAAGAGAGTAACAGCAGAGCAAATGGGATTTGATGAATTAACATTTCAATGCCCTGACTGTCCTGAAACAGTAGAATTTACAATAATGCAATATGAAGATAAAGAATAATATTTTATAGAAAAATTAGGAGAAGCTAATGAGATTTTTGAAAAGTTCATTTGGATTTTGTATAACAGGAATAATAATAAATAGTTATTGGAGTATTTTCACAAATAAGCTTGGGGTTAAAGGTGGATGGATATCAAGTCTTATTTTAATTGGAACATTGTGGACTATAAATCATCATTTCGGACTTGTTGAAAATAAAAAAGAAGCGGTTTTTATTGATATGGGATTAGCAATAGCACTTTGTTCATTAACTAGAGATAGCGTATTAACAGGAACCAATGGTCTTTTAAGCTCACTTCCAACATTTGTTTGTGTATCAATAGGTGGTATATTAGCAGGGATTATTGGAGGATATATACAAAAAATAAAAAACAACAATTTTATTATGAAGTAGGGTGAATATAAAAATGACTTTTGAAGAAATGGTGATGACAATAAGTGGAGGAGCTATATTTGCTTTTTTAGTTATAATGTTATGGGGGAAATTTGTAAAGTTATGGGGAGTAATTGGTGGATACCTTGCAGCAATGCTAATACCAGGAACTATGTGGATAATAAATCATGGATTCTCTACTCATTTTATAAAACAAACAGGAAGTGTTTGGATTGATATGACTTGGGCAGTTGGAATTGGTGCGTTTATTTCATCTAAAATACAAGGTGGAAAAGTACTAAAAGCAAAGAGCACTATAGGAGCAGTGATAGTAGGTGGTATCATAAGTGGATATATACTAACTAGAGTCTAAACTTCATAGACAAAAATTTTATTTTAATATGTATTAAAGGTTATGGAGCTAAAAATCCATAGCCTTATTTTTTTAGAGGCCTAACGTGTTAGTAAAATTTCAATCCTGAATCTCTGTTTATTTTTTATTTTGGCAATATATATGAGAATATGATAAGATAAAAAATATCATAAGATTTTTACATATGGGTCTACCATATGTAAATTTATTTATATTTTCATAAGGGAGATGTGAGTGATGTTATGTCAATTACAGTAAAAGATATTATAAAATTGGAGTCTCTTAAAGAAATGGAGCTAGTATCAGGGGATACAGGGTTGGAAAGAAGTGTAGAATGGATATATGTAGCAGAATGTTTTGAAGATCCATTAGAAGGAATACAGTGGTTACAAGGAGGAGAACTTGTATTTATTACAGGAGTTGGAATAAAAGGCGATGTGAATGTACTAATAAACCTTATGAAAGGGATTAGTACCAAAAATGGCTCGGGTTTAATTGTAAATATAGGACCATATATAAAAAGTATTCCTGAAGAAGCAATTAAACTTGCAGATGAATTGGAACTGCCAATGTTTACATTGCCTTGGGACGTTAAACTTGTTGAAGTTTCTAGGGATATTAGTAATGCTATTATATTATCACGTATCGAAGAAAATTCCCTTACACATTTTTTAAGTAATATTCTTTTTGGAAATGGAGAATTAGAAGGAGATGCAATTGAGAAGGCAGCATATTTTGGATACAATTTAGCAGGAGAATGTTGTATATGTGTTATAGATATTGATGGTTTTGAACGATTTTTAAAATTAAAGAATTTAGATGATGAAGTAAGTATTTCTAAAATTAAAATTGCATTTAGAAAAATAGTACAAGATATATTAGAGAAATATGCATTAAAGGTTCCTATTATTGATAAAGATGATGCAGTTATATTTTTTAATAGAGCAGAAGAAAATTGCATGATTAGATTAGATAAATCACTAAAAGAGATACAAGAAGTAATTAAAAAACGTATGGATGGACTTTCAGTAAGTGTAGGAATTGGAAATCCATATAAGGATTTAAAAATGATGAAACAATCATTAAATGAAGCAGAACTCGCTATTCACAGTGCGAAATGTCAAGGATTAGATGATACAATTACAAGATATAAGGATATAGGAATATATGGACTTCTTTTCAGTATAAAAAATAAAGACATATTAAAAAACTACTATTTAGATGTGTTAGGACCAATTACTGGAAATGACAATAAAGATAGCAGTTTGATTCAAATATTAGAAACCTATTTAAATGAAAATTGCAATATTACAGTTACAGCAGAAAAATTATTTTTACATAGAAATACACTTAAATATCGTATAAAGAAAATAGAAGAGTTATTAAATTATGATTTGCATAATTTTAATGATTGTACAAAAATAAAAGTAGCATTATATGTAAACAAGATATTAAATTAATAAAAATAATAAAGAAACTATTGACAATTTATTAAACTTAGATTAATATATAGACTATAGTACAGAACGCAGTACAAACTATAAAACAAACCTCCATTTAAATAAATATTTAGAGATAAGACAAAGGTGTCCATGAATCCATTAGGGATTTTATGAGCACCTTTTTTATTTAAAAAAACGATGTAAAAAGAGGAAATAAGCATATAGTTTATTTCTTTAACAATATATAGATTTACCAAAGATTGTAGTTGCCAATGTGGGTGACTTAGTAAAAGGTAACTCTTATAGAAAATTACCTTTAAATAAATAGATAGATAAGAAAAGGAGTGTTCATTATGTCAATGTCAAAAGAATCAATAAAAGCACATTTAAATGATCCAGCAATCTTTTGCTGTCAAAGAAAAAAAGGTTTAATAATAAGTGAAGCAGATTTAGAAGATCCAACAATCTTCCCTGATTTAGAGGAATCTGGACTATTAACGTTAACAACAGAAGGATTAAAGATTGCAGATGTTTTAGGAACAACTTTAACTGTAGATGCAGAAGCATTAACACCAATAACAGCAGATATGTTAGAAGGTGTTTCAGCAGATAAATTAGAAGAAAAAGAAGAACCAGTAAAAACAGTAGTAGTATCAGAAGTAGGAGGTAATAAAATGATTCATGTAAGTATTGATAAATTAGAAGGACTTAGTTTAGATATCCCCGCAGGATATTTTGCACAAGGAGTTCCATCAGTATCTGCATCAGCAGTAGAACCAGTTTGTGAGGAAAAAATAATTA
>JAQUXS010000069.1 GCA_028692255.1 Clostridium sp.
TGTATAATTTTTCATCAGTTTTCTTCACAATTTCCAATGCAGTTTCACCAGAATATTGAACTACTCCACCACTAATTGTTACTCTTAATCCTTCAATGTTAAATTTTATTTTGCTTATTTTATCTCTTATACTCTCTGCAATTTCGTAACTTTCATTTAATTTTAATTTAGGTAATATAACTATAAATTCTTCCCCTCCATACCTTCCTGCAATATGGTTTTCTCCAATACTTTCTTTTATTATTTGTGATACTCTTTTTAAAACTTTATCACCAACTTGATGTCCAAAAGTATCATTAATTTTTTTGAAAAAGTCAATATCAAACATACATACACAAAAATCTTCATTAAATTTTTTAGCCTTATGAATTTCGGCCTCTAAGCTTATATAAGCATAATTATGATTATATAGTCCTGTTAAACCATCTGTTATTGACATCTTCTTTAGTTCCATATTTCTTTCTTTAATTTTAATAGTATTTTCATTTATAGCTTCAATCATTTTATTGGCGGCTACTGCTAATTTCTTAAATTCTAAGTAATGTATTTTACTTATGTCCAATTTTTCATTTGAACTTGAAGAATTGCTTAAGAACTTAGTAAATACTTCAAAATTTCTTCTGCTTCTATTTGTTAACTCTTTTGTTATAATTAAGGCAAAAATTATAACTCCTATAAGTATTAAGCATATATTTTCTATTTCCCTATAAATTTTTTTCTGCATATTAGCTTTACTTTCATCCAGTATTTTTTCTATTTGCTGCATGTTTATACCACAGCCAACAACCCAATTCCAGTCAGGTACAGCTTTTACATATGTAGTTTTTTTAAATACATTATTTGAATTTCTTTCCTTCCAGTAATGAGTTAAAAATCCTCCAGCTTTATTATTTTTTGCAATTTCAATTTGTTTTTGTATTACCTTAGTTCCCTTTGGATCTTTAAGATTCCATAAATTTTTGCCCTCATAGTTTGGATAGGCACCATTGCAAATTTCTAGACCTTTATAATTATCGATAAAAATATAATTTTTAGTGTCATTTCCAAATTTCATTTTTTTTATTCTATCTAATGTTTCTTGTTTTAAATCATTTTCTACATCGCTGACATATTCTCCTGTACCCATGTACCAGTTATAGGGCTCAAATCTTTTAACAAAAGCAATTTTAGGATAAACTTTATTGTTATTGCATTCTGGATTTGTCCAATATCCAGTTGTAAAGCCTTCATTCTGCTTATTTACCAAACTTATTTCATCTTTCAATGAGTAATTTCCCTTTTGATCTTGCAAATTTAAAAGATTCTTTCCCTCAACCTGAGAATCAGTAGGGTACAATACTGCATATCCATCTAAAGTATCAATAAAGTAATATCCTCTGCCATTGTTAAATCTAATATTTCTAAGTGCCTGTACTATAAGCTTTTTTATTTCATCAGAACTTTTTGTATTTTTGTTATTGTTATATATATTCATGGATATTGCGTACTCTTCATAAGTTCTCTCTTTAATATCATTTTTCAATTTATTATTCGTCTGTTTTTTCATATAGTTTATATAATCAACAGTTTGACTCACTTGATCTTTTGTTATTTCTTTTTGTTCTTGTATGTATTCATTTTTCATTGTTTGAGATTGATTTGTAAATACTTCATATTCATTGTATATCCATAGATACCCCAATATAAAAACCGTAAATAAAATAAGTATGAATATTTCTAAACAAATAGCCATAGTGAAACTTTTTTTTATTTTTATCATATTTTTCGCCCCACTAACAATCAAAAAATTTTAATTTATAGTCTTATCTTAAAAAATGATTTTTTTAAATACATTATCAATGTCATCCACTATATTTTTATCTATAAATCCTTCTTTTACCATGGAATTCATTATATCAAGTGCTTCTTTATGACTTAATGATTTTCTGTAAGGCCTGTCCTCTGTTAAAGCTTGATATATGTCTATACATCCCATAAGCCTTGAATTAAAGTCAAGTTCTTCATATGTTTTACCATAAGGGTAACCTTTTCCGTTTAATTTTTCATGATGATTTGCTGCCCATTCTGTAATTTCTTCAAAACCATCTATTTTTGAAAGTGCCGCCCTTGTATAATAAGTGTGTGACTTTACTATTTCAAATTCATCTTTAGTTAATGGTTTTTCCCCATCTAGTATACTGTTTGGAACTGCAAGTTTGCCAAGATCATGTAAGTTTGCCGCTATTACCAATTTCATTTTTATATCATAGTCATATTTATAGTAATCTGACATAATTCCAGCCTTTTCAGCAATACCCTTTGAATGTCTTAAAGTAAATTTAGATTTTGAATCTATAATATTAGAAAATATTTGTGTGATTTCGGATATCTTATCCAAGCTAATGTCAACACTAAACTTAGGGATATACATATCTATAGCAGCATCTAGAAATTCATCTTTGAGGTCAAGTGTAAAACTTTTATTATCTATTAGTTCCTTCATAGCATCACATATTTCATTTTTAAATAAAATTCCACTTTTCTCATTTAAAAAATTCTGTATTTTAATTTTTTCATCATTAGAAATTTTATTTACAATAAAGTTTCTCTCTAAATAATCAGCAAATGAAATTATCTGGGCCATTATTGGTATTTCTGAACCCTTTAATCCAAATAATCCACTTCCATCATATAGTTCATGATGATATTTTATAATATTTTTGTTTTTTTCAAAAAATGGGTATTCTTTAATATTATTTTCTCCATCTATACAATGATCTTTAAGTTTCTTTGAATCAAAGCTTTCTTTATTAAGCCCATTATCATGCATAATAGCTAAAGAAACCACATCATAGATATCCTGATCCTCAAATCCAAGCATTTTTGATATTCTAAGAGTAATATATGCAACTCTTTTGCCGTGATTTATTGTTTTTCCAAACACATCAATTTCAAGAAAATCAAGTGCAGAGGAAACCGCAAGTAAAAATTGATTTAAACTGAACTTCATATATATCTCCTCTTCTTTCATATAATCTTTAAATAAGTGTACAACTTTTCTTCCAAAAAGATAAGACTGATAACCAAAAATTATCAGTCTTATCTTTATTTTTTATATCTATTCTTAACTCTATTTGGTTTAGCCTTTGGCCTTGGCTTTATAGCTGAATCATAAGTACTGTTGTTATTTTTATCTGTTTTTTGATATTTCCCTAGCCAAATATCAACCGCAGTAAGAATTGATATCATAAGGATAGCCATACTAACATAATATTGTATACTATTAGCTTTAAACTTATAACTTACAAATGTGCTTATAACAAGCATTATTACAGTTGATGTAAGACTTACATATTTTAATAATTTTTTATTCTTTACTTTTTTTATTACGAACACTTTTAAGACCTGATATAACCCTGTCATAATAAGTGCAAATACAAATGCGGTAAGTATATTTTTAAATGTTCCCATTAATCATCCCTCCATAATAATATTATACTATAAATTGTTACATTTTTTCTACTACATTTATACCAAGAAGTGATAACCCGTTCTTTATTACCTGTGCAGCAGATTCAACTAACTTAAGTCGTGCATTTTTCAGTTCTATATCTTCCAAGTTACTTATTTTATTTAGATTATAAAATTTATTAAATGCTTTTGCTATGTCAATTATATGTCTTGTAAGTATAGATGGTTCTAATTTTTCAGTAGCATTAAATATAGCATTCTTAAAGCCTTCCATATATTTTACAAGTTCAAATTCCTCTTGAGTATTGAGTTTTGAGTAGTCAACTTTATCCCCTGCACAGCCAAGCTTTCTTAAAATACTCTTTGCTCTTGCATATGTGTATTGAACATATGGTCCTGTTTCACCTTCAAAGCTTAGCATTTCTTCCCAATTAAATACAATGTCCTTTTCTCTGCTATTTTTTAGATAAGTAAATACAATTGCACCAACACCTACTGTCTTTGCAACTTCTTCTTTATTTGGAAGTTCAGGATTTTTTTCATTTATAATATCCAGTGTTTCTGCTATAGATTTATTTAAAAGATCATCTAAGAAAATAACCTCACCTTTTCTTGTAGAAAGCTTTCTATCTGCAAATCTTACCATACCAAAACTTACATGATAGCAGTCTTTTGACCATTCATGCCCCATTAGTTCAAGAGTTTTAAAAAGCTGTTTAAAATGAAGAATCTGATCACTTCCAACAACGTATATGCTCTTGTAAAAATCATATGTTTTCTTTCTATATTCAGCTGCTGCAAGATCACGTGTAGCATATATTGTAGCTCCATCTGATTTTTTTATAATACAAGGTGGCATATTGTAATCATCAAGCATTACAACCTTTGCTCCATTACTCTCAACTAAAAGTCCTTTTTTATCTATTTCGTCAATTACAGGATCCATTTTATCATTGTAAAAACTTTCACCTGCATAGGAATCAAATTTAACATTTAAAAGATCATATACATCTTTAAATTCTTTTAAACTTAATTCTCTAAACTTCTTCCAAAGCTTAACTTCCTCCTCTTCTCCGTCTTCAAGCTTTTTAAAATACATTCTTCCTTCATCTTCAAGAGATGGATCATTTTGAGCTTCAGTATGAAACTTTACATATATTCTTAAAAGTTCTTTTATTGGATGTTTTTCTAATTCATCATGATCGCACCATCTTTTATAGGCTGAAATTAGTTTTCCAAACTGTGTTCCCCAATCTCCAAGATGATTTATACCTATACAATTATATCCTTCAAATGAAAGCATTTTATAAAGTGAATTCCCTATAGCTGTACTAAATAAATGTCCTACATGAAAAGGCTTTGCAATATTTGGTGAAGAAAAATCAATAGTTATATTTTTACCTTTTCCAATTTCACTTCTACCATAAGAATCTCCACTATTTATTATTTCTTCAATTGTGTTTTTACTAAAAATACTTTTATCCATAAAGAAATTTAAATAAGGGCCTTTTGTTTCTATTTTTTCGAACCCGTCTTTATCCATTTTTGATAATATATCCTCAGCTATTGCATTTGGAGCCTTCCTTAGTATTTTGGAAAGAGCAAAACATGGAAATGCATAATCTCCCATATCTGATTTAGGTGGCACTTCAACAAGTCTTTTGATAGTTTCACTATCTATGTTACATGCTTCTTTTATTCTATCTACAACAATATTTTTATAATCCATAATTTTTTCCTCCTAGATATTAAATAAATATAAAAAGCCGCCCTGCAAAAATTGCAGAGGCGACGATTGCGCGGTACCACTCTGATTGACATAAAAGTCCACTCATCACTTTAACGCAGTATACGGTATTTATCGAACATTTTTTGTCCTTTAAAACTTCTCCAAGGCTCTTTTCACATAAATGTAAAAACATTCACAGTTAAAAATACTGGACTTGCACCTTCTCCCAGTTCGCTTTAATTTTTAAGCCGGCTACTTTTCCTCTTCATTGAATAAATTTCATCTCAAAAGTATTATATTATTTAAATTACTCTAGTGTCAACATATTTTTCTAAAATGATGTTATTGGAGCAAATTTTTGTTCTTTTACCTGTTTTTTTGCTTTTTTAACTTGTTTTATTGCTTTTTTTTCAAAATATTGCTGACTATTTATTTTTTGTTCTTCTTCCGTGCATATTTTTTTAGTATAAGTGCCATCACTATTTAATATTCTTGCTTTTACATTATCCTCTAAATACACATTTAAATATTGTTTTATTTTATGTCTATTTTTTTCACCTTCAATTGGAAAAAGTATTTCAACTCTTCTATCAAGATTCCTATTCATCCAATCTGCACTTGAAAGATATATCGAGTCTTCACCATCATTGTAAAAATAAAACACCCTACTATGTTCTAAAAATCTTCCCACAACACTTATAACGGTTATATTTTCACTAACTCCTTGAACTCCTGGTCTTAAGCAGCAAATTCCTCTTACTATGCACTGAATTTTTACTCCTGCTTTTGACGCCCTGTAAAGTGCTTCTATTATCTCTTTATCAACAAGTGAATTTATTTTTGCTATTATAGCAGCTTTTTTGCCATTCTTAGCATTTTCCTCTTCTCTTCTTATAAGGAAAAGGAATCTTTTTCTAAGTCCAGTTGGTGCTATATAGAGTTTATTAAGTTCATTAATTGTTGAGTAACCTGATAACATATTAAATAGTGCAGAAGCATCCTCACCTATATATGGATTTGAAGTAAACAGACCTATATCCGTATAGAAATTGGCAGTTACGTCATTGTAATTTCCAGTTGCCATATGTACATATCTCTTTATCCCATCCTCTTCTCTTCTTACAATCAATAATATTTTACCATGTATTTTAAGTCCAACTAAGCCATATATAACGTGGCACCCAGCCTTTTCAAGCCTTTTTGCCCATATTATATTGTTTTCTTCATCAAATCTTGCTTTTAATTCTACAAGTACAGTTACTTGTTTTCCATTTTCAGCAGCCTCCATCAGTGCATTTACAATAGGTGAATTTCCACTGACTCTATACAGTGTTTGCTTTATTGCAAGAACTTTAGGATCTTTTGCAGCAATTTTAACAAAATCAACAACACAATTAAAGCTCTGGTATGGATGATGCACAAGAATATCTTCCTTTGAAATTGCATTAAAAACATTACCTTCTGAAATAAATTGTGCTACAGGTACTGGTTTATAGTTTGGATATTTTAGATCTTCATATCCTTCTACTGATTTAAGCTTTGATAGAAATGTGAGATCAATAGGCCCATTTATACTATAAAATTCTCCAAATGACGTTTCTAATTCATCCCTCAAAACTTTAGCCAAATTTTCATCTATATCATTCTCTATTTCTATTCTTATTGCTTCTCCCCATTTTCTATTTTTAACAGATTGCTCAATTGCCTCTAAAAGATCTTCTGCACCCTCTTCATCTATACTGAGATCTGCATTTCTTGTAATCCTATAGCATCCCATACTTTTTATCCTATGTCCTCTGAAAACTTCATTAATATTCATCTTTATTATATCTTCAAGTAACATATAACTTTTTTTACCATTTGAATCATTTGGTACTTCAATAATCCTTTTTAACACTGATGGTACTTGTACAGTAGCAAATATATCATCTTCTGACTCTTTATCATCAATAAAAAGTGCTATATTAAGACTTTTATTTAAAATTAATGGAAAAGGTCTACTGCTATCTACTACCATTGGTGTTAGTACTGGGTATACATTTTTATGAAAATATGAATTTACAAATTTAACTTGACTTTCTGTAAGATC
Organism: Clostridium sp.; assembly: GCA_028692255.1. Lineage (GTDB taxonomy): Bacteria > Bacillota > Clostridia > Clostridiales > Clostridiaceae > Clostridium_I. The sequence continues at coordinate 7,269 of JAQUXS010000069.1, forward strand.
ATTAGGTTTTAAAAAAATTATTCCTGCTTCATTTGATTTATACTTCAAATCTTCATATATTTTATACTGTAAGTGTACCATTTCATGTACTCTTTCAGTTATTTTCTCAACCTGCTCTTTAGGAGTTAATCCTGAGAAATCAGGTTTTTCAAAGTTAGCTTGTATTTGCTCAATTAATGATGCTACTCTTACCATAAAAAATTCATCTAAATTAGAGCTTACAATTGCTAGAAAGTTTAATCTTTCCAAAAGAGGATTGGAAAGATCTCCTGCTTCCTCTAAAACTCTTTCATTAAATTCAAGCCAACTAAGCTCTCTATTTATAAAATTTTTGCTATCCATAAACCATCATCCTCTTGTTATTAATTTATTATACTTATAATTGGTTTAAGCCCTATTACCTCTTCAAATAATTCCCTATTACTATTAAAAAGCCATTGTTCAATAGTAATATCTTTGTTACTCTTTATTTTAAAATAAACATTTGTATCATCTGAAGTTATATCTAATATTTCTAATTTTGCCAAAGGAGAAAATTTTAACGATTCTGACAATTTTAAAATTGCTGCTAGTTTTGAAACTGTTAATTTATCTGAATAGCTAAGATTTTTATAATTTTCATCAGAAAACGAAGGCATATCCTCTCCATGATATCTAACTACATTAGCAATTATATTTAAATTTTTATTTGAAATTCCTAAAATTTCTTCATCATGAATTAAAGTATAACAAAATAGTCCTTTTTCATTTAAATTTACGAATTTACCTATATCATGCAATATAGATGCTATAGTTAAGAGGGTTCTCTCTCTTTGTTTAAGTCTGTGTATTTTTTGTGTTTTATCAAAAATAAAAAGTGCTAAATTTTCAACTTCTTTTGCATGCTCTTTATCTATTCTATACTTTTCTCCAATGTGCCAAACGGTACTTATTATATCATCTTCAAATATTTTTTTGTTTTCAGGATTTAATTTATTACTAAGCATATCAATAAGCATGCCATGTCTCAATGAAACTTTTGGTACATATACCCCTTTTGCATCAGTCATGTTTAGAAAAGTTTCCATAATAACAGAAGATGGCATTAACAGCTTTGCCTCTTTTCCATTTATATTGAATTTTTCACATACGTTATCTACACTCATGCTTTTTATTTCTTTTGAAAAGTCTAAAATAAGTTTTTTAGGAATAAATCCTTTTTCATAATTATCGAAGTTCTTTAATAAAAATTTAAAGCTTCCTCCAAGTCCAATTAAGTTTTTAATACCATAACTTTTAATATAATCTACAAGTGTGTATGTTTTATTTTTCACAAATTCCTCCATAACACTTGGAAAATTTAAAGTTGAGTTTTTAAGACATCCAAGGATTTCTATAAGTCTAAGAGATCCTATTTTTATATATTCGGTAAATTGAAGTTTACCTTTATCATAAACTGAAACCTCAACACCGCCTGAGCCTATATTTAGTATCATAGCTCCTTCATTGTATATTCTTTCAGAATTTTTAAGATTTTTTCTAAGTGCTTTAAAAACAAGGAATCTCTCCTGTGCTGTATTTATAACTTCGATTTGTATGCCAGTTTTAACTCTTATTTGTTCAAGCACGTATTCCTTGTTCTCAGCTTCTCTTATTCCGCTTGTAGAAACTGCCCAATAGAAATTTACTTTATAATCACGCATAAGTCTTACAAAACCGTTTAATATAGAACAAGCTTCCCCTATTGCTTCAAATCCTATTCTCTTTTTTGAAAATGTATCACTTCCTATAGATGTATTCTTTTGTAACTCATCTAATATTTGTATTTTACCATCGCTGCTTATTTCAGCTACTACCATTCTAAAAAAATTAGCACCTAAATCTAAAGCCGCTACAGTTTCTTTTTTAATGTTATTCATACAAGTCCCCCATTTAATGCTATTTTATACGGAATTATGACACATTATTGCTACAATTTTATTTTACCATCTTTTTATAAAAAATATATATAATTTAATATATTTTTTATATATTTTTTTCATAAAATGTTATAGTATTAATAAGTACCTACTAATATTGTATAATGATATTTTTAACAAAAGGTATATTTTAATTAAATTATTATAAGAGGTATATATATGACTAATAAAATAGGTATAATTGATATCGGCTCTAATTCTGTGAGATTACTTATTGCAGAAATTGGTGAAGAAAATTCAATACGAATAATAAATGAATTGAAACAGTACGTTAGACTCGGAGACGGTCTTGATAAAAATGATATGCTTTCAAAAGAAAAATTAGATCTTGGAATACAAACACTTTCTACATATAAAAGTATTTGTGATTCATTTAAAATTTCTAAAATAACTGCTGTAGCCACTGAAGCTATAAGAAGAGCCAAAAATAGATCTGATTTTTTAAAAAGAGCAAAGAATGAACTTGACCTTGAAATAACTGTACTATCAGGAAAAGAAGAAGCTTACTATGATTATTTTAGCGTAGTAAACACAATAAATGTGCAAGATGCTCTTATTATGGATATAGGAGGCGCAAGCACTGAAATAATACTTGTAAAAAACAGACAGCTAATTAAAAGTATAAGCTTTCCTTTTGGTGCAATTACCTTAACACAACATTTTAATATTGATGATGTTTTAAATGATGATACCGAAAAAAAACTTATCGGATTTTTAAGAGAAAATCTAAATACATTAGATTGGCTTAAGGATGTATCTGATCTTCCTCTAATTGGTGTAGGTGGTAGTATTAGAACTGCTGCAAAAATACACAAGAAATTTATGGATTACCCTTTAAATCTAATCCATAATTACGAATTAGAAACTACAGATATAAAAAAAATATATGATACAGTAAAAAGTAAAAGCAGCAAAGAAAGGAAAAAAATCAAGGGACTTTCCAGTGATAGATCTGATATATTTGTTGGTTCTGCTGCCTTACTATATACTTTGTTAGATTTATGTTCAATAAAAAAAGTTATAATAAGTAGAAATGGAATTAGAGAAGGACTGCTCTACAGTCATATATGTAAGGATAAAAAACCTATAGATGACATACTTACTTCTTCAATAAATAGTTTACTTATAAATCAAAATGCCAACATAGATCATTCAAAACACATATATCACCTTTTTAAATCATTTTGCCGTGAGCTTGAGCCACTTATTAACAGTAAAATTAATCTTAATAATATAATTGAAACTTCAGCAATGCTTCATGATATAGGTTCAAATATAACTTATTATTTTCACTACAAACATTCTCTGTATATAATATTAAACTCACAAATTTATGGAATTACCCACAGAGAACTTGTAATTAGTGCCTGTATAGCTGCAAATCACGATAGCAACAATTTTGCTTTAGATTTTCAAAAGTATAAGATGATAATAAATAAAGATGATATTGAACTAATAAAAAAATTAGGTATACTTTTAAGGCTTTCTGAAAGCCTTGATACAAGCATGACCTATAGAGTTAAAGATATAAAATGTAAAATAGATGAAAAAAATGTAATAACTAAAACACTTTTAAAAGATACAGATTCATATATTGAACTAAAAGAAGCTAATAGATGTTTAAATGATTTTGAAAATATATTTCAAAAAAAATTATATATTGTTTAAAACTATGTGGTATTTAATATTACTTATAGCGAATAAACTTACTTTGTAGTATAATTCTTGTAGACATAATTTTTTATGCTATTAGGAGGATAAAATGGAAAGTTTAATATTATTAATTACAGGCGTTTTAAAAATAACATTGTTAGATATAGTATTAAGTGGTGATAACATAGGTGTTATTGCTCTTGCCACAAAAGATTTACCAGAAAAAATGGCTAAGAAAGCTTCTTTTATTGGTGTTATTGCTGCAATTACATTAAGAATAATATTTGCTTGTATAATTACATATGTTTTAATGATTGAGTGGCTTCCAATAAGATTTGTAGGAGGCATCATATTATTAATAATAACATGGCATCTTATAAAGCCACAAAAAGGGACAGAACTTAAAAGAACTAATCCTAATAATTTTAAGTATGCTATTTACAGTATAGTATTTGCGGATTTAACTATGAGTCTTGACAACGTGCTGGCAATTGCAGGAAGTGCTAATGGGAATTTATATTTAATAGTTTTTGGGCTACTTTTAAATATACCAATTATATTCTATGGAAGTCTTTACGTCTCTGCAATAATGAAAAAACATCCTATTGTAATATACATAGGTGCTGCTGTTCTAGCTCATGCAGCTTTTGAAATGTTATTAAGCGATAGATTAGTTTCAAATATTGTTCCAATTTTTGTATCACACTATTTACCTTATGCTGCAGCTTTAATAACTTTAATATATGGATTTTACGTAATATCACATTCTCGTAAAAGTAAAATGTGATATTGATTATTCCGCAAAGCCAAAAATCATCTATAATTTTTAGTTATTAACTTTTACTTCTTACTTTAGTTTTAACTATAATTTTGATAAAAAGTGCTGCCACACTAGCATTTAATTTTATTATGCTAATGTGACAGCTCCTTTTTTCATCTTATTCTTTTATCCCAATGGGCAAACCATGCATCTCTTTTTAAATTGTTCCAGCAATCAATAGATCTTTCAAAAGAAAACCAAAATTCAAAAAATCCATTTCTATCTCCCATTATTTTGCAAAAATATGTACCATCATCATATTTTTGAGTATCAATTGTAAGCACTGCTACTCCCCTTATAACGTCTTGAAATTTTGCAGGTCTAACAACTGATATTCCTTGATTATTTCCACTTATCTTAGATTTATCATATATAAATGAATTTTCTATATTAAAATTTTCAAATATAATTTCAGCCCTTCCAGTAGATTTCGGAATGCTGTATTCATTAAGGGGATGTTCTTTAAGAACATCTATATGATCAAATTGTAATCTTAATGTTTTTCCATCAATTATAAAATCTTCTATCTCACAATCATGGAGTCCAATATTATTAAATGTATCATAGGAAATATATTTGTAATCCATAGTATCACTTCCCATTTATGAATTATTTTGAATAAATCTCTATAGGCAGTCCGTCAGGGTCACTAAAAAAAGTAAATTCTTTGTTTGTGAACTCGTCAACTCTAACGGGTTCAGTTATTATTCCACTATCATTAAGATAACTAATAGCACCCTCAATATCTGATACTTCAAAAGAAATGTGTCTTAGCCCACAAGCTTCTGGATAGCTTTGTCTTTTAGGCGGATTTTTAAAGGAAAAGAGTTCTATTCTATCATTATTTCCAAGCTCTAAATCAAGTTTATAAGAATCTCTATCTTTTCTATAGAATTCATTTATTATCTTAAATCCAAGTATTTCAGAGTAAAATTTTTTAGATTTTTTATAATCTGAACATATAATTGCTACATGATTTATTCTATTAAAAAACATACTGCTGTCACCTCGTACACATACATGTTAAAAAAATTAAATCTAATTTTTACTTATTTTTTCCCAAAGCTCAGGATATTCTTTCTTTACATTTATTATTTTGAATTTCTTACTGTCTACAAAAGCTTGAGTGGTTCCACCCTTTAAAAGAAGTTTGTCATCACTTGTTCTATAAATTTCATATTCAAAAACAACTTTTACACCTGTGATTTCTTTTATGTGAGTTTTTACTAAAATTATGTCACCGTATTTTGCACCCTCGATGTACTTTGCATGAGTTTCAACAATGGGGAGCATTACTCCCATATCTTCCATGTGTTTATATGTAAAGCCTAATTTCTCTATGTATTCATCTCTTGCTAATTCAAAATATATGTAGTATCTAGAATGATGTACTATTCCCATCTTATCCGTTTCAGCATATCTAACTTTTATTTTTGTATCATTTATGAACACAATATCACCACCTTGTTGTATTATATCATATATACCTTATATTTTTTACCCTTTTTACCCTTTTAACACTTTATTAAAATTATCGTGCCTGTCCTTTGTATATTTTGCGCAATATAGTTAAAAATAAACCTGTTGATTATAATTTATGAATTTTATATAATTATTTCTATTACAAGGAGATGTTTACAATTGCAAAAAACTAAGATGGTATTTACTTTAGGCCCTTCAAGCAGTGATGAAAACACAATAAAAAATTTTATTGAAATTGGCATGAATGCAGCAAGAATTAATTTTTCCCATGGTACTATGCAAGAAAACGTAGATAAAATTCATCTAGTTAAGCAGACTAGTAAAACTTTAAATAAACCAGTTGCAGTGATGATGGACATTAAAGGTCCAAAAATAAGAATTCATACTATTAAAAATGATAAAGTCTTTATCAAGCAATCACAGAATTTTACATTTAGCTGCAGCGGTGAAATTGTAGGCGACGAAAATAAATGTTCAATTTCCTTTGAAGACCTGTATAAAGATATAAAAGTAGATGATATGATTTTGGTAGATGACGGTCTTCTAGAATTTAGAGTTACTTCAATTGATGGTAAAAATATAAACTGCACTGCACTTAATTCTGGATATATATCAAGCCATAAAGGTGTAAATGTTCCTACGACCTCATTAAACATTCCAGTTATAACACCTAAAGATGAAGAAGATTTGGTAGCTGGCTGCAGCGAACAAGTTGATATTGTCTGCGCTTCTTTTATACGAAGTGCAAACGATATAAAGTCAATACGAAATTTACTAAATAAACATAATGGAAATAAGATAAAAATAATAGCTAAAATTGAGACTAGAGAAGGCACTAAAAATATAGATGAAATAATTGATGTTTCAGATGGAATTATGATTGCCAGAGGAGATATGGGTGTTCAAATGCCTATTGAAGATCTTCCTGCGATTCAAAAAAGTATAATAAAAAAATGTAACCTTAAAGGGAAACCAGTTATAACTGCAACTCAAATGCTTGATTCTATGATAAATAATCCAAGACCCACAAGAGCTGAAGTGTCAGATATATGCAATGCAATTCTAGATGGCACAGATGGAATAATGTTAAGTGGTGAAAGTGCTAATGGTGAGTACCCTATTGAAGCAGCAAAAATGATGTCCAAAATAGCCGTTGAAACAGAAGAAAGCTTTGATTTTACGGAAGAATTAAATAAAAGATATGAACCTCATATAGAAAATATAGAAACTGCAGTTAGCCTTGCAGCTTGCAGCTGTTCAGTTAAATTAAATGCAGATGCTATAATAGCTTTATCAAGAAGTGGATTTACAGCAAAAATGATATCTAAATACAGACCTAACTGCAACATAATTGCAGCAGTCCCTGATGAAATAATAATGCACAGTCTCTGCATTAATTTTGGTGTTACGGGAATAGTATGTGATAATTTCACCTCTTCAGATATTTTAACAAAAGAAGCTATAAAAAAATGCCTTGATTTAAATTATATAAAAAAAGGTGCCCGGGTAATTATAGTTTCTGGATTATCCTCAAACAAAACTGGAACTACAAATATGATTACGGTGCAGACAATTTAAATGATTTACT
>JAQUXS010000124.1 GCA_028692255.1 Clostridium sp.
GTAGGTGAAGGTGGAGGAGCTTTATCGGGAGGAGAAAAGCAAAGAATATCAATTGCAAGAGCAATATTAAAAAATGCACCAATAGTTCTTCTAGATGAAGCAACAGCAAATATAGATCCTGAAAATGAAGTATATATTCAAGAAGCAATTAATGAATTAGTAAAAAATAAAACCTTAGTTATTATAGCTCATAGACTTAACACAATAAAAGATGCCAATCAGATAGTAGTAATGAATGACGGCAGAATTGATGATGTTGGAAAACATGAAGAGCTTATTAAAAATGAAGGAATATATAAGAGATTTTGGGATATAAGACAAAATGCTAATGCATGGAAAGTTACAAATGCATAAATAAGTTTTTGTATAAATGACTAGATAAGAATGTAAATTATATAGTGTTAAGTGTAAAAAAATAAACGTCCGCTCTTTAGAGTGGGCGTTAATGTAGTATCTTTGAACATAAAGATAGATCAGAGATTAACACTGAGTTAAAAATAACTTTGTTGACAAATAATAGAAAAGAATATATAATCGAAAAGAACATGATATTCATTATCAATTGCTAGAGGCTAATTAATACTTTTCTTAAGGAATAAAGAAGCGATGAAGGAATTTTAAATAAAGTAATATACGTATATACTACCAGTGAATTGGCTTTTGCTCCTGAGAATTAAGGTATACCAAGAGGAAAAAAATAAAAGAAGAATATATGATACAGTTGAAGATTTTAAAATACATGACCTTATAGTAAATTGTGCAAAGGAAAGATTATTATGGAAAGTAACTACAACGATACTCATCAAGCTATACTAATAAGTGCTAAAAAAAGTTTTTTAAATAAAGGATTTGAAAGATCTAATCTAAGAGAAATATGTAAAGGTGCTAATGTTACTACAGGAGCATTTTATAGGCATTTTAGAGATAAAGAAACTGTTTTTGAAGCGTTAGTTGAACATGCAATTAGAGAATTAAAAAAAAGCTATTGTAAAAGTGAAGATGAAATTTATAAGTCTTTAGATGATACAAGTGATAATAAAATATGGGATATGACTGATGAATCAATGATAGGTTTTATTGACTTGATTTATAAAAATTATGATCAATTTAAACTTCTTGTATCTTGTGCTGATGGAACTGTATATGAAAACTTTATTCATGATATATCAGATATAGAAGTTAAGCATACAATTACATTCATGAATAAATTAAAAGAGAAAGGTTATAAGATTCAAAATATATCTGAAAAAGAAGTTCATATGCTGATTCAAGCTTATTTTACATCAATATTTGAGGTTATAATTCATGACTATGATAAAGAAGAGGCAAAAAAATGTATTAGTACAGTAGTAAAATTTAATACAATAGGATGGAAATATATATTTGGAATGTAAGAAAAACATGGTTTTATTTTTGAAAATCTGATAACTTAGTTATCAATAATGAATTTAATAGGGTCAACATATATATAATAATTGTTAAAAATAAAATGTTTAATATATGGAATGTTATTTGCAATATTTTTAAAAAAGTTTTTTCAGTAAATCAGAGAGTATAAGTTAGTAACGACAAAAAGATAACTTAGTTATCTTAATGATAATTATTTTAGGAATATTAAATAAAATAGCAAGTTTAAAATGCTATGATTATGTTTTATAAAAAGAAGGGAGTAGAGTGAATGGAGAAGAATGCTTTGAAATTTCTTTTAAAGTACATGGATGATAAAAAGTATCTTATGACCATTTCTATTTTTTTAGCAATTATGGGTGAGATTATTGGACTTTTACCTTACTATTTTATAGCTAAGGTTATAGGAAGTTTGTTTAATGGAACTTTTAACTTGAAGGACACAATATTGTATGTAGGAATATCTACAGGAGCTTATATAATTAAGTATTTATTAACACTTAAATCTACACTTATTTCACATAAAATATCATTTACAATATTAAAAAATATTCGTTTAAATATTACTGATAAAATGGCTAAAATTCATATGGGAGAAATTTTGAATAGGTCAATTGGAGAGTTTAAGAATTTAATTGTAGATCAAGTAGCTAAACTTGAAGATTCTTTAGCTCATATAATGCCAGAGCTCACTTCAAGTATTATAGCTCCAATGTGTATTATAATTTATATATTTATATTGAACTGGAAAATGGGACTAGTTTCTCTTATAACAATTCCTATAGGTATGTTATTTTATTTAGGTATTTTCAGAGGCTATAAAGAAAAGATGGAGAAATATACAAAGGCATCAAATAATATGAACAGCAACATTGTGGAATATATAAATGGAATAAAAGTTATAAAGACATTTAGTCAAACAGGAGAATATTATAAAAAATTAGAAGAGTCTGTTAGATTTTTTCATAACAGCACTATTGAGTGGTGGAGACAAAGTTGGTTTTGGAATGCAGGGGCAAAATCAGTTATGCCATCTACATTACTTGGTACATTACCATTAGGATCATATTTGTATATCATGGGAGAAATCCATATGGAGGTATTTGTATTAACAATTGTATTACCACTTGCTTTTATTGGCCCACTATTAAAAAGTGCTGTTTTTACTGAGGAATTTAGTTTTATAGGAGCAAGTATTAACACAATAGAAAAATTTTTAAATACAAATGAACTACAAAGACCAAATAAAAATGTAATGTTAAAAGATACAGGGTTTCAGTTTAAAAATGTAAGTTTTTCTTATGATAATAAGAGAGTTTTAAATAATATTTGTTTTACAACTAATAAAGGAGAAATGACAGCAATAGTTGGATCTTCTGGTTCAGGAAAATCTACAATTGCAAAATTGATGGCTGGTTTTTGGGATGTTGAAGAAGGAACTATAGAATATGGAGGGACAAATATTAAATCTATTTCTTCAAATCAATTAATGGAGAATATTAGCTATGTAGCACAGGATAATTTTCTGTTTGATATGAGTATTTTAGATAATATTAAAATTGGAAAGCCAGATGCATCATTTGAGGAAGTAAAAAGAGCTTGTGAAATAGCTAATTGTTATAAATTTATTTTAGATTTACCTAATGGTTATGAAACAATAGTTGGGGAGGCTGGTGGAAAATTATCTGGAGGAGAAAGACAAAGAATTACATTAGCAAGAGCAATATTAAAAGACTCTGAGACAATAATTCTTGATGAGGCCACAGCTTATGCTGAC